>CAIRGS010000126.1 GCA_903878125.1 uncultured Nitrosomonadales bacterium | reverse complement strand
GGCATGGCGACAGGGTACGGTGCAGGAACGACTGACCCACGCGCTAGTGCGCGGCATTAACACCTATGTCGTGGAAGATACCGAGGAAGCGCGGTTACAGTCGACGTACCCGGTCGAGGTGATCGAAGGCGCTTTAATGACTGGCATGAACGTGGTCGGCGACCTGTTCGGCGCGGGCAAAATGTTTTTGCCCCAAGTGGTGAAATCCGCGCGCGTAATGAAGCAAGCAGTGGCGCATTTGGTACCCTACATAGAAGCGGAAAAAGCGCGTTCGGGCGACAACAAACCCAAGGGCAAGATCGTCATCGCCACGGTCAAGGGTGACGTGCATGACATCGGCAAGAACATCGTCACGGTGGTGCTGCAATGCAACAATTTCGAAGTGATCAACATGGGCGTGATGGTGCCGTGCCAGAAAATTTTGGACGCAGCGCGCGAGCACAACGCCGATATGATCGGCCTGTCCGGATTGATTACGCCCTCACTGGAAGAGATGGCGTATGTAGCCAAGGAGATGCAGCGTCAAGGATTCACCATCCCCTTGCTGATCGGCGGCGCGACCACTTCACGCATGCATACGGCGGTGAAAATCGAGCCTCACTATACCAGCGGCGTGACCGTTTATGTGACGGACGCATCGCGTGCAGTGGGGGTGTGCAACAACCTGTTGAGCAGCACTTTGCACGACAATTATGTGGCTGGCATAAAGACTGACTATGCCAAGACGCGCGAACTGCATGCCAACAAAAAACCTCAAGGCGCACGATACAAACTGGCAGACGCGCGCGCACACGGCCTGAAAACAGATTGGGCCAGCTATACGCCGCCCAAGCCCAGCTTCATCGGCGTACAGGAGCTCAACGACTACTCGCTGGCAGAGATCAGCCCCTACATCGACTGGACGCCATTCTTTCAGACTTGGGAATTGTCCGGGCGCTATCCGAAAATTCTCCAAGATGAAATCATCGGCGATGCGGCACGCAATTTGTTCCACGACGCGCAAGCCATGCTCAAACGCATCATCGACGAAAAGTGGTTAAGCGCAAACGCGGTGTTTGGCCTGTTTCCGGCCAACAGTGTCAATAGTGACGACATCGAAATTTACACTGATGAATCGCGTAGCCGCGTGGCCATGACTTGGCACAACCTGCGCCAGCAAATGGTCAAGCCGGAAGACAAGCCCAACCTCAGTCTCGGCGATTTCATCGCGCCCAAAGAAAGCGGCGTGGCTGATTATATCGGCGCGTTTGCGGTCACGACCGGCATCGGCATTGATGAGCGCGTGGCGGAATTCGAAAGCAAGCATGACGACTACAACAGCATTATGCTGAAAGCCTTGGCCGACCGTCTGGCCGAAGCCTTCGCCGAACTGCTGCATGCCCGTGTCCGACGCGAGTTCTGGGGCTATGCCGCCGACGAACAGATCAGCACTGAAGACTTAATCGATGAAAAATATCGCGGCATCCGCCCGGCCCCGGGCTACCCGGCTTGCCCTGATCACACCGAGAAACGCGCCCTGTTTGAACTGCTGGACGCACCCAACAAGGCCGGCATTACGCTGACTGAAAGTTTTGCCATGCTGCCGACTGCTGCAGTGAGCGGCTTTTATTTTTCACATCCGCAATCGCAGTATTTTGCCACGGCAAAAGCAGACAAAGATCAGATTGAAGACTACGCACAGCGCAAGGGTTTAAGCCTTGAAGAAACCGAACGCTGGTTAGCGCCCGCGTTAAATTATGATGCTTGATTCTGCGCCCGATTTTTAATTTTAAGATTCTTTCAGAACAGCTCAGCATAGCTATGCCGCGCTGTGCCTGATGGGTGCGGTGTTTTTTATTTTCAGGGCATAACATGCACATCCATATACTTGGTATCTGCGGCACCTTCATGGGCGGCATTGCAGTGCTGGCCAAACAAGCAGGACATCGCGTCACCGGCTGCGACGCCAACGTTTACCCGCCGATGAGCACGCAACTTGAAGCGCAAGGCATAGAACTGATTGAAGGCTTCGGCCCCGAACAGATCACCCTTCAGCCAGACATTTTCGTTATCGGCAATGTGGTATCGCGCGGAAATCCGCTGATGGAAGAAATCCTCAATCGCAACCTGCCCTACATCTCCGGCCCGCAATGGTTGGCGCAAAATCTGCTGCATGACAAATGGGTGCTGGCAGTCGCAGGTACCCACGGCAAGACCACCACCACCTCTATGCTGGCGTGGATACTGGAATATGCGGGCTTGAATCCGGGTTTCCTGATCGGCGGCGTGCCGCAGAATTTCGGACTCTCTGCGCGCTTAACCGATACGCCTTTCTTCGTCATTGAAGCGGATGAATATGACACCGCCTTCTTCGACAAGCGTTCCAAGTTTATTCATTACCGTCCGCGTACGGTCATCCTCAACAATCTGGAGTTCGATCACGCTGACATCTTTGCCGACCTCGCCGCCATCGAAACGCAATTCCATCATCTGGTGCGCACTGTGCCCGGCAACGGGCTGATAATCAGCAACGGCCGTGCCGATTCATTGAAGCGCGTGATCAATCACGGCTGCTGGACGCCTGTGGAATTATTTGCCTGTGCTGACGGCTGGAACATCGACGCAGATAATCGCGTGACTTTTAATGGTGAAGCGCATGGCGAACTGAAATGGGAAGTGATGGGCGAACACAACCGCTTGAACGCACTCGCCGCACTCGCCGCCGCGCGTCACGCCGGTGTACCCGTGGCGCAGGGCCTGGCGGCATTGAGCGAATTTAAAAACGTCAAACGGCGCATGGAAGTGCGCGGCGTGGTAAACAGTATCACCGTGTATGACGACTTTGCGCATCACCCAACTGCGATTGCCACCACCGTGTCTGGTCTACGCGCTAAAGCAGGCAGCGCGCGCATCCTGGCGGTGTTGGAGCCACGTTCCAATACCATGAAACTAGGCGTGATGAAGAACGCTCTGCCCGACAGTCTCAAAGATGCCGACATGGTATTTTGCTACGACTTCAACCTCGGCTGGGATGCTCGGGCGGCTCTCGCTCCGCTGGGAGAAATAGCTATCACAAAAAACAATCTGAACGAATTGATAGCAGCCATTGTTGCCGCCGCTCGCCCCGGCGATAACATTCTGGTCATGAGCAACGGTGGATTTGGCGGGATACATGAGAAGTTGTTGCAGGAGCTAGCCGGTTTGTAATGTCGGGAGCCTCTAGAAATTCAGAGTTCGCGCAGACTGTCTTGATAAGTTTATATTTCTTGCCATGTTTATAAACCAACCCGATAAAATTTTAGTGTTTTATTGGGATCTATTTTACGTTAGACCTCAATAGCCATGTCATCTCGTCCAAAGAATATTACCCTCGTATTGGGCGCTGGCGCAAGCGACGCAATGGGCTATCCAGTTAGCTCGGACTTGCGAAACAAATTGAGTCTTAGCATGGTTGATCGCCAATCTTACGCCATACCTGCCGGGCTGTACTCCGAGGACAACTTGCTTCAGAAATTTGTCAACTCGTTCAAGCAATCTCAAATGTTCTCCATTGATGCTTTCTTGGCAAGAAGGCCAGAGTTCTCAGAAATAGGCAAGCGATCTGTAGTGGCCTAATTTACACGGACACCTCGATAGGTGGAAAATCCACCATCAGAGGCGTACTAAATGACAAAGCAACGAAAATAATTCGACACCAGTTTCAAACTGGAAGTTGTGCGCATGATCCAGGAACAGGGACTGAGTGTTCAGCATGTCAGCCAAAGCATGGGAATCGG
>CAIRGS010000125.1 GCA_903878125.1 uncultured Nitrosomonadales bacterium | reverse complement strand
CTTTTGATGGCGGGTACGGCGTGACCGAGGTTGCATTTTCGCCCGACGGCGGCCAGAACTGGCAGGCCGCCCAACTGGGCAAGGATCTGGGCAGGTACTCCTTTCGCGAATGGAGCGTGACGTTCACGCCAAAACACAAAGGGAACCACGAATTGCTGGTGCGTGCGGTCAACCGGATCGGCCAGGGCCAGCCGCTCAGCCAGTTGGTAAACCCTGGCGGCTATATGCGCAATGTGGTCGAGTCAACCCACGTTGTTGCTGTTTAAGGAGAAATGCATGAGATACGCCCTGATTCGCATCCTGCTGGTGGCGAGCGCCCTCGCACCCTACTCTGCAATCGCCCTCGATATCCAGCTGCCGCCTGAAACTGCCGTGTTCAAGCCGAGCGAGTTACCCGGCTACACACTGGCTCAACGCAATTGCATGACTTGCCACTCGGTTCATTACATCCAGTCGCAACCGCCCACTTCGCCGCGCGGCTACTGGGAGGCCACCGTCAAGAAAATGAGGGTGCCATTTGGCGCGAAGCTAGCTGACGAAGATATCCCTGCAATCGTAGACTATCTGGTCAAAACCTATGGCGCCGAACACAGCAGCGGAACGAGGCCACTTAACACAGCGGATAAACCAGCAACCGTCGCAGTCTCGGCAACGCCTGGCCCTGCCGACGCGAAAGCATTACTCGCTGCCAACAACTGCTTGGCATGCCATGCTATCGACAAGAAGATCGTAGGGCCAGCCTTCCGGGACGTGGTGGCGAAGTATGCTTCCAAGGCCAACGCGGCTGCGCTGGTAGCGCGCAATATCCGCGATGGCGGCTCCAACAAATGGGGACCGGTGTCAATGCCGGCGTTTGTGCATCTTAGCGATGCTGAGGCCGATACCCTCGCACATTACGTCCTATCTCAATAGTTTTTTCCAGCGCGTTGTTCGGGCCAATATCTGTCGGTGCGGGGCGAGGTAAATTCGGCAAAATGATTTACCTGATTTTAGTGCCACCGATATTGCACCTGGATCAACACCAAAGACCGTCAAGGTGCATAGATAACCTTACTTTTTTGATGCATACATACTTGTTCTAAGGGTGCATGAAGGGTACTATCTACCACATGAAAACACTAATCTTCCCCATGAAAACACTAATCATAAGTTTGGCCGCATTGTTATTCACTTTAAATGTAGCGACGGCGGATACGCTGAAAAAGGCTGCGGTGCCAAGCGCCGCACCGGTAAAATTACCTCCTGGTTACATCGTCCAGGGTGGGCTCACTTGGGCACCCATTACCGCCACCACCGTTACCTTGGCTGAAGCCAAGAATATCTGCTCATCATCCACGGCACTGGGATACAAATGGCGCCTGCCAACCAAAGACGAACTGGTCTCTCTCACTCGGTATGATGGAAGTACGCTCGGTATTCGTCATGAAATTGCTTACCGCACTAATATTTCAGCATTGCGTACTCAGGGTTGGACGCTGTACGACGTTTGGTCATCCACGCCCGGCACTATGTTTGGAATCCAGTTTATCGTTAACCTGGAAGGCGGTATCGTTAACTACGGTGACGAAAACGGTTTAAGCCACGTGTCTTGTGTTAAGTAGTGGTGCGTTCCAGCAAAACCATTACCGTTCGCGGTAAGCTGGTCGAACCGCTAGTCCCGCGCCAATACTGGCCTTCGACAAGGCCTTCAGTCCTGAGCAAAGTCGAAGGGTCAGTCCGAACGGATTATTTGCACCTGCCCCGCAACAAGGCGATTATTCAATGCGCCGCTTCCCAGCTCTCGCCTTCACCAAGCCCAACTTCCAGCGGTACCTTCAACTCGGCCACGTGGCACATTAGCCCGGGCAGGTTTTCTTTTACTAGCGCCAATTCATTCGCCGGCACTTCGAGCACCAGCTCATCATGAACTTGCATGATAAGTCGAGTATGCATTTGTTCGCGCTCTATCCAATTTTGTACTGCGACCATTGCCAGCTTGATTAAATCTGCTGCGGTGCCCTGCATGGGCGCATTAATGGCAGCACGTTCGGCGGCTTGACGGCGCATGCCGTTGCCGCCGTTAATTTCTGGTAGCCACAATCTGCGCCCGAACACCGTTTCCACATATCCTTGTTGTTTGGCTTGCTGGCGCGTGCGCTGCATGTAGTCGGCCACGCCGGGGTAGCGCATGAAATAGAGGTCTATATATTGCTGCGCGGCGCTACGCTCGATATTAAGTTGTGAAGCCAGACCGAATGCGGACATGCCGTAAATAAGGCCGAAGTTGATGACCTTGGCATAACGCCGTTGCTCATTGCTCACTGCGTCCAGCGGGACGGAAAAAACTTCCGCCGCTGTGGCGCGATGGATGTCCTCTGCATTCGCGAATGCCCTGAGCAAGCCCTGATCACCAGACAGGTGAGCCATGATGCGCAATTCGATTTGCGAATAGTCGGCAGAGACGATGTGGCTACCGGGCGGTGCGATGAACGCTTCACGAATGCGGCGTCCTTCCATTGTGCGCACCGGGATGTTCTGCAAGTTGGGCTCGCTGGAAGCCAATCGCCCTGTCACTGCCACAGCCTGTGAGTAGCTGGTATGCACGCGCCCGGTTTTGCGATTAACCATTTGCGGCAGCTTGTCGGTGTAAGTGGATTTAAGTTTCGCCATGCCACGATATTCGAGCAGGAGTTTGGGAAGCGGGTAATCCAGCGCCAGTTCCTGCAATACCTCTTCGTCAGTGGAGGGCGTACCGCTGGGCGTTTTTTTCTTGACGGGCAGGCCGAGTTTATCGAACAGGATTTCCTGGATTTGCTTGGGCGAGTTGAGATTAAATTTCTGCCCCGCCGCCGCGTATGCCTGCGCCTCAATGTTAAGGAGTTTCTCGCCCAGTTCGCGGCTCTGTCCCGCCAGCTTGACGCTGTCTATCAGCACACCATTGCGCTCCATAATGAACAGCACTTGTCGTGCGGGTAGCTCAATATTGCTGTACACCTCATCCAGCCTGCCTTGCATCTTGATCTGCGAAATGAGTGCTTGATGCAGTTGCAGAACGATGTCGGCGTTTTCTGCTGCGTAGTTTGTAGCGGTTGCCAAATCCACTTGATCGAAGCAAATTTGTTTGGCGCCCTTGCCCACGACTTCGGCATAGCTGGTGGTCTTCACGCCGAGATGTCGTAGCGCAAGGCTATCCAAGTCATGCGTCTTGTGGCTTTCCAGCACGTAAGATTGCAGTAGTGTGTCCTCGGCGATGCCGGCAAGCTGAATAGCATGGTTGGCAAAGATATGCTGATCGTATTTGAGATCTTGTCCCAGTTTTTTGTGCTGTGCGTTTTCCAGCCACGGCTTGAGTTTTAATAGCGCATGCTCACGGCTTAGTTGATCCGGTGCTCCGGGGTAGTGGTGCGCCAGTGGCAAGTAGGCAGCGTGATGGGGTCGGATGGCAAATGAGATGCCCACCAGCTGTGCGTTCATCATGTCCAGCGCGGTGGTTTCGGTGTTCATACTCACCAATTCGGCCTGCAGGATTTTTTCCAACCAAGAGTCGAGTTGCGTTTCCGTCAAAATCGTTTCGTAATGCACCGGGACAGGCATAGGCGGGTCTTCAGCAAACATGCTGGCTTGCCGCATCCCATCCTCTTCTCCAACTTGTTTTGCTGAGGGCGAAGGCGCGGCAGGAGAAAGTTCGCGTAGCCAACTTTTGAAACCACAACGTTCAAACAGGCTGCGAAGTTGCGCGTTGTCCTGTGGTGGCGCCACCAGTGCATCAAAGTGTACGGGCAATTCAACATCGCACTTCACGGTAATTAGCTCACGGCCTCGCGGCAACCAGTCCAGCGCGTTGCGCAGGTTGT
>CAIRGS010000124.1 GCA_903878125.1 uncultured Nitrosomonadales bacterium | reverse complement strand
CCTTCACGAGAAATACCTTCACCATACAAAATATCGAATTCCGCCTGTTTGAACGGCGGCGCGACCTTGTTCTTGACCACTTTCACGCGGGTTTCTGAACCAATCACCTCATCGCCCTTCTTGATCGCACCAACACGACGAATATCCAGCCGAACTGAAGCATAGAATTTCAGAGCATTGCCGCCGGTCGTGGTTTCCGGGCTACCAAACATCACACCGATTTTCATACGTATTTGATTTATAAAAATCACCGTTGTGTTGGAACGCTTGATGTTGGCGGTCAGCTTGCGCAATGCCTGCGACATCAAGCGTGCCTGCAAGCCCATTTGCGGCTCGCCCATTTCTCCTTCAATTTCCGCCTTGGGAGTCAATGCTGCCACAGAATCAATCACCACCACATCTACCGCAGCCGAACGCACCAACATATCCGCAATTTCCAACGCTTGCTCACCGTTATCCGGTTGCGAAATGAGCAGCTCACTGACATTCACGCCCAGCTTTTGCGCGTATTGCGGATCGAGCGCATGTTCTGCATCAATAAATGCAGCCGTGCCGCCCAACTTTTGCATTTCGGCGATCACTTGCAGCGTGAGTGTGGTCTTGCCGGACGATTCCGGCCCGTAGATTTCGATTACACGGCCACGCGGCAGGCCACCCACACCCAGCGCGATATCCAATCCTAATGATCCCGTAGAAACCACTTGAATATCGCGCGCAATATCATGTTCGCCCAAACGCATGATGGAGCCCTTGCCAAACTGCTTTTCGATCTGACTCAGAGCCGCCGCGAGTGCCTTGCTTTTATTATCATCCATGCAATTCTTCCCCTTCGAAAATGATATACGATTATGGCATAAGCCATCCGAGTCTGAACCAGAAAGAGTCCGACTGAACTAATTGCCGAATGAGCAATGGATTTTTTTGATGCTATGAAGATTGTCGCAGATTTCCTGATTTTAAAAACATCCTCAGAATTTATTGTGACAAAAATTGGATTTTTAGAGGTGCCCTTAAGCTACGTCCGTTACCTGATTCAGCAGTTCCAATACTCCTTGAAAAGCTATGCATACCGACTGCATGCGAATTTCTGCACGACTACCCGAAAGATGATGCAATCGCGCAACACATTGCCGCCCCTTGATCCCCCAAGCGAACCACACTGTGCCAACTGGCTTGTCCGGCATACCGCCCGCTGGCCCGGCAATGCCGCTGACCGCCAATGCCACCTGCGCATGGCTATAGTACAACGCGCCCGCCACCATTTCGCGCACTACGGCCTCGCTGACCGCGCCGTAACGCACTAAAGTCTCTTGGGCGACGCCCAGCATCTCGCGTTTAGACTCATTTGAATACGTGATGAAGCCGCGCTCAAACCATTCAGCACTTCCTGCAATATCAGTGATAGAGCTGGCCACCGCACCGCCCGTACATGACTCGGCTGTGGCCAACACAAGGCCATGCGACTTTAGCGCACTGCCAATTTGGATTGCCATATTTTCAATGTCACGACTCACAAGCATAATTTCATTGGCCCGTCATTTTCACACTTGGACTAATCGCACGGCAAGCTGACCATCGTCACCTGGAAAAACCCGGAGCCGGCAATTTTTTTACTTGTACAGCCCTCTTGCCAAATCGGTCTGGATATCGCTCACAGCTTCCAGCCCGACCGCAATACGCAGCAAACCCTCGGTAATACCCGCTGCATCTCTGGCTTCCTGCGTTATACGGGCATGCGTGGTGGTGGCTGGGTGAGTTAATGTGGTCTTGGTATCGCCCAAATTAGCGGTAATTGAAATCATGCGCGTACTGTCGATGAGACGCCAAGCTTCCTCTCTGCCACCCTTCACTTCGAACGATACGATACCGCCACCCGTTTTCTGCTGTTTCATCGCCAATTGATGTTGCGGATGCGATGGCAGACCCGGGTAATACACGCGCGCCACATTAGCCTGCGTCTCCAGCCATCGCGCCACGGACAACGCATTAGCGCTGTGCGCGTCCATGCGAATCTTCAACGTCTCCAAGCCTTTCAGGAATACCCATGCGTTGAATGCGCTCATGGTCGGCCCCGCCGTGCGCAGAAACTGATATATGGGCTCCATCACCTTCTTACTGCCCAGCACCGCACCACCCAGCACACGTCCTTGTCCATCAAGATATTTGGTGGCGGAATGAATCACAATGTCCGCGCCTAATTCCAGCGGGCGTTGCAGCACGGGAGTGCAAAAACAATTGTCTACTGCCAGCAACACACCATGCTGCTTCGCCACTGCAGCAATGCCTGCAATGTCGGATATTTCGGTCAGTGGATTGGACGGCGTTTCCAGGAAGAATAGTCGTGTGCTGGGTCGTACCGCAGCTTCCCACTCGTTCACATCGGTGGCAGAAACGAAGGTGGTGTCCACACCAAAACGCTTGAAGATAGTGCCGAACAAATTTACCGTCGAACCGAATATGCTGCGTGAAGCAACGATGTGATCCCCGCTTTTCAGCAAACCCATGCAGCACGCCAAAATCGCCGACATGCCTGACGCCGTCGCCACACACTGCTCCGCGCCTTCCAGCGCGGCCAAACGCTCCTCAAACATGGTAACGGTAGGGTTGGTGAAGCGCGAATAAATGTTGCCTGGCTCTGCGCCGATGAAGCGTGCAGCGGCTTGAGCCGCGCTATCGAACACGTAACTGGAAGTGAGAAACAGTGCTTCGCTATGTTCATTAAATTGACTGCGCTTTATACCCGCGTGTACCGCGAGTGTTTCAAGCTGATAAGCATGTTCTGCTTGGTTGGATTGTTCTGGCATAACGTACTCCCTCGTGCAGAATAAAAAACCCGGTTAGCTTAAGCTAAACCGGGCTTCACCCGCTTTAGCTGTATTTATAAAGCGCCCGCAAGCTGTTTCTCAAATCGGCGCACGTGCAAAATTAACACCTGTTACACAAGATTGTCAACTCCAACAGCCATGATACAAAGGCATCCGGAGCAGGTTTAATGTATGGCAGTCAGCCTTAGGCATTGGTCTCGCAAAGTGCTGGTATGCGGAATATTATTTCAGGTATTCTTTAATCAGAAGGTGCGCTACACTAAAATATCAGTCATATAACTTTATCATCGGCTGTTGCACTTCGAATTTAAATCCGCGCTACTTTTAACAGGGTGCGAATCCTTGCGGCATCCGAGGTTCGGGAATCAATCAACGGAGAAAATGTCATGGCGGGTCATAGTAAATGGGCAAATATTCAGCACCGCAAAGGTCGTCAGGATGAAAGGCGGGGCAAGGTTTTTACACGCCTGATCAAGGAAATTACCGTGGCAGCCAGGTTGGGCGACAGCGACCCGGCCATCAATCCGCGCCTGCGCTTGGCGATGGAAAAAGCCTATGACCAGAATATGCCGAAAGATAATGTGGAGCGCGCCATCAAACGCGGCAGCGGTGAACTGGACGGTGTGGACTATATTGAGCTTCAGTACGAAGGCTACGGCATTAATGGCGCAGCGGTGATGGTAAATTGCATGACCGATAATAAGACACGTACCGTGGCCGATGTGCGTCATGCTTTCACCAAGTACGGCGGGAATCTCGGTACGGATGGTTCTGTGTCATTTCTGTTTAAACATTGCGGGCAGATGATTTTTGCGCCTGGCACTGATGAAAACGCGCTAATGGAAGTAGTGCTGGACGCGGGTGCAGAGGATGTAGTGAGCAATGATGACGGCAGTATTGAAGTTATCACCGCACCTAATGATTTTGTCGAGATTAAGCAGCGCTTGGAAGCAGCCGGTTTTAAGCCGGAAATGGCGGAAGTAACGATGAAGCCTATTGTCGAAGTCTTGTTTACTGGTGACGATGCGGTGCGCATGCAAAAGCTATTGGACGCGCTGGAAAACCTTGATGATGTGCAAGAAGTGTATACCACGGCCGTGATTGCGGAATGAACGAAGAGGGAATAGAAGGGGTAAGGGAAAAGGGTAAATCCTCCCTACACCGATGAGCCTTGCTTCTACTACACGCATTTTAGGGATAGACCCCGGCCTGCGCATCACCGGGTTTGGCGTGCTGGACAAGGTGGGGCAGAAACTCATTTATGTCGCTAGCGGTTGTATCAAAACGCCAGCTGGCGAGCTGTCTGAACGTCTTAAAGTCATTCTCAATTCATTGCGTGAGGTGATTGAAACACATCAGCCGCAGATGGTGGCGGTAGAAAAAGTGTTCGTTAACGTCAATCCGCAATCCACCCTTCTGCTGGGGCAGGCGCGCGGCGCAGCGATTTGCGCTGCGGTGCTGGCGAACCTGCCGGTCGCAGAATACACTGCGTTGCAAGTGAAGCAGGCGGTGGTAGGCAACGGTCATGCAAAAAAAGAGCAGGTGCAAGATATGGTACAGCGACTGCTGGAATTGTCCGGCTCCCCCAGCCCGGATGCGGCGGATGCGCTGGCTTGTGCGATTTGTCATGCGCACGCTGGCATGGGGTTGGGCCAACTGGCTACCAAGGGCTTGCGCATGCGGAATGGCAGATTAAGTTAAAAAGCATGATAACTTCTCCAGCTACGGAATAAACGTGATTGCAATTTTTCCAATGCAGTAATTATCGTGCTGACACCATTAGCCGAGAAAGATTAACAAGGAAAACATGATAGGGCGTTTGACAGGTAACTTGTTGGAAAAAAATCCACCGCAAATTTTGTTGGATGTTCAAGGCGTGGGATATGAAGTGAATGTGCCGATGAGTACCTTCTATAACCTGCCGGTACTGCATGAACGGGTGGTGCTATTTACTCAACTCATCGTTCGTGAGGATGCGCACCTGCTCTATGGTTTTGCTTCCGAGGACGAGCGCGTGGCGTTTCGTCTCTTGTTGAAAATCAGTGGCGTGGGGCCGAAGCTGGCGCTATCGGTGCTGTCTGGCTTGAGCTTGAACGATCTTGCGATTGCCGTGGCAAGTAAAGAGGTGGGGCTGTTGACCCGAATTCCAGGGGTAGGCAAAAAGACCGCCGAGCGTCTGTTGCTGGAACTGCAGGATAAGTTCATCGTGTCCGTGTCGGGTGGCGCAAACGGTGTTGTGACACCACATGGCAACGATATTACCAACGCGCTGTTGGCATTGGGCTACAGCGCGAAGGAAGCAGATTGGGCAGCCAAACAATTGTCCGCCGATGCCAATGTGTCGGACGGCATCCGCCAAGCACTTAAGCTATTATCCAAAACATGATCCAAAACGATAATCTGACTGCGGTCGATCGCATAATTTCTCCCGTTCCAGTCTCTTTGCAGGAGGAAATGCAGGAGCGTGCATTGCGCCCTAAACATCTGGACGAATATATCGGCCAGGAAAAAATACGTGGGCAGCTGGAAATTTTCATTGAAGCAGCTCGCAAACGCAAGGAGCCACTTGACCACGTGCTACTTTTCGGCCCGCCAGGACTTGGCAAGACGACTTTGGCGCATATCATCGCGCGCGAGATGGGCGTCAACATGCGCCATACTTCCGGACCGGTTTTGGAACGTGCCGGTGACCTCGCTGCCCTGTTAACCAATCTCGAGCCGAACGATGTGCTGTTTATCGAT
>CAIRGS010000123.1 GCA_903878125.1 uncultured Nitrosomonadales bacterium | reverse complement strand
TCTGATAACTGAACCCTCCACCCTCATCCGATTTACCTGCACGTAATAAAACCGTGTCCAGAATACCGCTACTACTGTTTGGTCCCTTAAAGTTTGTGATTTTATTTAAATCGTCATGTTGAACACTGATTGCACTTGCAATGGATTGAACGTCATTCCAATTGACTTTCGGCCTTGGTGCAACTCTAGGCTCCGGCTCAGCACATCCGGCGAGCATTAAAATGCCAGCAACAAGTATGGTGATGATTAAAGCTTTCAATTTTCTTCTCCTTGTTGCGAATGCCTATGGTAAAAATTAAGGGACATTAAGTGTTTTTGCACATGAATGGAGTTTAATTATTTCCGCTTTAAGACGTTATGAATATTACGATTAATTAACATCTCTTGTCGATGAAGTGTGGTCAATTAAAGGGCTTCGGATGGATGTAACTGCCGAAGACGTGGAGACTGAAGCGCACTTGCCTTTATGGAGCAACATGGCTGCAAAGCTTATCAGGGTTTTCTGTTTAGCGGGCTCGTGCCGCTGGAAGCGTTTGAGCAGCTACTAAACCAAATTCATTCCTATGCGAAGTGCAATTGAGGGTGACACTTTGAGTTGTTCAGTATTTCCAATGTGTGTGCAATATACATAGTGCTTCTTCACAATGAAATAATCCGCTTATTTTATCGGCAGCTATTGATTTCGTGTTACATTTGCTTAAATATCTTTTGGAAAAGATGAACAAAGAAAGCTCTAATGTTGGTTTCGTCAAATTTTTCGCAAAATGCTATCCGGAGGCATTTGTCATTTCTTTCAGAAGAGCTTACGTTTGTCCATACAGTTCAGAAAGTGCGGTTGTTTATCGTGTTAGATTTACAGGGCCAAATCGGGCGGAAGCAACCGCGTTGAATCAGCTATGGTAGATTGCAAATCAAGCACTAACTGAAATCGTTACGCTGAGCAAGCTTGGTGCTGAGATGTCATCGGCGTAGAGCGCATTGAAAAATGGGGCTAACAATGTAGTATATGCACGCGGGGGCGCTGTCTAAATAGCACATCTCCTCTTGCAACCTTGTTAGACCTGACCACGAAATTCGGATTTGACCCCGAAATTCGAAGCCAAGTAGATTTGGCTTTATTTCATTCAGCTCAACTGGGCTAATGTAAAAAATCATATATGAACCTTCGACTCATACAAGTTCGACTGTTTCAAATATTCGAAAGCGAGGTTAAGCACGATCTCTCCGCGAGGTTTTGCTCCATCTTTATCTCCACGATAGTCTTGCTTAACATCGTTGCTGTCGTGCTTGGATCCGTAAGCACCCTATATAAACGGTGGGGTATCTATTTTGATTATTTCGAGTGGTTCAGCATTATCTTGTTTTCTGTCGAATACCTGCTACGAATCTGGGCGAGCGGAGCTCGCTTTCCACTAGGCCAAGGTAATTCTTGGCGTGGCCGCAAAGCCTATATCCTGAGCTTTTATGGTTTGATTGATCTAGCAGCTTTGGCACCCTACTTTTTGCAAATGCTCATCCCCGGTCTGGATTTGCGTATTGTCCGTGCGGTTCGACTGGTTCGTGTGTTCAAGATCTCACATTACAGCACCGCCATAGAAGATCTGGTGCAGGCCATCTATGACGAGCGGCGCTCATTTGCCGCAACTTTGTATCTGTTGCTGATCACAATCCTAATTACCTCTTCGCTAATGTATTTTGCTGAAAATGAAGCGCAGCCAGAGAAGTTCGCATCCATTCCCGACGCGATTTACTGGGCGGTAATCACGCTGACCACGGTTGGGTATGGTGATCTCACGCCAGTGACATGGCTTGGCCGTGTCATATCGCTGTTTACCGCGTTTCTCGGCGTATGCACTGTTGCCATCCTGACCGGTATCGTGGCTTCGGCATTTGCAAATCAGATGGCAAGACGTAGAGTTATTTTTGAAACAGAGCTTCGCAAAGCTTTTGCCGATGGAATAATTTCCCCTCAAGAAGATCAAACCCTTGACCAACTTGGTAGAGCATTCAATCTTTCCCCAGAAGAAACGGAAGGGATGATGGATAAGGTTCGCCAGGAATTAATCAAACGCCAGACATAAACATCCATTGAGCACCATATGGAAATATTCCAGAATGCAATTCTGCCCAACGACCGGGTTGAGTTGTCATCGACGGAGAGTGCAATGAAAAATGGGGTCACCCATTGCCGTCCCCTCATGATATTGAGTTGACGCTATACTTCAAGACCGTACAATCCCTATAGGTTCCGTTCTCCGGTGGTTCAGTCCAACGAGTTTTATCCGCTGCAGATAAGGTTGCGGGTTTTACAAGTTTGGGAGGGCGGCTGATAAACGCTATTCGTTAGGCTTTACCAAATTCAAACCGCAAGAACGGGAAATCAATGGAATTACCAAAGTTTAATGAAACCTTTCTTCCAATATTGGAAGTGCTAAAAGATGGCAAAATCATCAAGGGTCGAGATTTGGTTCGGCTTGTAGAAGAGCGTTTTTATGCGGACTTACCCCAAGATCTACTGGAGCAGATGACCAAAAGTGGGGACCGTTTAATTGAAAATCGTATTGCTTGGGGAAAGTCCTATCTTAAGAAGGGTGGGTTAGTTCACTATCCACAACGAGCCTATGTTCAAATTACCGAGAAAGGAAAATCCGCTAAGCCAGAAAATGTATCTATTAATGACATTCAATCTAATGTCATTACGTTTTATGAGCCCGAAAATAAGTCTGCATCAAAATCAACAATCGTAGCTAACGCAAGCCCACAGGATTTAATTGATTCTGGTTTTGAGCAAATCGAACGGGAAGTGAAAGATGAATTACTTTCAAAGCTTAAAGATGTTGATCCGTATGCGTTTGAAAAAATAATTTTGATTTTGCTTAAAAAAATGGGGTATGGCGACTTCATAGAGACAGCCAAGTCAGGCGATGGAGGTATAGACGGTATTATCAACGAAGATCAACTTGGGCTTGAGAAGATTTATATTCAAGCCAAGCGCTATAGCGAAAATAAAGTCCGTGAAACTGATATTCGCAACTTTATAGGTGCTATGAGCGGCGATACCCACAAGGGTATCTTCGTGACTACTTCATCTTTTGATGAAAAGGCAAAAGTAAAAGCCAGAGATGCACATCACAAAATAATCTTACTGGACGGTTCTAAACTTGTAGATTTGATGCATAAGTTCAATGTTGGAGTGCAGATAAAAAATTGCTACGAAGTGAAGGTTATCGACAATGATTTTTTTGACGCTGAAGAAATGTAGCCTATCGAATAAGGTTGTCTCATGCGAGCAAAGGCCGGTAGGTTGGACTGAATGAAATGAAGCCCAACATCTCACTCACGCTTGGCCTGGTGGCAGGCACGGATGTGTTTGTCTTTTCAGTCGCTGAGTGAACCCGGCCTTAATCGACACATCGATAACGTATCTGTTCATCCCCTCCTGTAATGTTGGGCTTCATTTCATTCAGCCTAACCTACCAAGCTACAAAGTTTTACTTTGTAAGTAATCAGGTTCTTGAAACGACTACCACTCAGGAACGTATTGCACTGTCGGTCTGGTGCAGTTGCAATGGATAAACTATTTGACAGGATCAAGTCATGCACGCCACTTTGCCTTTGTTACAAGCTACTGAATTCCCCGCTTTGCGTCGTCGCACGCTAGAAATTCTACAAGTCAATTTGGGCTACAAATGCAACCAGACTTGCGTGCATTGCCATGTGAATGCCGGGCCGAGTCGTACCGAGATGATGGATAGTGAAACGCTGGCGCTGATTCCACAGGTGCTGGCGGCGCGCGATTTGCACACGCTCGATCTGACTGGCGGCGCACCGGAATTGCATGAGGGTTTTCGTGATTTGGTGCGCGCCGCTCGCGCGCAAGGCCGCAAGGTGATTGACCGTTGCAACCTCACTATTTTGTTGGAGCCGGGACAGGAAGATCTTGCCGAATTTCTCGCTGCGCACCAGGTCGAGATTGTCGCCTCGCTGCCCTGTTACTCGCTGGACAATGTGGACAAGCAACGCGGCAAGGGCACGTTCGACAAGAGTATCGCCGCACTGCAAAAGCTCAATGTGCTGGGTTACGGGCGGCCTGACAGCGGCTTGACGCTGAACCTGGTGTTCAACCCGCAGGACGCTACGCTGCCGCCAGATCAAGCTGCGCTGCAAGCAGATTACCAGCGCGAGCTATTCGAGCATTTTGGCATCGTGTTCAACCAGCTGTTTGCCATCACCAATATGCCGATCCAGCGTTTCGGTTCAACGTTGGTCTCCAAAGGTCAGTTCAACGATTACCTGCGCTTACTGAAAGAAAACTTCGCTGCTGCCAATCTTGACACGGTGATGTGCCGCAACCTGGTCAGCGTGGATTGGCAGGGATTCCTTTACGACTGCGATTTCAACCAGCAGTTGGAACTGGCTATCCCCGGCCAAGGTCACCCCCATCTGCGTGATTTGCTGCTGCAAGATTTGCAGGATCTTCCGATCAATGTTGCCGGCCACTGTTACGGCTGCACCGCCGGGCAGGGCAGCAGTTGCGGCGGCGCATTGAAAGAAGAAGAAAACGTCGCAGCATGAAGCGCGCGCTGCTTGTTCTGCTGATTCTTGTGCTGGTCGTCAGCTTCTTTGCCTTCGATCTTGAGCATTTTTTGACGCTGGAATCGCTCAAGCAGAGTCAGCATGATTTTGCTGCGCTCAAGGCCCAGTCGCCTTGGCTGGTCGCGGCAGTCTGTTTTGGTTTGTATGTAATCGTCGCTGCGCTTTCCTTGCCGGGCGCGTTGGTCATGACCCTGGCCATGGGTGCGTCGTTTGGGTTGTTGATGGGCACGCTGTTGGTGTCATTCGCTTCCAGCATCGGCGCGACACTGGCTTTCCTCACCTCGCGCTTTGTGTTGCGCGATACCGTACAGCAACGCTTTGGCGACAAGTTGAAAGCGATTAACGATGGGGTAGACAAGGACGGGGCTTTGTATCTGTTCACCCTGCGTCTGATTCCCGTATTTCCGTTTTTTATCGTCAACCTGCTGTTGGGACTCACGCCGATGCGCACCCGCACCTTCTATTGGGTCAGCCAAGTGGGGATGCTGGCAGGCACATTGGTGTTCGTGAATGCAGGGACACAACTCGCGCAATTGCAAAGTCTGTCCGGCATGCTGTCGCCGGGAATATTGTTTTCGTTTGTACTGCTGGGAATTTTTCCAATGGTCGCCAAAAAACTCACTACCTGGCTGCAACGTTGTCGTGTTTATGCAAAATGGAATCCTCCTGCACGATTCGACCGCAATCTGATCGTGATCGGCGGCGGAGCAGGTGGGCTTGTTTCCGCTTACATTGCGTCGGCAGTCAAGGCCAAGGTGACGTTGATCGAGGTGAGCAAGATGGGGGGCGATTGCCTCAACTACGGTTGTGTGCCGAGCAAGGCATTGATTAAAAGTGCCAAGCTGGCGCATCAGATACGCCACGCCGATCATTATGGGTTGGAGGCGAACGAAGTAAAGTTCAGCTTTCAAAAAGTGATGGCGCGTGTGCAAGAAGTGATCCGCACCGTGGCGCCGCACGACAGCGTGGAACGCTATACCGGCTTGGGTGTGGAAGTGCTGCAAGGCTATGCGCGAATTACCGACCCGTGGACGGTGGAAATAAAATTGAACGATGGCACGACTCAAGTGCTTACCACGCGCAGCATCATCATTGCCACCGGCGCGCGCCCTTTCGTGCCGCCACTGCCCGGTTTGGATGAGGTGGGCTATGTCACCAGCGATACGCTGTGGGAAACATTCGCCAAGTTGGACACGGTGCCTGCGCGCCTGGTGGTGCTGGGCGGCGGCCCGATTGGATGTGAACTGGCTCAGAGTTTTGCGCGGTTGGGCTCGCACGTCACCCAGATCGAGAAGGGGCTGTGCATCCTGGTTCGCGAAGATAGCGAAGTCTCCGAACTGGCACGCGCGGCGCTCAGCGCAGATGGGGTGGACGTGCTGACCGACCATATTGCTGTGCGCTGCGAGCAGGAAGACGGACACAAATACATCGTGGTTGAACAGGATGGCAAATCGCGCCGTATCGAGTTCGACGCGCTGCTGTGTGCTGTAGGCCGCGTGGCGCGTCTGACAGGTTACGGCCTTGAAGAACTGGGTATTGAAACCCAGCGTACAGTGGTTACCAATGACTATCTGGAAACCATTTATCCCAACATCTTTGCAGCGGGCGATGTAGCCGGGCCGTACCAGTTTACCCATACCGCCGCCTACCAAGGATGGTATGCCACAGTGAATGCGCTGTTTGGTGACTTCTGGAAATTCAAGGCGGATTACTCGGTGGTGCCGTGGTCAACTTTCATTGATCCCGAGGTCGCGCGCGTCGGGCTCAACGAACAGGCAGCGCTCGACCAAGGCATTGCTTATGAAGTCGTGAAATACGGCATGGACGAACTCGATCGCGCCATCGCCGATGGCACGGCATATGGCTTCATCAAGGTGCTGACTGTGCCCGGCAAGGACAAGATCCTCGGTGTCACCATCGTTGGCGAGCACGCTGGCGATTTGCTAATCGAGTTCGTGTTGGCGATGAAACACGGGCTGGGGCTGAACAAAATACTCGGCACCATCCACATTTATCCGACTCTGGCTGAAGCGAACAAATTCGCGGCTGGGGAATGGAAACGTGCCCATGCGCCGCAAAAAGTGTTGGCGTGGATGAAGCGCTATCACGAATGGAAGCGAGGCTGAACGATGCGTCTGTCGATCATCGTGCCGATGCTTAATGAAGCGGAACAACTGCCTGAATTGTTCGCACACTTGTTGCCATACCAGCGAGCCGATTGCGAGATCATCTTTGTCGACTGCGGTAGCGCGGATGGATCAGCAATGCTGTGCGAGGTGGCTGGTTTCATTGCATTGCGCACTGTTCGCGGCAGGGCAAATCAAATGAATGCCGGTGCATCACAGGCCAGTGGTGATGTGCTGTTGTTTCTGCATTCCGACACGCGCCTGCCACCGGGCGCAGCCCACCACATCGAGCAAGCCTTGGCCAATACAGAGCATTGCTGGGGGCGTTTCGATGTGTGCATTACTGGCCGACCTTTCATGTTGCGCGTGGTCAGTCGCTTGATGAACTGGCGCTCGCGCCTGACCGGAATCGCCACCGGCGACCAGGCGATATTCGTGCGGCGTGCCGTGTTCGAACACCTGCATGGATTTCCCGATCAACCGCTAATGGAGGATGTGGAGCTAAGCAAACGGCTGCTGGCGTTTTCTCGTCCCGCCTGTATCGCGCATTGTGTGACGACATCCGGTCGGCGTTGGGAGATGCGCGGAGTGTGGCGCACCATTCTGCTGATGTGGCGTTTGCGCTGGGCGTATTGGCGCGGCACGGATGCGGGTGAGTTGGCGAGGTTGTACCGATGACATCCACCCGCATCATCATATTTGCCAAAGCCCCGCAGCCCGGTTTTGCCAAGACGCGCCTGATCCCGGCACTGGGGGCAGCGGGCGCGGCCGAACTGGCGCAGCAAATGCTGTTCATTACATTGCATGAAGCGCAGGCCGCTGACATCGGCACGGTCGAGTTATGCATTACTCCCAAGATTGATGATATCGCTTGGCAAGACATAACACTTCCACTTGGTATTGAGATTACCGATCAAGGCGAGGGAGATCTCGGTGCACGACTGGAGCGTGCATCAGAGCGCGCCATTGATAATTTTGAATCAGTTTTATTGATAGGCACGGACTGCGTAGAAATGTCCGCCACTTTGCTGGGTGAGGCTGCCCTATCATTGCACGTACACGATGCAGTCATCCATTGCACCGCCGATGGCGGCTATGCGCTGCTGGGTCTCAAGCGCTACAGTGCAGTGCTATTTAACGATATGCCGTGGAGCACCGCTGCGGTTTCCAGCACGACCATCGCGCGCATCGGGCAGCTCGGCTGGTCGCTGCATATCGGACAATTGTTGCATGATGTGGATGCGCCGCAGGATTTGAAATACTTGTCACCTAAAATGGTGGTTGGATGAACCCAGACAATCCATTAGATTGGATTCGCGCAATGACGACGCATTCCCCCCTTTGAAAAAGGGGGGTTAGGGGGGATTTGATCGTTGCGTGGACACAAAAATCCCCCTCAGTCCCCCTTTTGCAAAGGAGGAGTCTGGTTAAATTTTCTAATGGATTATCCGGATTTAAGGTTCACTTAACCGTTTGTGGTGAGTATGATATTCGTCCGCAGATCGAAAGGCGTTGGCAAGAAACAGGGCAACCCCAGCCCCGCTCGTCCTGAGCCTGTCGAAGGATGTTTCGGTGCTGTTCGGTCCAATTTTGGATAGCGTTTCACAGCGCGACAAAATCGTAACTTATTGATTTTATGATCATGAAAAATCTGTTCCTTGAGAGCTTGTCGAAGGAGGATGAGCATATTTATTTTTTCAACGGCAGGTTAAAGTTGATTACCCACTCAATTTCACATAGAGCCAAATATTTGAAGCGCACGACGAAACCCTATCCCAATTTACATAAGAGAATTGATCATGCATGAAATCGTTAAAGACTATTACGGCAAACAACTGCAAACTTCAGACGACCTGAAGACCTCTGCCTGCTGCGATGCGTCGCGCGTGCCGGGCTGGCTCAAGCCGCTGTTGGCGCGCATCCATCCAGAAGTGATGTCGCGCTACTATGGTTGTGGTTTGATTTGTCCGCCGCTGCTGGAAGGCTGTCGCATTCTCGATCTGGGCAGCGGTTCCGGGCGCGATGTGTATGCGCTGGCACAATTGGTGGGTGCTAGTGGACAGGTGGTCGGTTTGGACATGACCGATGAGCAGCTTGCCGTTGCGGAAAGTTATCGCGCCCATCACGCCGAGGTGTTCGGTTTTGACAACGTCATTTTCAAACAGGGCTACATCGAAAAGCTTGATGAGCTTGGGCTGGAAAGCGGCAGCTTTGATGTCATCGTGTCGAACTGCGTGATCAATCTTTCGCCGGACAAGGATGCGGTACTGCGCGAAGTGCATCGCTTGCTCAAACCGGGTGGCGAATTCTATTTCTCGGATGTCTATGCTGACCGCAGAGTGCCGGACGCGGTGCGCAATGATCCGGTGCTGTATGGTGAATGTCTGGGTGGCGCGCTGTACTGGAACGATTTCATTAATCTTGCCAAGCGCCATGACTTTGCCGACCCAAGGCTGGTCGAAGATAGGCCGCTCGACATTACCGATGCCAAGCTGGCTAAACGGGTCGGCAACATCCGTTTTTTCTCGGCCACTTACAGGTTGTTCAAGCTGGATGCGCTGGAGCCCGCCTGCGAGGATTATGGTCAGGCGGTGGTTTATCGCGGCACGATACCCGATCATCCACATCGCTTTGTCCTCGATAGCCATCACGACATCGAAGCCGGGCGAGTATTCCCGGTGTGCGGCAATACCTGGCATATGCTGCATGATTCCCGCTTCAGGGAACACTTCAAGTTCATCGGCGATTTTAGCCAGCATTACGGAATTTTTGCCGAATGCGGTAGTGACATGCCCTTTGCACAAAATGGAAGCGCACAATATGAAATCTCACAAAATGAAAATGCAGCCACTTCCGGTTGCTGCTAAGTGAGATGGGAAGGGTGGCGGTCTCACCGACATCATTTACGCTGAGAGACATTGAACAGGGCGTGGCATGCTGCGCTCCGATTCCGCACATCCAGGTCGAAAATCTTTCTGTAATTTTTTTCATCGCTCAAACACCACAATGAAGGGGAAAAAATGCAAAGCTCACAAATAAATACATTACTGTTGATGCGCGGTAGCAATAACACGAAGACCGCCGAGTTCAAGGAATCCTTGCGCAATACATTGGGCAAAGATGCGGCAGCATCCTATCCCGGTTTGGCCAGCGGCAATAATTTCGATGCCGACACCGAGACTGCATTGCGGGGTTGGCAGGCCAGTGTCGGTTTGGTGGCGGATGGCATTGCTGGTCCGCGCACTCTGTCCGCCTTGGGCATTTCACCGCCGGCCAAGCTGGATGTGGCTGTGGACACCGCTACGGTGAGCAAGCTGTTTCCCTTTACTCGAACATCCAGTATTGCCGCTAATTTGCCTTATATCACGGCGGCGCTGGCGGCATTTGGCCTGACCAGCAAGGATATGGTCTGCGCTACGCTGGGTACGATACGCGCCGAGACAGAAGGCTTCGTGCCGATTGCCGAATTGCCTTCTCATTTCAATACGCTCCCCGGCCAAGCTGCCTTCAGCGCTTATGAGTACAAGCTTGGAAACAAAATTTCCGGCGATGGGGCCCGCTATCGCGGACGGGGCTATGTGCAATTGACCGGCCGCAGCAATTACACCAAATACGCCACTATTCTCGGCATACCGCTCGCAGATAACCCGGACAGCGCTTGCGCGCCGGAAGTTGCCGCTTGTCTGCTGGCAGCCTATCTCAACGAGAACGAGGTAAAGCTGAAAGCCGCACTCGCAAAGAACGACCTGAAAGCCGCGCGTAAAGTCGTCAATGGTGGCAGCCACGGCCTTGATCAGTTTTCCAAAACATACAACGCGGGTCAGGAGGTATGGGCTGCCGCGCTCCCGTTGGTCGGTGCTGCCCTAAAGGCGGCTCCAGTCGCGGCGCGGCGCGCCACGCTCAATGTGACGAACGACCCGAAGGATTTGCGCGACCGGCTGTATACGCCGCCGCCGAACTCGCTGCCGCAGCTGTACCCGACCAATGACAACATCAAAAATTACATGGGCGCCTATACTAAAGCCAAACTTATTCTGAATCAGGGGCAGGAGGGCGCATGCACCGGGTTCGGCCTGGCATGCGTCATCAACTACCTGCGCTGGCATGCCGCCGGAATGCCAGCAAAACTTGAATCCGTCAGCCCGCGTATGCTTTACCACTTCGCCCGCCGCTTCGACGAATATGAGGGCGAAGATTACGACGGATCAAGTTGCCGGGGGGCGCTCAAGGGCTGGTATTACAACGGGGTTTGCGTCACATCGAAATGGCCTTACACGGCGGGAAGCGACAGCCTGCCCAAGCCGGGTTGGGATGGTGATGCCATAGAAAGGACGCTGGGTGTGTATTACCGGATAGACCTCCATACCATCACCGACTTGCAGGCAGCCATTCAGGAAGTCGGCGCGATTTACGTATCGTCCTATACCCACAAAGGATGGGATGCGGTAACAACCGGCACCACGCCGCCCTTATCCCATGCCGATCTGCCGGTGATACCCTATGATGGCAAACCATCGCGCAAAGGCGGCCATTCATTCGCGCTGGTGGGGTTTAACCGCACCGGCTTCGTGATGCAGAATTCATGGGGCAACGAGTGGGGCGCGGGCGGCTTCGCGGTCATCAGCTATGCGGACTGGCTGGCGCACGCCATGGATGCATGGGTCGCCGCCATGGGTGTGCCGGGCGTGGTATCCGGGCGTTTCGCAGCGGGAGGAGGCAAGCAAACAGCCGCCGCCGCTGTTGCTGCACATACCAACTGGTGGGACGAGGAAAAGGCTTACCAGCACAGCATCGTGCTGGGCAACAACGGGCATGTCAACCACTTCGACAAACTGGACGCAGTAACGCGCACGCTTCAGCACCAGGCCTGTGTCTTGCCGAGCGAATGGTTCAGAAATAATCAGCAGCAAAAAAAACGCATCGTCATTTACGCCCACGGCGGCCTCAACAGCGAAGCTAGCGCAATCCAGCGCGCTCAGGCGATGGGTCGGTATTTCATGGGCAACGGTTGCTACCCGCTGTTCCTCGTGTGGAAGAGCGGTCTGCTTGAATCCATAGGCGATGTGCTGGCGGACAAGTCTGAATCCGGCACAGCAGAAAAAGCGGGCGGCATCCGCGACTGGATAAACGACAAAATCACCGACCCCATCGTTGAAAAAACCATTGGACGCCCCTTCGCACGCCCTCTGTGGGCCGAGATGAAAGAAAATGCCGAGCTGGCCGCAGAAAGCGGGCGCGGCGGCGACTTGCTGACCGATGCACTGCGCGCGTTGGCCAGCAGTTGGGGCAGCGATTTCGAAGTGCATCTCATTGGCCATTCTGCAGGCTCCATCATACTGGGTAGGCTGCTGAACAACTTGGCGCAGAAAGGCCTGACCGACTACGTCAAATCGTTACATTTGTACGCCCCTGCCTGCACGGTCGCGTTTGCCAACCGTTACTATGCCCCGCATACAGCGATCATGAATAATCTTCATCTGGATATTCTGGCGGATCAAAAGGAACAGGACGACAACGTGGCGACCATCTATCAGAAATCCCTGCTTTACTTTGTTTCCAACGCGCTGGAGGCCGACACGCGCACACCTATCCTGGGGTTGGAGAATGTCTATGATCCTGAATTTAATGGATGGGATGGGACCTCAAGCACCGCCGAAGCGCTCATCAATTGGCGCACGGTCGTGGAAAATTGCGGATTGGAAAGTCGCCAAACAATCCATGGCGAAGAAAATTTTATCACTCGATCGGGAAGCAGCACGGACATGCAGCAAAAAACCGAAATCCCATCGCACGGCGGCTTCGACAATAATATCGAAATCATCGGCGAGACACTGAAGCGGATCATTGGAGCGGGGGTGCTCGATATGCCGGTTGATGATCTGGTTGGATTCTAGCTGAAGATTGCCTCGACACCGACATCATTGGTGAACGCGCTCATGTCGGTGTTCTAGAAAGATTTACTCGGCAAGCCAGGCATGACGCGCTTGGCAGTCAACACAAAATCCCATTAAACTCGTTCTCGTCAAAGGTCAAAGGCGGAGTGAAACCCTGAATCCCCATTCCTTCAGCTCGGAAGTTGGCAATCTTGAGGCATATTGAAATGAGACTATTCCTGACCGGCGATATCGGCGGTACCAAGACCCGTTTGGCGTTAGTCAAAGTGAACGGTAATCACGTTGAGATACTCCGCGAACATAGTTATGCCAGCCAGCGCCATGATGCATTTGCAACATTACTGGATGATTTTTTGTCGTCGGGTGATATCGTTGCAGATGTGGCTTTCGGCATTGCCGGGTTGGTACAGGATGGGGTGGCGCAAGCGACTAACTTGCCTTGGCGGATTGATGCTGCCGCGCTGTGCCAACGCTTCGGTTTTTTGCGCTGCCATCTGCTAAATGATTTGGAGGCCACGGCTTACGGTTTGCCCGCGTTATGCGATGCTGATTTTTTTACGCTACAAGCGGGGTCGCCCGATGCACGGGGTAATGCGGCGGTGATCGCTGCAGGGACGGGTTTGGGCGAGGCGGGTTTGTATTGGGATGGGCTATCCCATCGCCCCTTTGCCACTGAAGGTGGACACGCCACGTTCAGTCCGCGCAATGCGCTGGAATTTTCCTTGCTGAATTATTTGCAGCAGCGCCATCATCAACAAAGCAGGGGGCATGTCAGTTGGGAGCGTGTCGTTTCCGGCATGGGGCTGCTTGATCTGTATGCATTCTTGCTCGACTATCGGCAGGCATCGACGCCTGCGTGGCTGGCGGACGCGATGCGCGGCGCGGATATGGCGGCGGCAATATCCGCTGCGGCACTGGCAGGCAGCGATGCGGTATGCGTGGAAACGATGCAATTGTTCGTCAACTTGTACGGCGCGGAAGCCGGTAATCTGGCACTCAAGGTGATGAGCCGTGGCGGCCTGTATATTGGCGGTGGCATCGCGCCGAAAATATTGCCGTTGTTGCAGAAGGGTGCGTTCCTCGATACCTTTCTCGACAAAGGGCGGAGGCGACCACTACTGGAGGCGATGACGGTCAAGGTGATCCTGAATGATCGCGCGGCACTGTATGGGCCGGCCTTGTTCGCGGCGCATCATGCAGGAAAGATGGTTTGAACGCTGTCACCGTACGCAAAAATAAATACCTGGTTTAATTCACCACTTTAAGCTGCCAAGCTGAGTGGCAGGCGACACATTTTGTTAATGTATTAGACAGCATCTTCAAAATTTCTGGTGCTGGCGTTTTACTTTCGGCAGCTTTGGCTATTGCATCCATGTCGCGGTGCACACTCATCCCCAGTGTTTTTAATTCTAACGGCAATTTTGTCATCAGTGCCGGGCTTGCATCGGCAGCAACGATCATGCCTGCAGCACTTGAAGCCTTGATGACCCGCTGCATGTTGCCTTGACTCACTCCTTCTATAATTCCTTGTGTTGCAGATAGCAGTCCACGCATTTCGGATAAGATCAAGTCACGTTCGCCAACTTGCAGAACGACAGCGGTTCTAGCATCAGTTCCAGCAGTCGTACTTCCACGAATGAAAAACCATGCGAATACGGCAATAGTGAGAGCCCAGAGCAGCAAGGCAATTGAGGCAAGTTTATTGGATTTCATTTTTAGTTGCTTTTGTGGTTTATGAAGGTATGAAATATAGAGCAAACTTGCACTCCTGTCTGCTTGATTGCCTGAAGCCATGCTCTGGCATGACTGCCTTGCGTTGCAGGTACTGCAGCCGTAAAGATTGGTGAGGTTTGGCCTATATAAGAATAGATAAGTAGTCATATCTATTCTTTTGTTGTTGAGACACCGCAAGGCGTGCTGTAGACGATGGATTTTTCAGATGTACGATTTACCGGGAATGGTGCTATGTCTGTCGAAATCAAACCACAACAAGGCAGTGGCGAAATGCATAACGCGCGCGATGCGCTTGTGCGAAAGCTCAGTCGCGATGTCAGATTGTTTGCGCTCGGCTCCTCTGTGTCGCGAGTTGTCCAAATCACGGCATCCGATGACGAAGCAACCAATAATCTCACGCAGTGTTTGTTATCAGATGTGGCGTTAACGCAAAAGATTTTGCGACTATCGAACTCGGCGTCTTATCGCTGGGGATCAAACACGCCCGTAACGACCGTCTCCCGGGCGATTTTAATATTAGAGCCGAATTTTCGACAATAACCTCTGCGGCAATCACGCTTCGTGCAGTACTCCATCCATCAGGCGAAGCTGCCTCTGCATTTTTCCCGCTAGCTCCAAGTCGTGGGTGACTACGATGAAGCTGGTGCTAAGCCTGGAATTGAGTTCTTGCATCAGTTCAAATAATGCTTGCGCACTGGCGCGATCCAGATTTCCGGTAGGCTCATCTGCCAATACGCAGGCTGGCTCGGTAACTAGCGCGCGCGCTACTGCGACACGCTGACGTTCACCACCGGAAAGTTCGGCTGGCAGGTGCTCCGTTCGTTGTGTGAGCCCTACCAGCCCGAGCATACGTTCGGCAATCGGATCTGTTTCACTTCGCTTCATGCCACGGATCAGTAATGGCATGGCAACATTTTCCAGTGCAGTGAATTCCGCCAGCAGATGATGAAACTGGTACACAAAACCCAGCGCCCGGTTGCGTAGAGTGCCGCGCTCTGCTTCATTCATGGCTTGCACATCGTGGCCAAGTATGGCGACGTTACCGCCGCTGGCTTTATCCAATCCACCGAGTAGGTGGAGGAGGGTGCTTTTGCCGGAGCCGGAGCTACCTACGATGGCGATACGTTCACCGCGCATGACATCAATGTTAACGCCGTTAAGCACGGGAACATTGAGTTTGCCTTGCACAAATATTTTGCATAAGTTGCGACAGGAAATCACCATTTCACTCATAGCGTAGCGCCTCAGCTGGTTGTGTTCTTGATGCGCGCCAACTTGGATATAGCGTGGCGACCATGCTGATGATAAAAGAGAAACATGCCACGACCAGCACATCATCGCGCTGTAAATCGGAGGGTAGTTCGCTGATGAAATACACTTCCTTGGAGAGAAAGTGCATGCCCAGCAGTCGCTCTATAAACGGCACCACAGTATCGATGTTGAGGCTTAGTAGCACGCCTCCTCCAACGCCGAGTACCGAGCCGATCAGGCCAATCAGGGCGCCTTGCACGATAAAGATTTTCATGATGCTGGCAGGTGAAGCACCGAGTGTGCGCAGGATGGCGATGTCGGCTTGTTTGTCGGTAACCGCCATTACCAGCGTGGAGACAATGTTGAATGCAGCTACCGCCACGATGAGCGAAAGGATGATAAACATCATTTTCTTTTCGATCTGTACTGCGCGGAAGTAATTAGAGTGCTGGCGAGTCCAGTCGGTAACGTAGGTATTGCGTGGCAAGACACGTTGTATCTCGATGGCCAGGTGCGGAGCCAGATCGAGGTCATGCAGACGTGCGCTGATGCCGCTTACCGCGCTACCCATTTGATAGAGCTTCTGTGCGTCATTAAGGTGAATCAGTGCCAGTGCATTATCATAGGGTGCCATACCGATCTCAAAAATACCCACTACACGGAATTGCTTGAGGCGTGGCACCATTCCAGCCGGCGTAATCTGCCCCTGAGGAGAGATGAGTAAGACTTTGTCGTTCAGATGCGCCCCCAGTGTGCGCGCCAAGTCCACACCTAGCACGATGCCGAAACTGCCTTCCCGCAAGGCTTCCAGCGAACCTGCTTTCATCTTGTCGGAGAGGTCTATCACTTTGCTTTCATCCTGCGGCAAAATGCCGCGTACCATTACACCTTGTACATTTTGATCAAACGACACCATTCCTTGTCCATTCACGAAAGGTGCGGCAGCCGCCACTTGCGGATATTTTGTCGTGAGTTGTAAGGTGGGTTGCCAATCGACCATGTTGTTAGCCTCTTCACTGATTTGCAGGTGGGGCGCGATACCTAGAATGCGCGTGCGGATTTCTTTCTGGAAACCGTTCATTACCGACAGCACTACAATCAGCGCAGCCACGCCCAAGGCCATACCCAGCATGGAGATAAGCGAGATAAAGGAGATGAAATGATTGCGCCGTTTGGCACGGGTGTAACGCAGACCGATAAAGAGTTCGTAAGGACGCAAAGTGAAGGTGCTCAAAAAGAATTGGGCGCTAGTTTGCCATAAGAGCGCTCTCTGCGGGATGGTAAACTGGTAAAGATAAAAAATTAGTTCACTCCAGCCATGCTTGGCTTACCTATGCGTACAAATTCAACATGAGAAATGTAGACATCGTTATCCTTGATTTATTCTTGCCGCAGGAGATTGCTGTCGGCGCTTGTACCGGTCTGGATGTGCCTGCCATTGAGAAAATGCTGGCGCGTGCCAAGCCTGCATCGATACCCTCAGAAATTGACTCAACAGCCACGTTGGAAGAGTGGTTGTGCCGGACTTTTGGTATCGAACGTCAGATGGACGAACCCATCGCACCGATTACCTTGATGGCGGACGGGATGCAGCCAGGTACGGGCTACTGGTTACGTGCTGATCCAGTTCATCTGCAAATGCAACGCACGCAATTGTCTTTGCATCCGGATGTACCATTGAATGCTGATGAAGCGGCGAAGTTGTGCGCCAGTTTGAATATGTATTTCGCCGCTGAAGGCTTGCGTTTTTTTTCGCCCCATCCGCAGCGCTGGTATCTTCAGATGGAGAGCGTTCCAGGCATCGTGACACGAACTTTGGCGCAGGTGGCAGGCAGAAACGTACAGTCGTATTTGCCGACAGGTCAGCATGCCTTGCGTTGGCATAAAGTCTTCAACGAAGTCCAAATGCTTTTTTTCGAACACGCTGTAAATCAGGCGCGCGAGGCGCGTGGTGATCTGCCTATAAACAGTATCTGGCTGTGGGGAGGAGGGCATGCGGTGGAGCAATTGGCGCGGCCATATATGAAGGTTTGCGGCGACAGTTTTCTGGCCGGGGCGTTCGCGCAGGCGGCAGGCATTCCTTATCAAATATCGCCGGGTGTTATTGCCCGGTGTGTTGATGATAATGAAGGTGATGTGTTAATCGTCTGGGAAGGGTTGCGCCGCCCACTTCAGCAAGGTGACCTGCATGCCTGGCGCGATTCGGTGCAATGCCTGGAGCAAAGCTATATTGCACCATTGTGGAAAGCATTGAGTAACGGGCACATCAAGCAGCTTAGCTTGAATGTACTTAATGCGGGCGTTCCACAGCGATTTTTGTTGACGCGCTGTGCAGTGTGGAAGCCGTGGCGCTTGTCCAAATCTTTGACGAGATATTCGTTGGTGTAACAAAAAAATAGACTGAATTTTCAGCAACACAGCAAAATTCTATCCCTTCATCTTTGGTCTGGCTAGTCAGATACTGTATCATTTGAATACGCAAATAAATACGAAATTTATGAAAGCTATCTTCTTGGATTTTGAGCAGCCCATCGCCGAATTGGCAGGCAAAATTGAGCAACTTCGCTTTGTACAGAATGATTCTGCACTTGATATCTCCGATGAGATTAACCGTCTGCAAATAAAAAGCCAGACGTTAGCCAAGGATATTTACGCCAAGCTCACACCGTGGCAAATCTCACAAGTGTCACGCCATCCTCAGCGACCCTACACGCTGGATTACATTCAGAATCTGTTTACTGATTTTGAGGAGCTGCATGGAGATCGCTCTTATGCCGATGATCCGGCTATCGTCGGCGGATTGGCGCGTTTTGATGGCCAAACTGTGATGGTAATCGGACATCAAAAAGGGCGTGATACCAAGGAGCGACAGTATCGCAACTTTGGCATGCCTCGTCCCGAGGGCTACCGCAAGGCGATGCGCTTGATGCGGCTGGCAGAGAAATTCGATATTCCCATTATGACGTTTATCGATACTCCGGGTGCGTATCCAGGAATTGGAGCCGAAGAACGGGGTCAGTCCGAAGCCATCGGCAAAAGCTTGTATGTGATGGCGGAGCTGCGCGTACCATTGGTCTGTACTGTGATTGGAGAAGGCGGCTCTGGTGGCGCGTTGGCCATTGCAGTAGGTGACGCGTTATTGATGTTGCAATACGCCACCTATTCGGTCATCTCGCCAGAAGGCTGCGCTGCCATCCTTTGGAAAAATGCGGACAAATCGGCTGATGCGGCAGAAACGCTGGGTATCACCGCTATCAGATTGAAGGCGTTGGGGTTGATCGACAAGATCATTAGCGAACCGCCGGGCGGTGCTCATCGTGATTATCAGACAATGATGCTAACCCTGAAAAAAAGCTTACAGGATACTCTTAAACTGGTGCAATCCCATTCCATAGACAGACTATTGCAGATCCGTTTCAACCGCGTAATGGGCTATGGCAAGTTCAAGGAAGTCGAGCTTTGATTTAACAGAGCGCGTTGCCAACGCGCTCTCGCCCTTGCTTCCTGCGGGCAGCTCCATCCTGCTTGGATTGAGCGGCGGTGTTGATTCTGTCGTCCTGCTACACGTGCTACAAAAACTGTCCCTCCGTTATTCATGGCGTCTAAGCGCATTGCATGTACATCACGGCATCAACCCGCAAGCAGAAGTTTGGGCTGCATTCTGTACTGATTTGTGCGCGCTCCACAATGTCTCCCTGCAAGTCGAACATGTAAATATCGCACCGCTACGCTCTTTAGGCATTGAGGCGGCGGCGCGTAAACTTCGCCATGCCGCGCTTGCAAGGCAGCCGGTGGATTTTATAGCGCTGGCGCATCATCTTGACGATCAGGCTGAAACATTGCTGCTGCAATTGCTGCGCGGGGCTGGAGTGCGCGGCGCAAGCGCCATGCCAGATATAAAGCATCGGGCTAATGTCCCGACACTGTTACGCCCTTTGCTCGATGTTGCTCGTTCCATATTGCTGGAATACGCGCAACAGCATGCCCTCCAATGGGTGGAAGATGAAAGCAACGCCGACGTCACTTATCCACGCAATTTTTTACGCCATCGCATACTGCCGCTGTTGGAGCAACGCTTTCCAGCCTACCGCAAAACCTTGTTGCGCAGCGCGCAGCATTTTGCCGAAGCAACCGAACTGCTGGATGAGTTGGCACAGCAGGATGCGGAATTGGCCATAGTGGATAATCGTTTGGATATTAGTCAATTGCGTGTGTTGGGCGTAATTCGGGGAAAAAATCTATTGCGTTATTTTCTTGCGGCGCAAGGGGCGCCCATTCCGGACAGCACACGGCTGCAAGAAATGCTGCGCCAGTTGTGCAATGCCCGACCGGATGCGCAGGTGTGTATCGACTGGCAGGGATGGCAAATGCGTCGATATCGCGACAACGCTTACACCATGCCTGCGTTGCCGCCACCGGTTGATTTCACTGTTATTTGGCAGGGTGAAGCAGAAATTTTACTGCCTCCGCCACACGGCGCGATTCATTTTAAACAGACCATCGGGCAGGGTATTGGTTTGGCAAAGTTACAACTTGGCATTGCCAAGATTCGTTCGCGTCATGGCGGCGAAAGCATTCGAGTGGATGCTGCGCGACCGCAACGAGGATTGAAAAATCTATTGCAGGAATATGAGATGCTGCCTTGGCAACGCGACTTATTACCCTTGCTTTTTTGCGATGCTGACTTGGTGTGTGTTCCGGGCATAGCAATAGCCAATACATATCGGGCTCAGCCGAATGAAGCGGGTGTAGTGGTTGTTTGGCGCGCAGCGCTCAATTTGGAACAATAATTGTGCGGGAATATCCGGGATTTTCCGGATATTCTATAGCTAATTGCAGGGTAACCTTCCCTCATGAAAATCCTGATTTTTCTATGAGTAGAAATAATTTATATAACTTTCTTTTGCTTAATTAAGTCATATATTTCAATGGCTCTATAGTCCTGTAGATACAGATCACTTATTGTAAATTCTGGGGTGATCCCGGAAATTTCAATATATAAAGACCACTGCGCCAGCATCAAAATTACGTTTGTGCCTGACTTCATAGCCAGGAATCATGTTTAACAAATTCTTGCTTATTGCCTCATCTATTACTTTTGTTTTATTTATTTCAGGTGCTTGAAGCTATTTTATCATCCAACTTCTTAGCATTTAATTATGTGCGTGCGTGCGTTCTAACTTAATTTCGGAATAATTAGAATCGGGATTACTGATGCTACGTTCCAGAGAGTCAAGTTTTTCCTCGGTTTTACTCTTTCAGTTTATTGGTTCATGGTACCAGTTTCATATTATGTTTTATTATGCCAAGAGCTGAGCTCTTAGATTAACTGAGTTGACGACATTTAGAGCCGAAGGATCGGACAATATAGTTATTATAATTTCTTGTAATTAATACCATGACTTGATACAGTTCACCGTCTTTTCAACCATACGGGAGTCAACATCATGAATAAATCAGAACTGATTGATGCAATAGCCAAATCCACCAAGAAGACAAAGTCCAGTATTGAAGATAC
>CAIRGS010000122.1 GCA_903878125.1 uncultured Nitrosomonadales bacterium | reverse complement strand
TGATACTAAATATTTTGCTTCCGCCCACAATAACAACAATATCTCACCAGGTTCACCCATTGCTGCAAGGGTGTCGATAATCGCTAATTTCTAGATTTGCCAGGTATCAAAAAAAATAAATTGCCCCTCCGGATTGGCGGGGCATTTTTTTCAATTTATCGCGTTGAGTCACTTGATGCAGAAGGCCAGTAAATACCGTTCCGGATAATCTGATAATCCCATCAAAACTTCCTTTTGAGGGGATTATCTCTATGAAAGTATTCATAAAGTACACGAAATAACGTTATAATTGCAATACTATGACTGACCGTTACGCCGTAATCGGCAACCCAATTTCGCACAGTAAATCCCCGCTTATTCACACCCAATTCGCATATCAGACCGGACAGGATTTAAGCTATGAAGCCATCCTCGCACCGCTGAATGGCTTCCGTGACACCGTGTTGACTTTGCGTGATGAAGGATGCCGCGGCGTGAACATCACCGTTCCGTTCAAGTTTGAGGCGTTCCAGCTTGCCACTCGTCTTACCGCCCGCGCACAAGCGGCTCAGGCTGTGAACACGCTAAAGTTTGATGGCACAGAAATAATTGGCGATAACACCGACGGCGCAGGATTAGTTGCCGACATCGAACGTAATCTCGATTTCACATTGCAGGGCAAGCGCGTATTGCTGATGGGTGCGGGCGGCGCGGCATATGGCGTGGCCCTGCCACTCCTCAATGCAGGCGCATCCATCACGGTAGCGAATCGCACTGAAGACAAGGCACACCAATTGGCCGCTTTATTTGCTGTGCACGGCTCCATTCAGGCCAGCAGCTACACTGCACTCGCAGGTTCGCAGTTTGATTGCGTGATCAATGCGACTTCCAGCAGCTTGGCAGATGCACTTCCGCCGTTGCCGCGAGGTGAAAACGCGAAACGCGGGGAAATTTTTGCACCTGATGCGCTGGCCTACGACATGATGTATGGAAAGCAATCTCCTTTTCTGCTCTTCGCTAAAGAGCAAGGCGCAGCACGGCTTGCGGATGGACTTGGTATGTTGGTTGAGCAAGCCGCCGAGTCATTCTTTCTGTGGCGCAACGTACGTCCCGATACCGCCCCCGTCATCGCCAAATTGCGTCTGATTTGAACAAACCATCGGTCACGCCATGAAAATACTATGGTCCTGGATATGGCGCATAGTCGGAGCACTGCTGCTGTTTTTACTGCTCTACCAAATGTGGATTTTCGCGCACATCGCTTGGTGGGTAAATCACAATCCCTCCACTAGCGCCTTCATGGATCAACGATTGTTAATGATGCAAAGCAAGCACCCGGACGCTGAGTTGAGGCATCAGTGGGTGCCCTATGCAAAGATATCCAACAATCTCAAACGCGCCATGATTGCCTCTGAAGACGCCAAATTTGTTGACCACGAAGGCTTCGACTGGGCAGGCATCCAGAAAGCTTATGAAAAAAATTTGAAAAAGGGCAAGATCGTAGCGGGCGGTTCTACCATCAGCCAACAGTTGGCGAAAAATTTATTTTTATCCACTAAACGCACGCCATGGCGCAAGGCAGAGGAAGTGCTTATCACCGTAATGCTGGAACAGATGATGACCAAGGAACGTATTTTCGAGATTTATTTGAACGTCATAGAATGGGGTAATGGCGTGTTCGGTGCAGAGGCAGCTGCCCGGTATTATTACCACGTTAGCGCTGCCCAACTTTCTGCACCACAGGCGGCCAAACTTGCTTCTATGGTTCCTAATCCTCGCTTCTACGACCTACATCGTGAAGCACGAGGTATGTTAAGGAAAACAGAAATTATTCTAAAACGTATGAATGACGCAGAAATTCCGTGAACATGAACGCAAGACACTACGAACATAAATCACATTATTGATTCGGCCAGATTATGTTTTAAGTCCGTTCGCCTTGAGCCTGTCTAAAGGTTGTTGGCTTCGACAAGCTCAGCCCGAACGGAGTTAATACTTCACCGCTCGGATCAATATTTTTCGTTTTTGTGAGCTGCCAAATATTTCGAACCAAAAGCATAAAGGGCGCCATTTATTTGGCAACAGACAAGAAGGCTTTGATGTAACTTGAAGTAATGATAAAAGTCTCTTCACCCCCTTTGCCGCTGACCTTAAAAACGATACCGTTTTCCTGGTTTTTTTCCAAGTACTCCCGCGACACATTGATTCCAAGATGTTCTTGGTGGGCGCAGGTAAAGTAATCACAGGAACTGACATCTCGTGAATTAAGTTTAATAACAAGATGATTGCCTTTTGAATCAGATGCCGTATCGTAATAACGCCAAT
>CAIRGS010000121.1 GCA_903878125.1 uncultured Nitrosomonadales bacterium | reverse complement strand
TGATACTAAATATTTTGCTTCCGCCCACAATAACAACAATATCTCACCAGGTTCACCCATTGCTGCAAGGGTGTCGATAATCGCTAATTTCTAGATTTGCCAGGTATCAAAAAAAATAAATTGCCCCTCCGGATTGGCGGGTGCTTTATATAATTGAGAGAATCACTTACTCTTTGCAAATTTATTTTTCAAGTTAGTCATGGAGGTGCAATAAATTGAGCGGAAAAGTTGCGGTTATTGTCAGCTACAGCTAACGATACATTTAACTTTCCATGGCCGGTTTGAAGGACGTAGTGATTATTGCAGGTTGCTGGTGTTCTTTGGCGATTGTGTCCATGTCCGCAGCCCGCAATCCAAGCAGGCATTAACGACATGCCCATTCTCCGCTTCTGTGGGGTGCCCGAGTGGGTTAGCCACCCCCGGTCAACCATCCAGACAATATGCATGATGTGCAGCGGTGAGCGTTCCTCGCGGTAACTCACACTCCCGCGCAACGATATTAACCAGTATCCATTTCCCAAAAAGTAGACTGGATGCCTGCTCCTTTCATTTATTTAATGTCTGCATCGAAAGCACCATTCTGTCTGTCCAAGTAGCATATCTCACCCAATTGGTGCGCTTCATTTTTGAAGATGCATAAAATTGGTGCATAAAGCTCTTCTCCTGATTGATTAATGTAAATCAACATATTGTTTTTGCTAGCTAAATTATATTGGCACGGAAGCTGCTTTTGACTAAGTGGGTTCTAGAAATGTTGTTTACGCTCCAACACACATGAGGAGTAAAAATTATGAAAATGGTTACTGCAATCATCAAGCCTTTCAAACTCGACGAAGTACGTGAGGCCTTGACTGCGATTGGCATACTGGGTATCACCGTTACGGAAGTGAAAGGTTTTGGCCGGCAGAAGGGTCATACCGAGCTGTATCGTGGTGCAGAATACGTGGTGGACTTTCTGCCCAAGGTTAAGGTGGAAGCCGCTATAAAGAAGGACATGCTGGAGCTGGTGCTGGAAGCTATCGAAAAATCTGCATGCAGCGGCAATATTGGTGACGGCAAGATATTCGTTCACAACATTGAGCAGGTAATTCGCATCCGTACCGGCGAAACCGGCGAAGAAGCATTGTAAGGAGAACGCCATGAAAAAACTTTTTGCACTTTTCGCGTTGTTGGGCATGATGTATGGCCTAGTAGTTCCGGCATTTGCGGAGGAGTCCGCCGCCCCTGCGGGAGAATCGACAACAACCACAGTGCAGACTTCTGCGGTAGCCACACATGCTGCCGCTCCTACCCCCAACAAGGGTGATACGGCGTGGATGCTAACAGCCACTCTGCTGGTCATCATGATGTCCATCCCCGGCCTCGCGCTGTTCTATGGCGGCCTGGTGCGCAGCAAGAATATGTTATCCATCCTGATGCAGGTGTTCGCAATCTTCGCACTGATCATCGTGCTGTGGGCCATCTACGGCTACTCGCTGGCGTTCACGCAGGGCAATGCATTTATCGGCGGGTTTGACCGGCTGTTCCTGAAGGGCATTTTTGATCCGGCTACCGGCAGTGTCGCCAATGCGGCAACCTTCAGCAAAGGCGTGGTGATTCCTGAGTTCGCCTTCGTGGCCTTTCAGGCTACCTTCGCCGCCATCACCGTTGCGCTGATCGTGGGTGCTTTCGCCGAGCGGATGAAGTTCACTGCTGTGCTGCTATTCTCCGCATTGTGGTTTACCTTCGCCTACCTGCCGATTGCGCACATGGTGTGGTTCTGGATGGGGCCGGATGCCTACACCACTCAGGCTGCGGCTGATACTGCAACGGCTGCCGCAGGGTGGTTGTTCCAGAAGGGCGCATTGGACTTTGCTGGTGGCACCGTGGTGCATATCAACGCGGCTGTTGCGGGTTTGGTTGGCGCATTTATTGTTGGAAAGCGCATCGGATACGGCAGGGAACCGATGGCACCGCACAACATGGTTATGACCATGATAGGTGGCTCCCTATTGTGGGTCGGTTGGTTCGGCTTCAATGCCGGCTCGGCTCTCGAAGCTTCAGGTACGCTTTCATCAACACGCTGGATGCCGCTGCCGCTGCCGCACTGACCTGGACGCTGGCTGAAAGGCTGTTGAAAGGCAAACCCTCCGTGCTGGGCGCGATTTCCGGTGCAGTCGCAGGCTTGGTTGCCATTACTCCCGCCTGCGGTTGGGTGGGCGTAAGTGGCGGCCTGGTTATCGGCGCGCTGGCTGGCTTTGCATGCTTCTGGGGCGTAACCGGCCTGAAGAAACTGCTGGGGGCAGATGACGCGCTGGACGTGTTCGGCATACACGGCATCGGTGGCATCCTGGGTGCATTGCTTACCGGCGCGTTCAATACTTGGAGCATGGGTGGCACCGGTATCGTTGATTATGTCAACAACACCATCGTCGATACCACCATCAGCGGACAAGTGTGGGTGCAAGCACAAGCTGTGCTCACCACGATAATCTGGTCCGGTGTGGTTGCCTTCGTTTGCTATAAGATCGTAGATATGACCATCGGCTTGCGTGTAAAGGAAGAAGACGAGCGCGAAGGGTTGGATACTGCAACGCACGGCGAACGTGCTTACAATTTCTAAGCGTTTTGATACCTTAAAGGTAATACACTGATAGCAGAATGAATAAACATGCTTAACTGTAAGGAAAATTGTGGTGCATCAATTTGACGGCTGTTGGAATGTGGGCGTGTGATGTCTATTATTAATAATCCATGAATGAACCATGGATCAATTATTTCAAAGAGTGAAAATGCTTGTAGCCGACACCTTTTTACCTACCTTTGAACACCTCGCCACTGCGGTTATTCTGCTGGATGGGCAGTTGCGCATCGCTTATCTCAACCCGGCTGCGGAAAACCTGTTTGCCTTGAGCAGCAAAAGTCTGATCGGCCATCCGGTGCAGCATGTTTTCACCCACACTGAGCAACTTGTTGCTGCAATGCAGCATGCACTCACTAATAACGCCAGCTATATCGAGCATGACCTTTCGTTGGGGATACCTCCACATGGCAAGCTACATTTGCGCTGCACCGCCACGCCGCTGCAATTAAACAAACAGTTGCTTCTTGAATTTCATACCATTGATCGACCGCTGAAGTTGGCGCGCGAAGAACAGATGCTGGATCAGACTCAAGCTAATCGCCTGCTGTTACGCAATTTGGCACACGAAATCAAGAACCCGTTGGGTGGCATACGAGGCGCTGCACAACTACTGGAACATGAGTTGGAGAAACCCGGCCTGCGTGAATACACCCAAGTCGTTATTCAGGAAGCCGACCGTTTGGTTTCATTAATGGAAAAGCTGCTTACCCCGCAACATCAGCCCAATTTCAGTTCCCTCAATATTCACGAGGTGCTTGAACGCGTGCGTAGCGTAGTGCTTGCTGAATTTCCAAAAAACATGTCTATCCAGCGCGATTACGACACCAGCCTGCCAGTGCTTATGGGCGACAAGGAGCAGCTTATTCAGGCGATCCTGAATCTTGTACGTAATGCTGCGCAGGCCATGCAGGGGCAAGGCAATATTGTTCTACGCACACGCATCTCGCGCCAGGTGACATTGATGAAGAAACGTCATCGCCTGGCGGTAATCGTTCAGGTCATCGACAATGGCCCGGGTGTTCCCGCACATTTGCATGACAAGATTTTTTATCCGCTGGTCTCTGGCCGTGACAATGGTCATGGCTTGGGGCTGACCCTGGCGCAGGATTTTGTCAGCCAACATGAAGGCAGCATAGAGTTTGACAGTGAACCGGGGCGCACCTGTTTCACCGTAATGCTGCCGCTAAAATAAAGTGAATAAAATGGGAGCCAATATGAAACCTGTTTGGATCATTGACGATGACCGCTCCATACGCTGGGTTCTAGAAAAAGCGTTGGCACGTTCGGACATCAAATTTACCAGTTTCGTTTCGGCCGATGAAGCATTAGCCGCGCTGCAGCATGGCACACCGCAAGTCGTCATCAGCGATATCCGTATGCCTGGCAGTTCCGGGCTGGATTTTTTGCAAATAATACGAGAAAAAACCCCGAGTTTGCCAGTCATCATCATGACTGCTTATTCTGATCTGGAAAGCGCGGTGTCGGCATTTCAAGGCGGAGCATTCGAGTATCTGCCCAAACCGTTTGATGTCGACCAGGCGGTCGCATTAATATGCCGCGCACTGGAACAAAGCCTTCGCACTGACGCACCTGCAGATGAGCAAGCAGCCGCAGCTGCGCCTGATATTTTGGGACAAGCACCCGCGATGCAGGAGGTGTTTCGCGCTATTGGACGGCTCGCAAATTCCCATGCAACTGTCATCATCAACGGCGAATCCGGCACCGGCAAGGAGCTGGTGGCCCATGCGCTGCACCGCCATAGTCCGCGCGCCAACGAACCCTTCATCGCCATTAACACTGCGGCTATTCCCAAAGATTTGCTCGAATCTGAATTGTTTGGCCATGAGCGCGGTGCATTTACCGGCGCGGCCACCGCCCGTCGCGGTCGTTTTGAGCAAGCTGAGGGTGGCACACTGTTTCTCGACGAAATCGGCGACATGCCGGCGGAGCTGCAAACTCGTTTATTGCGCGTGCTGTCGGACAAAAATTATTATCGCGTTGGTGGGCATCAGCCGATTAAAACTGATGTACGCATCATTGCCGCCACGCACCAGAATCTGGATGAACGGGTAAAAGAAGGTTTGTTTCGTGAAGATTTATTTCACCGCCTCAACGTCATTCGTTTGCGTCTTCCTCCACTCCGTGAACGGCGTGAGGATATCCCGTTGTTGGCGAAATATTTTTTGCAGAAAAAGGCAGGTGAACTTGCTGTCGAACAAAAGACCTTCAGCGATGACACACTGAATTATCTGGCCACACAGAATTTTCCCGGCAATGTGCGGCAACTGGAAAACCTCTGTCACTGGCTCACTGTAATGACACCATCACAACAGATAGAAATTGCCGATCTGCCAATCGAATGGCGCGAGGCATCCGCTGGCACTGACGCCCCGTCCGACGATTGGCGTTACGAATTGGGTTTGCAGGTCGCGCTTGCATTGCAACGTGGCGATCAAAATATACTGGGAAGTTTAAACCAGCAGTTCGAACGCACACTTATCACCCAGGCACTGAAACACACCGATGGCAGGCGCATAGAAGCCGCGACCCTCCTGGGCATGGGACGCAACACGATGACTCGCAAGATTCAGGAATTAGGATTGGATAAATAAATAGCGGCGTTATTATGCGTCAGAACATCTCTTTTGATCTGGCCGCAAGATTACGAATACTGTCAGTGCGGTAAAGGCGAGGCATGCGGCCGCAAGGAAGGCACTGGACGGATTGATCAACCACAATGCCCCGGCAATGAGCGATGCAGGCAAGTAGATCAGGCCGGTCACAAAATTGTAGAGACCAATCGCAGACGCGCGCCGATCCAATTCGATATCTGCGATAAACGCCTTGCTCTGGGCTTCGTCTATCGCATAAAACACACCATAGATAATGAACAGGACTATGACTTGCCATTGTGTGGTCGCGAATGCAAAGCCGAGGCTCATCAACAGATAGATCATATAGCCCAGCATGATTATCCACGCCCGTCCAAAACTATCCCCCAGTTTTCCTATCAGCGGTGATGTACCGACGAACGCAATATTGAACAAGGCATAAAGCAATACGATGTCCTTGACTGAAAATCCGACGCTGTGTGCACGCAATAGCAGAAAGCCGAAACTGAAATAGGCCAGCGAAAAGATTCCTGCTGCGAAGAGATAGCGCTTGAATTCCGGGCTGAGGATTTGCCATGTTTCGAACATATTCTCGCGTGGGTGCTGCACCCCTGGCTGATCCTTGATGAGACTCAAGACCACGATGCCGAGCAAGGCGGGAATGAGCGCAACCCAGAACAGTATCCGGTAAGTCGAGGCTCCATCCCCAAGCCATGAAAGCAGGCCGTACGCCACAAGCGGGCCAAGAACGGCGCCGGACTTGTCGAGTGCCTTGTGCACGCCGAACGAATATCCCCTGGTGTCTTTGTCGGATACTGCCGAAAGCCAGGCATCCCGTGGCGGCCCGCGAAAACCCTTACCCAGCCGCTCGATGATACGAAATATGCCGAGTCCCACGACCGAACTGGTGATTAACAAAATGATTTTAGCCAGCGTGGAAAAACCATATCCGGCCAAAGCGAAGACTTTGCGTTTTCCGGTTCGGTCTGACAACCAGCCAGCCAGGTAATTCAGCGAGGATGCGGAAAAGTCGGCAAGTCCTTCGATCATGCCAAGCAAAGCGGCTGATGCCCCCGCGATGGTGGTAAAGAAAATCGCGAAGACGGAAAAAATCATCTCGGAGCTAAGGTCAGTCAAAAAACTCACCAGCCCCAGCTTCAATACATCCGGATGCAAGCCAAACTTCTTGATTGTCGGATCAGGTGTCACTGTGTCCTTGCCCATATTTAAATACCCGCCAAAAAGTATTTTTCCACATCAATGAATTGGCATGTGGTGAGGTTTGTCAGTTTGACTGAAATCGGTAATTAAGACGGTTTCCCACGCTTATTCGTTCAATAGGCATAGCGCATTGGTGTTTAGCATGTGCGTCATGGAATAAGTATAAAAGTAATGAAGGAGATTAGCAGTATGGTCAGCAAAATTGACAGCGCATTACAGTTTAATCGAACCGTGCTGAACTTGCGCTCGGCGCGTCAGGAACTTATTGCGTCCAATATCGCTAATGTAGATACACCTAACTATAAGGCAAAAGATATTGACTTCGCCAAAACGTTGCAAGACGCAATGTCAGGTAACGGGCCGAAGTTGCAGATGGCAGGTAGCGGGCCCCATCACTTGAGCGGTGGCACAGGTGAAAGCGTAATGGGTGCCCCGGTAATGTTTCGCAACGTAGTGCAGCCTAGTGCAGACGGAAATACGGTGGACATGGATGTCGAACGTGCGCAGTTTGCTGACAATGCCTTGCGCTATGAAGCCAGCGTGAAATTCGTGGATAACCAAATCAGAAATGTATTAACCGCGTTACAAGGATAACCATTATGTCGTTATTTAATATTTTTAACATTTCAGGTTCTGCAATGGCAGCACAGTCGCAGCGCCTGAATGTGGTGGCAAGCAATCTGGCCAACGCCGACAGCACGACTAGTGCAAATGGTCAGCCTTATCGTGCCAAGCAAGTGATGTTTAGCGCTACGCCGATGGGGGACGGAGGGGGTGCCGGTGTAAAAGTGTCAGGGGTGGTGGAAGATGCTTCACCGATGAAAATGCTGTACGACCCCAAGCATCCCATGGCAAACGCGCAGGGTTTTGTCACGCTGCCCAATGTCAATGTGGTGGAAGAGATGGTGAACATGATTTCGTCTTCGCGTTCCTATCAAAATAATGTGGAGGTGATGAATACCTCCAAGAGTTTGTTGCTCAAAACTCTGTCCATAGGTCAGTAACGAAAGGATAAACCATGATTAGCGCAACTCAAGATACCGGCTCTGCTGCCGCACTTATTTCCTCGCTTAATGCCAAGAGTAATGCTGCTTCGGGTAAAGAAGGCAGCGCCGCTGCTACGGAGGATAGATTTTTAAAACTGTTGGTTACCCAAATGAAAAATCAGGATCCGTTGAATCCGATGGATAACGCGCAGGTGACATCGCAGATGGCGCAACTTAGCACGGTAAGCGGCATTGATAAGCTTAATGCTACCTTGCAAGCCTTAAGTGACAGCATGTCCGTTGGGCAGTCTTTATCAGCCACCAGCATGATCGGGCATGGGGTTTTGATTCCAGGCTCAGCGATTACCCTGCAAGACGGCAAGGCAATTGGTGGGATTGAACTGACTCAGCCAGCAGATAGCGTAAAAATTCTGATACAGGATGCTGCAGGTAATACTGTGAGCACATTGCAAATGGGTCCGCAGAAATCGGGTGTGACACCGCTGGCATGGGATGGTCGGACAGATGCGGGTACACCTGCCGTAAATGGGACTTACAAATTTTCGGTGGAAGCAATGGCAGCTGGCAACAAGATTGATGTCAATACTTTGAGCTTTGGCATGGTAAATGCTGTAACCCCAGGAATACATGGAGCCACTTTGAATGTGGGGTCAGCGGGTAGCGTTGAGATGTCGGCAGTAAAGCAAATTATCTAACTTAAGGAGAATGTCATGGGATTTCAACAAGGTTTAAGTGGATTAAATGCTGCGGCCAAGAATCTTGACGTAATCGGCAATAACGTCGCTAATGCGACTACCGTTGGTTTTAAACAATCGCAAGCACAGTTTGCGGATGTGTATGCCAGCTCTTTGGGTGGCTCGGGTAGCGCGGCAGTAGGGATTGGCACCAAAGTTTCAACTGTGGCTCAGCAATTTGGGCAAGGTAATGTCAGTGTAACCAATAACCCGTTGGATATTGCGATTAGCGGCCAAGGGTTTTATCAAATGGACAACAATGGCTCGGTATCGTACAGCCGGAATGGCCAATTTCAGTTGGACAAGAGCGGTTATATAGTGAACGCGCAGGGCCATAAATTAACCGGTTTCGCGGCTGATCCATTGACTGGAGCTATATCACTGGGCAGTTCAGCGCCATTGCGAGTGTCTACGCAGGCCCTTACGCCTCTTCCTTCTTCCACTGCTTCAGTCGGTTTAAATCTGGATTCCCGTAATTTAGTGCCTGCCACGGCCATTTTTAACGAGGCTGATCCAACCTCCTATAGTAGTTCTACTGCATTGACGCTATATGACAGTTTGGGCAATAGCCATATTGCGACTACGTATTATGTTAAAAATGCGACTGTGAATACTTGGGATGTTCATATGACCGTGGATGGTTTCGGTCTGGACGGAACAGCTGCGACTGCAACGAATACTCTATTGGGAGCCTCTCCTACCTTAACCTTTAACACAACCGGCTCATTAATTACTCCAGTGACAGGTGCAGTGCCCGTAACTGGCGGTATTGTTTATGCGACAGGTTCGACTACGCCTCAGCCTTTGACATTAAATTTTCTTTCTACTACGCAGTTTGGTGCGACATTTGCAGTGAACCAGTTGGCTCAAAATGGTTATACCTCCGGTCAGTTGAGTGGTTTTAGTACAAGTTCAGACGGTACCATTATGGGGCGTTATACCAATGGGCAATCCAAGGCATTGGGCCAGGTTTTGATCGCCAACTTTGCCAATCCGCAGGGCTTACAGCCGGTGGGTAACAATGAGTGGAGTTCTTCTGCAAGCTCCGGGCCAGCATTGCTAGGCACACCGGGTAGCTCAAGTCTGGGCGTGTTGCAGTCAGGCGCAGTGGAAGACTCCAACGTGGATTTGACTGCCGAGTTGGTGAATATGATTCAGGCGCAGCGTGTATATCAGGCTAACGCGCAAACTATCAAGACGCAGGACGCATTGCTGCAAACGATTACCAATCTGCGCTAATTAGTTACCTGACTGCTGGTTAACTGGGGGGAAGAGGATGGACAGGCTTATTTATACCGCCATGAGCGGGGCGTCGCACACGTTGCAACAGCAAGCGACAGTGGGGCAAAATTTATCCAATGTTAATACCCCTGGTTATCGAGCTGCCGTTAATGCATTCCGCGCAGTACCGCTGGTCGGCGAAGGTTTGCCGACGCGTGCTTTCGTGGTGGACTCCACGGCCGGAGCAGATTTTTCACCAGGGGCAATGCAGCCAACCGGACGCAACTTGGACATCGCGGTGCAGGGTAAAGGCTGGATTGCCGTTCAACTGGAAAACGGCAGTGAGGCATATACACGTAATGGCAGTTTCAAGGTTTCACCCGAAGGTATTTTGCAGACTCGTGCTGGCTTGAATGTAGCAGGTGATGCCGGGTTGATTACTATTCCGCCCAATACCGAAGTGACCATAGCCAAGGACGGCACCCTATCCACCGTACCGAGCGGATTGCCACCTAATCAGGTTGAGGTGGTTGGGCGAATCAAGCTGGTGAACCCGGCGGAAACGCAGATGGTGCGCGGTGACGACGGTTTGTTTCGCACCAGGGATGGCAAGCCTGTCGCGGCTGATGTCGAGGTGTCAGTAGCACCCGGTAATCTGGAAAGTAGCAACGTGAATACTGTAGAAGTAATGGTAAATATGATTACGCTGGCGCGGCAGTTCGATATGCAGATGAAGATGTTGCAGAGTGCGGACAATAACGCCAAGCAGGCCAGCCAATTGCTGAATATGAACGCTTGATTTCGGCGCGACTAATCGCGCTCCTATAAATTTTGAAAGGGTAGTGACCATGATACGTTCCTTATGGATTTCTAAAACGGGACTGGAAGCGCAGCAAACCCAGATGGACGTCATCGCCAACAATCTTGCGAACGTTAGCACCACTGGTTTCAAACGTTCGCGTGCGGTATTCGAGGATTTGTTGTACCAGACTATACGCCAGCCCGGCGCGCAATCTTCGCAACAGACCCAGATTCCATCCGGTTTGCAGATCGGCACTGGCGTGCGTCCGGTTGCCTCAGAGCGCATTCAAACCCAGGGCAACCTGCAGCAAACCAGCAATCAATTTGACATAGCAATACAGGGCGCGGGTTTTTTTCAAGTATTAATGCCGGATGGGTCGACGGCATACACCCGAAGCGGATCATTTCAGACTGACAGCCAGGGGCAGTTGGTGACTTCCAGCGGTTTTGTAGTTCAGCCGGCTTTGACTATTCCTGTCAATGCGACCGGTGTCACCATCGCCCGTGACGGCGTAGTGTCGGTGACGCAGACCGGGGTTGCGGCACCCGTGCAGATCGGCAGCATGCAATTGGTTGTCTTCATTAATCCGGTGGGCCTGCAAAGCCAAGGCGAAAATCTGTATGTGGAAACTGCATCGTCCGGCACGCCCAACACAAATGTGCCGGGTACCAATGGTGCCGGACTGCTGAGTCAGGGCTATGTGGAAACCTCTAATGTGAACGTGGTTGAGGAGCTGGTTAACATGATACAGACGCAGCGTGCTTATGAAATCAACTCCAAGGCAATCACGGTTTCGGATCAGATGTTGCAAAAATTATCGCAGATGTAAGTAAAGTGAGATGCGCGATGTGGAACATGTCTAGCTGGATTATGTGTGGCGTGATGTTGGTTCTTGTGGGTTGTGCGAATACGCCTTCGACCAACATCCATCTGCCGATGACTGCACGTGCGCCCGATATAAAAGTAGGGGTTGATAACGGTGGCATCTTTCAAGCCGGGCAGAACGAGCGACCATTGTATGAAGGAAAACGCGCGCGTAACGTGGGTGATACCCTCACCATTATCATTTCAGAAACGACTTCAGCTACTGGAAAATCCACTAGCGGCGCAGAGCACAAAGGAAGTGTTTCTGTGCAAACGCCGACTATCACGCAAATGCCAGGTGCCAGTTTATTGACACATGGTATTGGCATTGCCGGTAGCTCAAGCGGCAGTTTGGATAACAAAAGCAGTAATGCGGGTGACAACACTTTTACCGGAACTGTCACAGTGACTGTGGTTGAAGTGTTAACAAATGGCAACTTATTGGTTAGCGGTGAGAAGCAGGTGGCGATTAATCAAGCTAATGAATTCATCCGCTTTTCCGGTGTAGTCAATCCATACACCATAACGGGCAGCAATACCGTGCAATCCACACAAGTGGCAGATGCGCATATTGAATACAAGGGCGCCAATCATATTGATATGTCTGTAGTCATGAGTATGCTGGGACGCGTCTTTATGTCTGTATTGCCGTTCTGAAATGGGCTGATGCAATGGATATATTCAAAATAATTATGCGAATTGCCAAAATAATATTACTGATACTGCTAGTGGCTGTATCTTCTTCCTCATACGCTGAGCGCATCAAGGATCTCGCCAGCATTCAGGGTGTGCGAGAAAACCAGTTGCTTGGTTACGGCTTGGTTGTTGGCCTGGATGGTAGCGGTGACATGACCACGCAAACGCCATTCACCGTTCAAAGCGTGATCAGTATGTTGACGCAAATGGGGGTTAGTCTACCGCCCAATATCACCCTGCAACTGAAAAATGTGGCGGCGGTAATGGTGACGGCAATGCTTCCGCCATTCTCGCGCCCCGGACAGGTCATAGACGTCACCGTATCTTCGATGGGTAATGCAAAAAGCCTGCGCGGAGGAACATTGTTAATGACGCCACTCAAAGGCGCAGACGGTCAAGTGTATGCCATGTCGCAGGGTAATTTGCTGGTTGGTGGTGTGGGGGCGGCAGCCGGCAATGCCAAGGTGCAGGTCAATCATTTGAGTGTCGGGCGCATTCCCGGTGGGGCAACAGTAGAACGATCCGTGCCGACAGTATTGGGGCAGGGCGATTTCATCCATCTGGAGTTGAGCGCCATGGATTTCACTACTGCAACGCGTCTTGCCGCTGTAATCAATTCAGCGCTTTCGCCGACTACGGAAATCGCTGCCGCATTGGATGGCCGCACTATTCAGGTGCGTGCGCCAACAGGCAGCGCGCGTGTGGCTTTCGTTTCGCAGGTCGAAAATTTGCAGGTTGATCCCGCCCAGGGTGGGGCGCGCGTGATCGTAAATGCACGCACCGGATCGGTCGTCATGAATCAGATGGTGACGCTGGATAATTGCGCGATCTCACACGGCAACCTGACCGTGGTGATCAATACCGATGTTTCGGTGAGTCAACCCAACCCCTTCTCCCAAGGTACAACGGTGCAGGTCGCTAAATCCACAATCGACATTCAGTCCGATAAAGGGGGGTTGGTCGTGCTGAATAAAGGCGTGTCGTTAAACGAAGTGGTGAAGGCGCTGAATTCGATAGGTGCAAGTCCGCAGGATCTGTTGGCTATCCTGCAGGCGATGAAGACTGCCGGGGCGTTGCGCGCTGAACTCGAGATCATTTAATGAGCCGCTCCATAAAATGCCACAACATCCCCTGGTTTAGAGATTTGAATTCACTGAGATACCAATAATGATCAACTCAATCGACATTTCCGGCAGGGCCGATGCTTCCGGCAGCCTGGCGGTGAGTGCGCGAAGCTTGGACAAGCTGCGTATGCAGGCCAAACAATCGCCCGACCAGGCACTAAAAGTGGTTGCCCAGCAATTCGAAACAGTCTTCATGAACATGATGCTGAAATCCATGCGTGAAGCTACACCGCAAGACGGCATGTTTGATAGCGAACAGACCAAAATGTTTACCGGAATGCTGGATCAGCAATTGGTGCAGAGCATGTCCAGCCGAGGGGTGGGTTTGGCCGACATCATGATCAAGCAGCTGAGCCGGCCAACCAGTTCTGTTGTTGCTCAGGCAAGCCCGGAGGCTGTATTGGCTCCGGCGGCACGTTCTGCCAGGGCGATGCCAGTGTCGCATGGTGACAGTTTTGTGAATGGGATGAAAAATAGTCTCTCTCAGTCCACCCCGCTGCAGCAGGATTTTGTGCATCGCATGACACCTCACGCCGTGCAAGCAAGCCAGGAAACCGGTGTGCCGACGCATTTAATACTGGGGCAGGCTGCGCTGGAAAGTGGCTGGGGCAAGCGGGAGATTCGGATGCCTGATGGTAGTACCAGTTTCAACTTGTTTGGTATCAAAGCGGGTGGCAACTGGCATGGAAAGGTTGCAGAAGTGGCAACCACAGAGTACCACAATGGAATTGCAAGCAAGCAGGTAGAAAAATTCCGCGCTTATACGTCCTATACCGAAGCATTCAGCGATTATGCCCATCTGCTGCTAGACAACCCACGCTATGCTCAAGTGCTGCAGTCAGGGCAGGGGAGTCCCGAGTTAGCCCATGCCATACAGCGGGCTGGTTATGCGACTGATCCTGATTATGCGGACAAATTGGTAAAAGTCATGAATCGGATCAATACGATAAGTTAATGAGCTCTATGTGATTCGTAGTGGGTAGCCCTTCGACAAGCTCAGGACTAACGGAATTGTGGCTTCTGCGGGAGTTTGAAAGTTGATTGCTCACTCTTGATAAATTCAAGTAATTTTACGGGACGCCGATAATTCATAAAACGTCCTGCAACTGTTCAAGTTAGATGAAGCCTTTTCTTTCTGACAAATGAGGGAAAAAATATGATTATTTTTAACCTTTCATTCTGGGCTGAGTACGTACGGTAAGTTTAAACACGTAAAGTGTGGCAAGGAATTTATGTCAATCGGTATTTTCGGAAGTGGCGTCAGTGCATTGAATGCGGCCCAGATTGGGTTGTCGACAACTGAACACAATATTGCTAATGCGAATACGCCCGGTTTTAATCGGCAGGAGGTCGTGCTGGGTGCTCGTTTACCCCAAGCGACTGGCGCAGGGTTTATTGGCCAGGGAGTAGAAGTCAGCACTGTCAAACGAATATATAACGAATTTTTGTCTAATCAAGTTATGCAAGGACAGACGCAGGCCAGCCAATTAGAAACGTATTACCAGCAGATCGGGCAGATCAATAATATGCTGGCCGATTCCGATGCCGGTCTGTCGCCTGCAATGCAAGACCTTTTCAGCGCAGTAAATAATGTTGCCAGTTCGCCGGACTCGCAGGCCTCACGGCAAGCCATGCTGGGTAGCGCACAGTTTCTGGTGTCGCGATTTCAGTCGTTAAATCAGCGCTTGAGCGACATCAATAGCAGTATCAATGGCCAGATTAGCAGCAGTGTAACAACCATTAATAGCTATGCGCAGCAGATTGCTACGATGAACAAGAATATCGTGCTGGCACAAGGGGCATTCACTGGGCAGATGCCTAACGATTTGCTGGATCAGCGTGACCAGCTCATCTCCCAATTGAATATGGAAATCAAGGCAACTGTAGTTAAGCAAGGCGATGGCAGTATCAATGTATTTATTGGATCAGGTCAGTCACTGGTGGTGGGGGAGCAGACCATTGCTTTGCAGGCCGTTCAATCGCTCAGTGACCCTTCCAGGTTTGAAGTGGCGTATGGCTCAGGTGCAAGCGTAGTTCGCGCACAACAAAATAGTATGCAGGGTGGCGTTTTGGGGGGGCTTATAGCATTTCGCAGCGAGTCGCTGGATGTAGCACAAAATGCCTTGGGCCGGGTGGCCTTGGTATTGGCAGATACGTTTAATCAGCAGCATAAGCTCGGGCAGGATCTGAATGGCTCCCTAGGCGGTAATTTCTTCACCCAGCCTGTGCCTTTAGTCAATGCCAATACAGCCAATACTGGCACGGCTACTATTAGCGCCAGCGTTGCCAGTTCTTCAGCGTTGACCGGCAGCGATTATTCGTTGCGATTTAACGGGGGGACTGCGTATACGCTGACGCGCCTTTCGGACAATACGGTTACAGCGTTTGCAACTTTGCCGCAAACGGTGGACGGACTTACGATCGCCACCACTGCGGGAGCAATAGCGGGCGATAGCTACGTGATACGGCCGACCGTCAATGGAGCACGTGACATCGCTGTTGCCATCAGTGATCCCTCCAGGATTGCAGCAGCGGCGCCAATTCGTACTAATGCGTCATTGGCTAATATCGGCTCGGGGCGCATCAGCGAGGGCACGGTCAATGCAGTTTTTCCGGTCAATGCCAATTTGCAGCAACCAGTCAGTATTGTTTTTGATAGCCCACCGACTACCTATACTGTGACGGGCACAGGTGTCCCGGGCTCTCCGGTTGCCGGCGTGGCTTATACCGTGGGCACGGCTATCACCTATAACGGCTGGACCATGCAGATCACCGGTGCCCCAGCTGCCGGGGATACCTTTACTGTGGCAAGCAATACCAACGCTACAGCTGATAATCGTAATGCTCTGCTGCTGGCAAATTTACAAACAAAAAATACAATAGCAGGCGGAACTGTTTCTTATCAGGGCGCTTATGCCCAATTGGTCAGTCAAGTTGGAAATAAGACGCGTGAGTTGGGAATGAGCGGTTTGGCGCAAACCAGTATGGTTAATCAGATTATTCAAACGCAACAATCGGTCTCCGGAGTGAATCTGGATGAGGAAGCAGCCAACCTGATGCGTTATCAGCGTGCCTATCAAGCTGCGGGCAAGGTGATTCAAGTTGCCAATACCTTGTTTGATACTTTGTTAAGTTTAGGGGGGAGGTAAGCCATGCGTATCAGCACTAGCAGTATGTACAATGCCAACGTAAGTTTACTTAATCAGCAGCAGACCCAGCTGTTGCATACCCAACAGCAGATTGCCACCCAGCGGCGCAACCTCACTCCGGCGGATGATCCGATTGCTTCAGCGCGCGCTCTGGAAGTATCGCAATCAGATGCTTCCAATTCACAATTTGCGACCAACCGGAATACTGCACAGCAATCCACCTCCTTGGCTGAGGACGTTTTACAAAGCGTAACGAATTTGCTGCATGACGTCAAAACGGTAGCGGTCAATGCAGGAAACGGGGGGCTGAATAATTCTGACAAGCAAACCCTTGCGACGGATTTGAGCGGACGTTTGGAAGAGTTATTGGCGTTGGCAAATAGCACGGATGGAATAGGTAATTACCTGTTTTCCGGCTTTCAGGGCAGAACACAACCTTTTGCCAACAACGGTGCCGTTGTCCAGTATCAGACTGATGATGGACAACGCATGATTCAGGTCAGCAGCTCAAGACAATTGGCGGCCAGTGATTCCGGCGCAGACATTTTTATGCGCGTCAAAAATGGCAATGGCACGTTCAATGTCCAGGCGGCAGCCCCGAATACCGGGAGTGGTATTTTCAGCCCAGGAGCGATTGCAAATCCGGCGTTGCTTACCGGGAATAATTATCAGGTGACGTTCAGTGTGGTCGCTGGTGTGACAACTTATGGTGTGACAAATATTACGCCAGGAGCATTGGTGCCAGTGCCGATCGCAGCGGGTACGCCTTACGTCAGCGGACAGGCAATCAGCTTTGATGGCTTGCAGTTTGATATTACAGGGGCGCCAGCTAACGGTGATGTCTTCACTGTAGCGCCCAGCTCCAACGAAAGCATATTCAAGACCATTTCTGATTTTATTACTGCTCTGAGAACGCCTAACCCACTGGGGGGAGCGACTGCATCAGCGGAACTTACCAACAGTCGCAACAAGGCGTTAAATAATCTGGATCGCGGCCTCGATAATGTGCTGACAGTGCGCGCCTCATTGGGGACACGCCTGAATGAGTTGAGTGCTCTGCAAAGCGCTGGTGAAAGTATGGGGGTGCAGTACAAAGAGACGTTATCGCAACTGCAGGATGTGGATTTCAACAAGGCGATCAGCGATCTAAACCAGCAAAAAACCAGCCTGGAAGCTGCGCAGAAATCTTTTATGGCTGTGTCTGGATTGTCTCTGTTTAACTATATGTAGAAACTTTGTGCCCAAGTTCCTGCATTGTCAGTTTTAGTATTTAAAGTCTCCTGAAAAATTGCCGCCAGATTTCAGCGTTGCCTTCAGATAGTAATTGCGCTTGTATTATTCATGGCCCCTCTCTGCAATATTCAATTGCACTTGCCCATGCCCGATTTTTATTGTTAGAGTTCAACGTTGTTAGAGATGACGCGGTAAGGTATTACCGGTTTCACGAGGAATAGTGACTCATGGCACCTGAACCTTTTTTAACAATTTCAATGAGTAGGATAGTCAATCCATGATTCGACTCACTAGAAAACTTATACGCATAGCCCCCACGCTAGCCTTCATGCTGATCGGTGAAGATGCCATGGCTGGATATTCGAATAATGGATCAATAGGGAGCATTACCTATGGGCCTGTACCGCAGTCCATTCCCGTCCTGTCTGGATCAATGCTCGTGGTTCTCGGATTTTTGTTTGCAGTATTGGCTTTCCGTGCGCTCCGCGCCCACTCTGCCAGCAAGCCGCTTGCATCCATTGTGGCTGTAGGAATTTTGATCCTGGGCGCGGCATCCGGAAATCAACTCATCCAGGATGCATGGGCACCCCCCCAATATTCCTTTAGTAACCCGTCCGGAGGTGTGCTCAACGTGACTGTTCCTGGAGAGAGCTCGGTCTTGAATAACAGCGGTCAGCTCCAACGGGTTATAAGCGTGACAGCAACCTCGCCAGCTGTGGACAGTCCAACCTCACAACAACCGCGATGTACCTCAGGGTTGGCGGTGCAGAACAACAGCTTCTGCTATATAAATTTCTTTATCCCGATATGTTAACGGGTTATGGCGGATGACATAATCACTAGAAATACGCCGATTTTTTACATAAAAGAGGACTAATCCTCATTTTTATTGTTACAGTTCGCAATTGTTAGATGCAACACGGTGAGGCATTATCGGTT
>CAIRGS010000120.1 GCA_903878125.1 uncultured Nitrosomonadales bacterium | reverse complement strand
CCGGTCATCATCGACTTGCCGCAGGCAATCGATGCTGCCGCAAACAACCAAGCCTGCAAAATGTTGGAGCGAGATGTCGATAATCTGGCAATCTACTTCGGCCAATTCGCCCCCGAACTACGTTCTACAGACTATGGCAAAGAAATCTGGTCGCTCTATGAGAGCGGTGAACTACATCCTGAAGTCAAACTGACAGGCAAATTCAAACGCAGCGAAAAGCAGGCTGACGTCGGCGCTGTAATGCGGGAAATTGATGCCGCTCGCGATGCGGATACTGCACGGCGACTGTTGCGACAAGCAGCTAAAGCGGATGGCAGATGAATAATCCCTCTTGAAAATCGTGAGACCACCCCAACCTATGCGTGCGTCCTGTCTAAAAAATAACGGAGAGAGTAATGACCGAAAATGTAACCAGCAATCGTGAAACCATGGGCTTTCAGGCCGAGGTGAAGCAACTACTGCAATTGATGATTCATTCGCTATATTCGAATCGAGAAATTTTCCTGCGTGAGCTGATATCCAATGCGTCCGATGCCTGCGACAAGCTGCGCTTCGAGGGGCTGCATAACTCAGCATTGTTCGAGAATGATTCCGAGCTGGCTATCCATGTCAGCTACGATACAGAGGCGAAAACGCTGACCATTAGCGACAATGGCATTGGTATGAGCCGCGACGAGGTCATCAACAATCTCGGCACTATTGCCAAATCCGGCACGCGCGAATTCTTTACCCAGCTTTCTGGAGACCAGCAGAAAGATGCAAATCTTATCGGTCAGTTTGGCGTGGGGTTTTACTCGGCTTTTATCGTTGCCGACAAGGTGAGCGTGTTAACGCGTCGTGCCGGTGAGAAAACCGATCAAGGTGTGAGCTGGGAGTCCGACGGTGGCGGAGAATTTGCCATTGAGATGGTCGAGCAGGCCGCACGGGGCACGTCTATTACCTTGCATCTGCGCGAAGGGCAGGAAGACCTGCTAAATGGCACAAAGTTGCGCACCATTATCCACAAGTATTCAGACCATATCGTTCAGCCTATCTTGATGAAGAAGGAAGAATGGAAAGATGACGCACAGCAGGTGCTGGAGGAAGAGGAGACAATCAATCAAGCTTTTGCGCTGTGGGCGCGCCCCAAAACCGAGATCAGCGATGATGAGTACAAGGGTTTCTACAAACATGTAGGCCATGACTATGAAGACCCGCTGGCATGGACTCATGCGCGTGTAGAGGGGCGCCAGGAATACACTATGTTGCTATATTTACCGGCCAGGGCTCCGTTTGATCTGTGGGAGCGCGATGCGAGTCACGGCATTAAGCTGTATGTACGCCGCGTCTTCATCATGGACGATGCCACCCAACTAATGCCGCATTACCTGCGTTTTGTGCGCGGTGTGGTTGATACCAATGATCTCCCGCTCAACGTATCGCGCGAGATTCTGCAAGAATCGAAGGACATCGAAGCAATCCGTTCCGGCTGCACAAAGAAAGTGCTTGGCCTGCTGGAAGACATGGCCGTTAAGGATCCAGAGAAATATGCCAAGTTCTGGGATGTATTTGGTCGCGTACTGAAGGAAGGAGTGGGCGAAGACTTCGCTAATAAAGACAAGATCGCCGGCTTGCTCCGCCTCGCTTCTACTCATACCAATTCGCCAGGAGAAATCGTTTCTCTGGCCGATTACATTAGTCGCATGAAAGAAGGCCAGGACAAAATTTATTACATCACCGCGGATACTTTCAATGCTGCAAAGAATAGTCCGCATTTGGAAGTGTTTCGCAAGAAAGACATTGAAGTGCTTTTGCTGACCGATCACGTAGATGAATGGGTGGTGAGTAATTTATCCGCATTCGAGGGTAAGCCGTTGGTGTCTGTTGCAAAAGGAGGGCTTGATCTCGGCAAACTCGAAGACGAGTCAGAGAAACAAGAACAGGAAAAAGATGCCGGTGCCTTCAAGGATCTGACCGACAAGATTAAAGCCAGCCTTAGCGACCGCGTTAAAGAGGTGCGCGTGACGCACCGCCTGACCGATTCGCCAGCCTGTCTTGTGGCGGACGTTCATGACATCAACGCTAATCTTGCCCGTCTACTGAAGGCGTCCGGACAGAAGGCGCCCGTATCGCAGCCTATCCTGGAAATTAACCCCAAGCATCCGGTTGTGTTACGGCTGAAAGTCGAAGAGAAGAAGTTTGATGACTGGGCCTCAGTATTATTTGACCAAGCCTTGCTGGCTGAGGGCGGCCAACTCGACGACCCGGCCAGCTTCGTAAAACGTATTAATCAACTGATGCTGGAGATGAGCAGTAGCGAATTATAAGTTTCAGTTTGGCCAGGCCGGGATAGTTACATACGATCCCCGGCCGGCCAATCAGTCGGTCAAACGTCACCCGCTAAAAACAGGCATGTATTGCAACTACATGCCTCTAATGACATAAGCACATCGGCACCACGGTTACATGCGTATTAGTGCAATACAACCGTGGTGCCGATTTTACTTGTCGCAGATTTATACTTTCGTAACGGCATAAGCATCACGAAACACAAACTAAAATAATGTGGATACGATTTCTATTAATACTGATCATCGTTGTCTTGTTGGCACTGCTATCTGTAATTTATTTAAGTGTCGAAAAACATCCGCTCGTCACTGGTATAGCCCAATTTACTCCAGCTCATATCGATCGTGCCAAGCACATACTGACTCGTAACGATCCGCGCAAAATGAAAGCAGGAGTACTGCGTACCATTTCTATCAGTCAAGAAGATCTCGACCTTGTGGTCAGCTATCTTGCCAACAGCTATGGCAAGAGCAGCTCCCATATAGATTTACAGCAAGGCATGGCCAGAGTGCGCGCAACAGTCGAATTGCCGCCCAATCCAATCGGGCGCTATCTCAATGTTGACGCCAAACTTCGCGAAACAAAATCGCTCCCACGATTTGAACATCTGCGCATTGGCAAGTTACCGGTGCCCGCGTTTGTTGCGAACTGGCTACTACAGTTCGGCATTAAGCGGTTGCAAGCCAGCGCGGACTACGGGGCAGCTGCCGATGTCATCAAGAATGTGAGCGCGAGCGATGAGATGCTGCGCATCGTCTTCGAATGGAACGAAGCGCTGCCCAATCACCTTAAGGCCTTGCTGGTGCCGCCCAAGGAGCAGGAGCGACTGAAGGCTTATCACGAGCGACTGGTCGAGCTGACCGGCAAACATGGTTCAAAACATAAACTGCGGTCCAATGAACTGATGCAAGCGCTGTTCGAGCTGGCCACGCAACGGACCCACAACGGCGGCGATGCGGCGGTGGAAAATCGCGCCGCGATCATCGTTATGGCGTTTTACGTAAACGGCAAAGGGCTTGGTGCCATTATTCCGGCTGCCAGACAATGGCCAAAGCCGACTTCGCGCAGTGTGACCATGGGCGGACGCAGCGACTTTTCTCAGCATTTTACGATTTCTGCAGCACTTGCCTCTACTGCTGGCAGCCCGCTGTCGGACGTTATCGGCTTGTACAAAGAAATCAAGGACTCTCAAGGTGGCAGCGGCTTCAGCTTCAATGACATCGCCGCTGATCGCGCCGGCACACGTTTCGGCGAGCTTGCCACAACAAGTGGCAGTGGCGCGCAGAAAGTTCAGCGGCAACTTACTGCGGGTCTGCGCGAATCCGACATCATGCCGGAAGTGAAGGATTTACCGGAGTACATGCAGGAAATCGAGTTCAAACGCCGCTACGGCGGCATCGGCAGCCCGGCATATATAAAAATGGCCAACGAAATCGAGCGGCGAATCGCAGCACTGCCTCTATATCGCTGACAGCATAAAATAATCAACTTAATTTATGAATCCATCCACGAAAAAAATGATGAACTGTGAACTCTGTAAAACAACGAGTGAAACGCTGCTATGGCGCGGCGAGCTTTGTCGAGTGGTGCTGATCGAGGATGCCGATTATCCCGGATTCTGTCGCGTGATATGGAACCGCCACGCCAAGGAAATGACAGATTTGAATAATGACGAACAGCATGCTTTCATGAACGTGGTATTTGTCGTGGAAAGCGCGCTACGTGACGTGATGCAGCCCGACAAAATCAACCTTGCCAGTCTCGGCAACATGACGCCGCACTTGCACTGGCACGTCATTCCGCGCTACATCCTCGACAAACACTTTCCCAACCCGATCTGGGGCGCACCTCAACGTGCAGGCATTCCCAAACCACCGTTAGATTGGCAGGCTCAACTTTCACAGAGCATACGTCAACGACTTCAATAACGGCCTTCTGAAATCCCTGAAAATCGAGTTTTTAGGAATTTCCTGGTTATAAGCCACGCTTGCCCAACAGGGCCGCACCGAAGGCAGCTTCAGTGTGTCCCGCTACCGACAGTGGCACACCTAACAAACGTTCGCGTATTTTTCCCCACACTTTATTCTTCGCTCCGCCGCCAGTGGTGGTAACAGATTTTAGCGGGCTTGCACCGAGTTCAGCCAGCTTGGCATAACCTGCCGCCTCGATGCGGCTCAAGCCTTGGAGCAGACCGTGCAGAAACAGTACGTCATCCGCTGGACGCGGAGTAAGAAGAGGGGCCAAGGTAGGATCGTTAATCGGAAAGCGCTCTCCAGGTCGCGGCAACGGATAGTAGTCAAGGGGGCTATCAGTGGCCGGATCAATGTGCTGGCTGAGTTCATCAATTTGCGGATCGCCAAAGTATTGCCGCAACACGCCGCCGCCTGCATTGGACGCACCACCCGCCAGCCATAAATTGCCAAAACGATGACTGTATACGCCATATTGTGCTGCTTCTACACGTTGCTCCGAAAGTAGCTTCAGTACCATGGTAGTTCCTAGCGAAGTGACAGCTGAGCCGGGCTCATGCACGCCTGCGGCAATAAAAGCGGCGATACTGTCAGTAGTACCCGCATGCACCATGCACGCCGGGTTAATTTTGAAATGCTGTGCCGCAAATGAACTGATGTTAGTAATGCTTGCTCCGGGAACAACAACTTGCGGCAGCAAATGGGCATGCGGCAAATTATTAATCCAATCCGGCCAGCATAAGCGCTCTGCGTCATAACCGCTCTTGAGCGCATTATGATAGTCGGTGACGCCACCCAGCCCGGTAAGCAGTGCAGCGAGCCAATCCGCCTGATGCAGGAAGTGCGCAACGTTTGAAAGTTCGGTGTGCTTTGTCAGCCACAGGAATTTGGCTAATCCTGAACTTGCGCTGCAAACAACGTGACCCGGTGGGGCAAGCTGCGTTAGTTGTTCCGATTCTTCTCGAGCGCGGTTATCAAAGTAGAGCAACGCGGGAGTAGTCGGCTCCAACTCTTTATCACACAATAAAACCGTGGCAGAAGTAGCAGCAATAGCGATGCTTTGTAGCTCAGCTGCAATCGGTGCGGGTAGCCGTTTGAGCAGCGTATGCAGTGCCTCGCGCCAACTCAGATGACCTTGTAAAGCAGAATTCGGATAGAAGGTATGATCTTCATGAAAAATAGTCCCGACTTTGTCCACAACACAAACGCGTGCGCCTGATGTGCCAAAGTCAAGACCGAGATACGATTTCATGTATGAAGTAAAAGAAAGAATGCAAAATTAACGTAAAGCTAAAACGTGTCTCCTAAAAATACAAAAACTTCGAAACAGAGTTAATTTAGAACATCGGTTTTTTCTCGGCTGACTTATAGCGCTTGACCCCACTCATGATCTCCGCCTTGGCTTCCTTGACACCGACCCAACCGTTGATCTTGACCCATTTGCCTATTTCCAGATCTTTATAGTGAGCGAAGAAATGCGAGATTTGCGAAAGCACAAGCTCCGGCAGGTCGGTATGCGATTTTATTTTGCGATAAAGACTGCATAACTTATCAACGGGCACAGCCAGTATCTTGCCATCCTCGCCAGCTTCGTCAGTCATTTTCAACATGCCTATTGGTCTACAACGAACCACCACGCCAGTAATGAGCGACACAGGTGACATGACAAGTACATCTACCGGATCCCCGTCTTCCGACAACGTACGTGGGACATAACCGTAGTTACACGGATAATGCATTGCCGTGGACATGAAACGATCCACGAACATGGCACCAGTTTCCTTGTCCACTTCGTATTTTACGGGATCCGCATTCATGGGTATTTCGATGATGACGTTAAAATCGTTGGGAAGGTCGCAACCAGAATTTACTCGATCTATATTCATTTCTATTCCTGGCTAAAAAATGTTTATTATACCTGCGAGTCTGACAGACGTTATGCGAGGCATGGTGAAATCAGTTGCCCATAATAAACTGGCCCCAGCGTTCATTGGTGCACAAACGACATCATCCCCAGTGAAGCTAGGCTCCATGGGGATGATGTCTTCCTTGGCGAAATTGAAAACTGCCATTCAACTGTAGCGAAAAATATTGCTCTGCCTTAAGGGGCTAAACACCCTTTCACCATTTGTTGATCGGCCATCCCCCACTTAATTCAAATTAACTCTTATCTTGACTGAGAAAAGAGGCTCGTTACACTTTCATATTCCATTTGTAGCCGAATTCGTCATTGCCAGTTTCAACCGGCACTATCTTGTGCGGTGTGTGCGGCGAAGCAGGTGCAGGCTCATCAAGAGCAGGCCCCTCCTTCGTCAAATTGAATACTACTGGCTCAGGTTTATCATCCTGAAGTGGTGAGTAGAGCAAAGGCGCGTTCGCCCGAGTATCAGGGTTCAAGAATCGAGTTCCATCCGCATCTTTCAATATTCCAAGATATTTTTGCTTGGCTTCCCAGCTAGGCAGCACGTCATCATTGTGCTTGATCTCTTTGCTGCTTGATACAACGAAACCATCACCTTCCACTTGGCCCAGTGCCTTAAGTGCATTCTCGGAATACTCATACTTGCCCACTTGATTTTTTCTCGCCATAGCATCAATAGAACAATGATGTGGTGCAAGCAAGATATTCCAACTGAGCTTATCCGTATTGTTTTGATAATTCTGCCAAATACGATCCCAAACCCCGACTGTCGCATCGCCTCCTAACATAATGCGATTCGTCCCACCAAAAACTTTAACTGTCCAACGTATGACCAAGCTAGTGTCGTTAACGTCTGGTTGATCTTCACCTGATATAACAGGAGAAAGAACATACGCTTCAATATTTCGCGAAAAAGTTTTTACTAATCCAGATGGTGATGCTTCCAATACGCTAATTCTATTGCCATTCAATTCTGATTCTTTACTACCTTGAAGATTCAGCCTACGTTTAATCTCCTGAAATACGGGTTTGGACTCATCAGTCTCAAATTTGGAGTCTGTAAAACAAGGGTTGATCCATATCTCTTCAATAAGAATCAATTTATCATCTTCTTTTGGACGATCCTCAAATTCGACAGGTTCACCGTGATAAAAAAGTTTGTCGAAACCGGTCAGGTTGTTCTGGTCTGGGTGAGTCAGAACCAAGAGCGACAATCGATACTCTCGATTACTCCGATAACTGGATTGATAGCAAGCATATTGAAGATCAAGAGCAAAGTCGTAGTAGATCCACTGAAACGGTTTTGATGCCTCCTCATGCCCAAGAGTGGCGGCGTTTCCTACATTACCGTTAACATCAATGGAACTTCTAAAACGATCTGTATACCGTTCACAACGATAATTGATATCTGTAAGTATCGTTTTATCATTCGCTTCGATTAAGGTGGTATCTCCATTGCCAACTGGGAAGAAAGTAACACGATTTATAGACATTATTTGCCTTCCTTTTTGTGAATTTTTCTATAACAACTGGACATTATACTTGATTAACTAAAAAACATGACTGCCAAGCTCAATTCGTTGTATTTTTGAATATTATAAGGTTAACTCGTGGTTGCTGTGACTGCTCTTGCCCACCCAAAAAAGTTTTATGGAAATAATTCTGCCTTGGCAAAAAAAGAACCCTCTTGATCCTTTTTGGACAAAATAGGAGTGTTCTGGTCAAGATGCCAATCAATAGCCAAGTCGGGATCGTTCCACAGGATAGAGCGCTCATATTCAGGCGCCCAATAATTTGTTGTCTTATAAAGAAATTCTGCATATTCGCTAAGCACGACGAAGCCGTGGGCAAACCCTTCCGGCACCCATAACATCCGCTTGTTTTCGGCAGAAAGCACGACACCCACCCATAAGCCGAAAGTGGGTGATGATTTACGAATATCCACTGCCACATCGAATACTTCTCCTGCCACTACTCGAACCAACTTGCCCTGTGGTTGCTTGATTTGATAATGCAGGCCTCGCAACACATGCTGAGCTGATCGGGAGTGGTTATCCTGAACGAAGTTGACGGATCGCCCGGCGATGCTCTCAAAGGCTTTTTGATTGAAACTCTCGAAAAAAAACCCACGGGCATCACCGAAAACTTTGGGTTCTATAATTAAAAGGTCGGCTATTGCAGTTTGAATAACTTGCATATTTAATAAACTTTCTCTTTTAGAATGTCGAGCAGATACCGGCCATAACCATTCTTGGCCAGTGGCTCGGCCAACCGTTCCATTTGCTCTACCGTGATGTAACCTCGGCGAAATGCAACCTCTTCCGGGCAGGCAATCTTCAAGCCTTGACGCTTCTCTAGTGTCTGAATAAACAGTGAAGCTTCCAGCAACGAATCATGCGTACCCGTATCCAACCACGCATAGCCACGCCCCATAACCTGCACATCCAGTTTTCCGCTATCGAGGTAAATCTGATTAACAGTGGTAATTTCCAATTCACCACGTGCAGAAGGTTTAACGGATTTGGCAATCTCAATAACGTTATTGTCGTAAAAATAGAGACCCGTCACGGCATAATTGGACTTGGGTCTTTTGGGCTTTTCTTCCAGACTGATTGCACGCCCTGTAGCATCAAACTCCACTACTCCGTACCGTTCCGGGTCATTGACATGGTAGGCAAACACCGTGCCGCCCTCTAGCTTGGCTCTGGCGGCTGAAAGATTTTTGTCGAAGTCGTGACCATAAAAAATATTATCCCCCAGCACCAACGAACAGGAGTCATTTCCGATAAAAGACTCGCCAATAATAAATGCTTGCGCGAGCCCATCCGGTGAGGGCTGTATGGCAAAGGAGAAATTCATTCCCCACTGTGAGCCATCTCCTAACAGCTGTTCGAAACGCGGAATATCCTGCGGAGTGGAGATAATCAAGATATCCTGAATGCCGGCCAGCATAAGCGTAGTCAGCGGATAGTAAATCATTGGTTTGTCGTAAACGGGCAATAATTGTTTGGAGATGGACCGGGTTGCCGGGTAAAGTCGGGTGCCGGAGCCACCTGCGAGTATGATGCCTTTCATGATGTCTCCCTGTCACCGTAATTTTGTTGGATCCAATTCTGGTATTCTCCACTAATTACAGCATCAACCCAATCTGTGTTAGTCAGATACCATTGCACTGTCTTGCGCAGTCCTGTTTCAAAAGTTTCCAGCGGTTTCCAGCCCAGTTCATGGGCTATTTTACTGGCATCGATCGCGTAGCGATGGTCATGCCCGGGCCTGTCCTGTACGTAGGTGACAAGGGATGCATACGGCTCACCTTGAGGGCGCAGCTCATCAAGAATAGCGCAAATCGCGTGAACCACTTCCAGATTGGTTTTTTCATTCCAGCCGCCGATATTGTAGGTTTCCCCAACTCGACCCCGCTCCAGCACCAAGCGCAGGGCACGCGCATGATCGTCCACATACAACCAGTCGCGGATATTGTCGCCCTTGCCATATATGGGTAGCGGTTTACCTTTGCACGCATTCAGGATGATCAACGGAATTAGCTTCTCCGGAAAATGATAAGGGCCGTAATTATTGGAGCAGTTAGTGGTGACCACGGGCAGGCCGTAAGTATGGTGCCAAGCACGCACTAGATGGTCTGAAGACGCTTTACTTGCCGAATAAGGTGAGTTTGGCTGGTAAGCGGTATTCTCGGTAAAAAAACCGGTTTCACCGAGGCTGCCATACACCTCATCTGTGGAAATATGATGGAAGCGAAAAGTGTTTTTTCGTTCTGTACAAAGCTCACTCCAATATTCCCGTGCTGAGTTCAGGAGAGTGTAAGTGCCAATAATATTGGTTTCAATAAAGGCGGCCGGGCCGGTGATAGATCGATCGACATGGGATTCCGCAGCCAAATGCATCACCGCATCCGGCTGATGTTCAAGAAATAGGCTCGTGACTTTCGCAGCGTCACAAATATCCACATGCTCGAAGCAATAGCGGGGATTGTCTGCTACAGACATCAGGGACTGTAAATTGCCGGCATAGGTCAGCTTATCGACGTTAATAACAGTAGCGTCGGTTTCCGTGATCAGCTGGCGAATAACCGCAGAGCCGATAAACCCGGCACCGCCGGTAATTAGGATTTTTCTCATGGTTTGAAGGATTGATATGTCATTTTATCTTGCGTTATTTTACTGACGGTTCTTCTCAATAAAACAGGTTATATGCTGCAGCGCTTGCTCTGTTGCGCCACGATGGGTTCGTACAAAATGCAGTCCGGCTTGGCCGATTTTTGTCAGCTGCCCGGGGTTGGCAAGCAAGTTTTGCAAACCTTGAGCCAGGTCGGCTGAATTTTGTATCCGCACGGCGGCTCCGCATTCGACAGCAAGCTGACTGGCTTGTGCGAAATTGTATGTGTGTGGACCAATAAAAACAGGCTTGCCTACGGCGCAAGCCTCAATGAGGTTTTGCCCTCCAAATGGCATCAAACTGCCGCCAATAAAGGCAAGGTCACAGGCGGCATAATAGGCAAACATTTCCCCCATGCTATCACCCAATACAACTTGAGTGTCTGGCGCAATCGGACAGTTTTCACTTCTGCACTGAAAGCGAATGCCTTGCTGCATGAGCATGTCAACTACGTCGTCGAAGCGTTGCGGGTGGCGTGGCACAATGACGGTTAGTAAATGAGGGATGTCTACTTGCTTAAGCATGGATAGCAATAGCATCTCTTCTCCGGCTCGTGTGCTGGCTGCCAAAAAAATCTTCCTGTCTTTGCCAAACTGGGTGCGCATTTGTGCACCCAGTTCCAGCATCGCCGATGGTGGTTGAATGTCAAATTTCAGATTACCCATGACAGATACATTGTTTGCACCTAATCCAGTAATGCGTGCAGCATCGACTTCGCTTTGCGCAGAAATAGCGCTCAATTCGTTCAAGCCCAGTCGCGTCAAGTTCGGGTAGCGTGCATAACGTGCAGCAGATTTCTCGGATAATCGTGCATTTAGTAGCAGCAAGGGAATTTGCATGGTGTGGCAACTATGGATCAAATTAAACCAAATTTCGGTTTCCATCAAAATCCCGATGCGTGGGCGAAAGTGTTGCAAGAAACGCTTGACAGCAAATGGGTAGTCGTAAGGCAAATATACCCGCAGGACATCGCTGCCGTATAGCTGTTCACTCGCTGCGCGGCCGGTCGGGGTAGTGTGTGTAAGTAGTAGTTGATGATGCGGGTAATTTTCCCGTAAACGTTGCACCAAGCTGACCGCTGCATGTGTTTCTCCAACTGATACGGTATGCAGCCAGATTAATGGTTTATCAATGCAAGCAGAATAGCGTCCGAAACGTTCATCAATATGCTGCAGGTACTCACGTTGTTTGTGTGCGCGCCAGAGCAGATGGAAAAATATATATGGCAAAAAAAGCCACAGAAAAAAAGTATAAATCCGACGAGGGTTAAACATAACTTAGCGAATATCATACAACCAGAGTTGATTTGGCAAGCCAGCAATAAGCGCGGGTGAATCATCACGAATAAGGACGTCAGCGCAAACGGCATTCATTCATGTCATATTATCTCGTTATCTTGATTTTTGAACGCCATTTGAATCTGGGCAGTATTCCGGTATCCATTGCATCAAGGCACATTTAACTTCTGCATCACTCTGCGTAGCATGTGAGCTAAACCAAATCAATAAATTCTCCAGCCATTCGGCGTCCACTTCGCGCGCCTGTGCGATGCGCAGTTTTATATGTGGAGTGGGCAAAGTGTGCTCGTTGTCGGCCAGCAGTTCCTCGAATAGCTTTTCACCTAAGCGCAGGCCAGTGAATTCAATCCGAATATCATCCTTGCTGAGGCCGGAAAGACGAATAAGGTCATTCGCCAGATCAACAATTTTTACTGGATCGCCCATGTCCAATACAAATATTTCTCCGCCTTTGCCCATTAAACTGGCCTGCAATACTAATTGCGCAGCCTCCTGAATCGACATGAAATAACGTGTAATGTCTGGATGCGTGACAGTAATTGGCCCACCCTTCGCAATCTGTTCGCGGAATTTTGGGATGACACTACCAGTGCTGCCCAAGACGTTGCCGAAACGCACCATGATGAAGCGCGTTCCGCCAGGCTGCTGCAATCCCTGACATACCATTTCTGCCAGACGTTTACTCGCTCCCATCACGTTGGTTGGGTTGACTGCTTTGTCGGTAGAAATCAATACAAATTTCTCTACACCATGACGCTGGGCAGCAGTGGCGACCGACCATGTACCCAGCACGTTATTGCGTATCGCCTGCCAAGCGTTGTGCTGCTCCATGAGGGGGACATGCTTGTATGCGGCTGCGTGAAATACCACCGCAGGCTTATACTCATAAAAAACTTGATCAAGACGGGCAGCATCACGCACATCGCCAATCAGGCAGACAATGTCGACGTCATCTAATTTCGCGGCCAGCTCCTGTTCCATGTTATACAGCGCAAATTCACTCAACTCGAACATCACTAAAGTACGTGGCTTGAAATTTATGATCTGGCGACATAATTCAGAGCCGATGGATCCACCGGCACCGGTTACCAGAACTGTTTTTCTGGTGAATAATTCTTGCAGCCCGGCTGCATCCAATTGAACCGGATCACGTCCCAGCAGATCATCCAACTCCACGGCCCGCAATTGCGAAATGGCAACACGTCCACTTAACAGGTCATCAAATGACGGTACCGTCAGCACCTTGACTCTGGCCTGATTACATATCTCAATCGCACGCTTACGCACTTGGTGCGAGGCCGATGGCATGGCAACAATGGCTTGTTTTACACCCATGCGTTCCGCCCATTGAGGCAGGCTATCCAGTGCGCCCAGCACCTTTATCCCATTAAGGATGCGCCCATGTTTATCCACATTGTCGTCCAGAAAACCCACCAGCCGCCAATCGCGGCTGCGGGCCAGCTCCTTGGACAAGCCTACTGCTGCATCGCTCGCTCCTAACACTAGAACTGGCTCTACATTTAAGTTGAAATTGCGATAAAAACCATGCTCTTTCCAGAGACGATAAATGAAACGGCTCCCGCCCATTACAAGCAGCAATAGCGCAGGATTAATCACTAGTACCGAACGCGGAATTACGGCACTAATACGGAACATCCACAACACCAAGGGAATAAGCGCGGCAGCTGTCAGCACCGCCAAAAAAATTCGGCGCAAGTCGGTCACACTGGCATAGCGCCATAGACCACGATATAAACCAAAGCGCCAGAAAACAATACTTTGCAAGGGCACTACCCAGATCAGGGTATGCAGCATCTCATCAATGAAATGCGGTGGTGGCTCGAAATTGAAGCGCAGCAGATAAGCCAAGCTCCAAGCAAATATAGCCGCAGCAAAATCATGCAGCATGGCCAGCAGAGTACGCAGATCTAATTTAGCCACGCTGGCTTCGCTGAAATGCTTCCCAGCGATTATCCAAAATCAGCATCAGCCCCGCATACACCACTCCCCAAACCAGGAACAGCAGCCATGGCCATTCGGTGGATTGACGCAAACACCAAATAGCAGATGCGCCCACCGCAAACATCAAAATATATTCAAACAATGCGACATTGCGATGCCCCCAACCAATCTGCACCAAGCGCTGGTAATAATGTTCGCGATGTGCCTGAGAAATTTTTTCACGACGCAACATACGTTTCAGCAAGGTGACACTGGCATCCATGATGAACGGGGAGAATACCAGCAACGGAAACCATACGGGCCATAGTCCCTGTTGCCAGCCCCACAAACCCATCGCGGCAGATAAAAAACCAAGTGGAATGGATCCTGCATCACCCATGAATACTTGAGCAGGATAAAAATTGTAATAAAGCAAACCCAAGCCAGCGGCACCTATTGAGAAATTCAGCATAGCCTGAGTATCAGCGCCATGCATCAGTGCTGCTACACCATACATGGTAAAACCGAAAAATGTCATGCCTCCAGCCAAGCCATCTGATCCATCCATAAAATTGAATAGGTTGATCATCCAAACTACGCACAACAATGCGAGCAATGCCAGTACGGCACCCTGCGCCAGCAAGCCGGAGCCGAGCACCAGAATTGCAGCAGCAGCGATGTGCGCCAACAAGCGTTGTCGTACTGGCAGGCCGCGCATGTCATCCAGCAAAGAAACAGCAAACAGTAAAATCATAGGCAATACCACCCACCAAGCTAATGACATTACCATCAATGCCCAGGCAGACAGAAGACCTGCCATTAACCCCACCCCGCCAATGCGAGGAATTGGCTCAATATGCAATGAGCGCTCATTGGGGATATCTTGAATTTTTTTACCGGCTTTACTGAATACGATAATAGTAATCACCAACATGGTGATCAGGGCTGCAATCAGGGGGGCATAATGCGACATGGAGACATTTACTCTATAACAACATTGATAATTTCCGCGCAATCCACTTTCATGCGAGGTATTTACCGTATGGAAAATTGTTTAACAAATCCTCGGCCAAGTTGGCATGCTTTAATTTGAATCAATTGATTTCAACAAACGTAGCATACTTATTAACTCATCTTACCTAAGCGTCGGTGCAATTCTGCGGTCGCTTGCAGGCCCTGTTGCAAAGTATAAGGAGGAACCCAGTTTAAATCACGGCGGATTTTACCACTATCGACCTGCAACGAACCGAGTAACCGTTCGACTTGATCAGATTTGCCGGACAATTTTCCCAACATACGTAACCAGCTAAGCGGCAACGGCAATATATGCGCCGGACATCCCATCGCATCGCCTAATTGGCGCAATAAATCCGGGGTAGAAATATCCTCACCATCACAGACCAAATAAGTCTGGCCAGCGGCGACAGGATGGGTCGCGCAGGCTATCAAGGCATCCACCAGATTTTTCACGTAAATCAGGCTGCGACGGTTATCTACAGCAGCCAATGGCAAAGGAATGTGCTTGGCGATCACCGCCAGCATTTGTGCAAAGTTGCCTTTTACACCCGAACCATAAACCAATGGAGGGCGCACAACCACAATTTCCAAACCAGTTTCTTGGGAAATTCGCCACAACGCTTGTTCGGCTTGCCATTTCGAGATGCTGTAAAAATCTTGTGGGCTGGGTTCGTCCAACTCTGTAAATGACTGAGTTGTGCTGGTCTGTTCGCCATTCACTTTGATCGAACTAACGTAGACGAGCCGTTTCACCCCAGAAGAAGCAGCTTGTCGAGCGAGATTTGACGTACCGTGCAGGTTGACCTTGAGAAACTCCGCCAATGGATCCGTAGCGTTCTCGCGCATTACATGCACTCGTGCGGCGAGATGAATCACCACATTCACATCGGCTAATGCATCAGCCCAATTCGTCTCACCATCAATTGCGCCGATGATTATGACTTCAGTATTTTCAATCAACGAATTCCCTGAACGCACCGCCGCGCTTACGGACTGTCCTCGCCGTAGCAATTCAGCACAGAGCGCTTTACCAACAAAGCCACCAGCCCCGGAAATCATAAATTTCATAATGGTGGCCTATGATTAAGCCTGACTAAGTTGAGAAGCGTTCACTGCTCTACCGTACATTTATTCATGGATTTTTTTGTCAATCGCAACCAAAGTATTTTTAAAAACAAGAAGGAACAAAAAAATCGCATCATGCTCATAAGATGCCACTTAAAATACTTGAAGCTGTGATGACTACTCCTGCGTGGAAGATGAATCACCTTGGCATCAGGGCATACGGCCACTTCATAACCCTTTAATCTAAGCCTAGCGCACAAATCCACGTCTTCATAATAAAGAAAATATCGCAGATCAAATCCACCTATTTTTATGAATACACCGCGTGGGAACAACATGAACATCCCTCCCACCCAATCAGGAAAGATCGGATTATCTTTTACAAGATAATCACTGCCTTTACATCTGCCGAACGCCTTGCAAAATATTTTGAGTGGCATCGGAAAACGACGGGCACTGTCTTCAATCTCGCCGCTCGAACTCAATACGAGCGGAGCAGCCACGCCAACTGCAGAATCCTGCAGGCACGCAAGCAAAGCCTTAAATGGGTTGCCATTCAGCCGGATATCCGGATTCATTACACAAAAGAATCGTCCAGCTGCGTAGGTAAATGCCCGATTGTGATTGGCTGCGAATCCCATAGGAATGGGGTTGCGAATAACCTTTATTGGAAATATAAAACCATCGGCTGCGAACGGCAGTATCTCATCCAGATTAAGTGTGAGGATCAATTCGATCGAAGAAGCCCGGCAATGCTGATCGATATCATGCAGCAGACATTCAATCAACTGAATTTGTGCATGGCTAACAACCGAAATGGAAATTTCAGGCGACTGCTCCACAGCTATTTTGTCCATCAAAAATAATGAACCTGAGGTACTTTAGTAACTTGCCTCGCTATAATGCCAAATCTCGCCATAGCTCAGATTCGATTAATCAATATAATGAATCGCAAGATCAAATTATCCAACCATTTTTGCCGCCATATTTCTTTGGACAAGATTAACTGAACACGACACCACGATGATGATTTTGCTTCGATGAATTTATTGAGAATAATCCTTTGAGAACTCGGAATGAAATTTTCAAAAATATTAAAAAAAACAGAAGCTTGCAACAAAAGCAATCCTCCCCCGCTGTAAATAACTCGATGCAGCTTTCCTTTTAATTCATCAAACATATTCACGGTTACACCAATAGTGTTATTGCCGTGCTGTCGATATTTTATATGTGCATTATTATCAAAAATCACTTCACCAAAACAAGACAGAACCAAATAACACCACCAATCATGCATCAATACTTTACTTGGAAGGTGCTTACAAATCAGCTCCACCGCTTCTCGATTGAGTACTATCGTACAGCCGGTCGCAACATTTTCTACTAGAGCATTACCAAAGCCGATTTTTCTTGGTGTATTAGTAAATCCAATATGATTTAACTGTTTATCAACAACTTCTAACCTGGAGCAAAATAATGCCGGACGGTTATCGGCGACTACCAAAAGGGCTGAAACCGCGCGCTCAATTTTATGAGGAAGCCAAACATCATCTTGATCACAAAAAGCAACGTATTCCGTTTCAGTTAACGCAGCATTATGCAACAATTCAAAGAAACTCATGGCTGGGCCCAAGTTTTTATGGCCCATTAATATATCTATACGTCCACTTGATTGCTCATTTTCTAAAATGTTTCTTGTTGAATCTGACGATCCATCGTCCCTTACCAAAATCCTAATATTTGGATAGGTTTGCTCATACAATGAATTTAGCTGCTGCTGAAGAAACTTGCTTCCATTGTATGTGGAAAGTAGTACTGTGACCCTGCTTGGCTTGGATACCTCTGGCGTCATCATTTAGCTCCATCCTTGGCAAATCTATCTGCTTCACTCATGGACTCTTTCCATATAGATGTGCCCCGGTATTTTTTACATCTCTTACTTCCTGTAAGGGGCTCCTGAAACCCGTCACACTTGACCTCTAAATATCTCAGATACACTTATCGTTCAACAATCTCAATGTTGGGGAGCGGGAATACCAAGTTTACTCCTCTATATTTACTATTCTCCAGGAAGAATTTTCTAAAATGCCATGGCAACACAATCAGATAATCCGGTTTTTTCAATAGCAACTCTGCTTCTGGAATGATCGGGATCCATGTGCCTGGGGTATAACAGTCATATTTTTCCGGGTTAACCTCACCAACAAACGAAATATCTTCTTCTGTTACTCCACAGTATTGCAACAATACATTTCCCTTCGTAGATGCACCGAGTGCCGCGACTATTTTATTTTCTGCATGAGCTGTTTTGAGGAAAGCCAGCAAGTCGTACTTCGTTTTAGCTATACGTTCAGCAAATTTTTGATAAGGCGCACGCGTATCTAGCCCATTTGCGTGTTCGAGATCGAGTATCTTCTGCACTAAAGGAGCAGGTGTCAAATCGCCATTCGATTTCGATACCGTGATTGAAAAACTGCCCCCATTAACTTCATTGAACTCCACATCAATAATTTTGAAGCCCACTTTGTCAGCCATCCATTTAATCTGGCGCAGCGCATAAAACTCAACATGCTCATGACAAACTGTGTCATATGAATTCATCTCGAGCATAGTCGGCATATAGCTTTGTTCAAATACCCAGACCCCATCGTCTGCAAGTATGTCATACACTTGTCGCATAAAGTCCGTTGGGTCTTCCAGGTCGTAGAACATCGAGAACGAAGTGACTACTTTGGCTTTTCTCTTTGGAAAATGTTCTTTCACTAAAGCTGAAGAAAAGAAATCTGGAATTAGTTTAATGTGTGGTGGGTAATAGCTGTGAAATTTAATTCCCGTCGGGTCAATGCCTACCAGATCTAGCCCAGACGGCGGATACGCTTGCAACGTAGTACTGTCGTTACTACCAATATCAATAACAAGATCGCCCTTGTGCAACTCAACCTGCTCAAGGATTTTTTTAACTTTGTTGCTGAGGTGGGCTACCATGCTGGCGTTGAGGCCAGAGCGATAACCATAGTTCTCGCCATACATCTCATCAGAATTGTAAGAATGCTCAAGCTGTAATAGCCCGCAGACATCATCCCCCCCCATGCATTTCACCAAACGCAGCGGGCCAGCCGTAATTTTTGAACTCTTCCCGCGCGGGAATATCCCGGTCAGCATCTGCACTCCCAAATCGAGCAAGCACTCCAGATGCTTATTGCCACAAATTCTGCACTTTTCTATTTTTTTGAACATTATTTTGATCCTATCCTTTTGCGCTATTTTGCTCAACGAGCTTACGCAAATCGGCATCTACCATCATGCTTACCATCTCCTGAAATCCTACTTCAGGTATCCAGCCAAGTTGATCTCTCACCTTTTTGGAGTTTCCCACTAATTGCACTGACTCAATGGGACGATATGAAGCAGGGTCCTCGCGGACATAATCGCGATAATCCAAATTAAAATGTCCAAAGGCGACTTCACACAACTCTCGCACCGAGTGGGTTTCACCAGTGGCAACCACATAATCATCCGCGTGTGGGTGTTGTAACATCAGCCACATTGCGCGCACATAATCGCCAGCAAAACCCCAATCACGGCGCGCATCAAGATTTCCCAGGCAAAGCTCATTCACAAATCCCAGTTTAATCTTCGCCACTGCATGCGTTATTTTTCTTGTTACAAAACCTAATCCACGGCGCGGGCTTTCGTGATTAAACAGAATTGCCGAGCACCCATATAACCCATAGTGCTGGCGGTAAATCTGAATCATCGAATGCGCATAAAGTTTTGCGGCACCATATGGGGTACGGGGTCGAAATGGCGTTACTTCTGATTGAGGGCTTTCGAGTGCATTGCCAAACATTTCGCTACTTGATGCCTGGCAGAAACGGATATTGGCATCCACTGCGCGAATGGCATCCAGAATACGAGCAATCGCAAGCCCATTCACCTCTCCGATATTTACAGCATCATTGAACATTCCTGCTCCTGATGAGAAGGCGGCCAAGTTATAAATCTCCGCTGAGCGGTATTCAGCTAATACTTCTGTCATTCGACATTGATTCATCATATCCCACTCAACCAACTCAACATGCTGCACCAGTGATACGGGAAGCAACTCTTTAGCATTTTGAATGTTTCTGACTGCACCAACAACACGATAGCCTTTGGTATGCAACAACTCAGCCAAGTATGAACCATCTTGGCCAGTTATACCGGTGATTAAGGCTGTTTTCATAGTATATGTCAGAGAAACCGGGCCAAGAAGCGACTTACCCAAGTAGCATTCCGACTTCGTGAAAGATCATACAATACTGAACGAGCATTTCTATTCACGAAAACACAGTAAAGACTGACCAATACATTTGCAATGGCGGCAGGGAACACTGCAATTGCCATATACACCCCACGAGACAAGCCTTTTGTCCTATCTGCTATAAAATGGCGGTACTCGGAAAACGTATACCCCCCAGTAGCTCTATATAAAATGAGTTTTTTAATTGGCCTCCATGGTTCTTTGGAACAAACAGCAGACTTCGACTGATCTGAGAAGTCAGGAAAAGACCAAATCAACTGCGGCCATTTGAACATCCAAATTTCAAAACCCCGCGAAGTCCACATTGCATTGCCATAACGTATTATTATCAACGGATCTGCAATAACCTTGATCCTGTTTATCGGCGGATGCTGGAAGATTACGCCGACATGAATGAACAGCGTTCCGTAATAGGATGAACGATCCCGCTCCAGCCATAAATTTCGCTTCATGACAACACCACCAATGAACGAAAGATAATTCGCTACTTCAGAAAAAAACTCTTCTCCATCCTTTGCTGCGTACTCCCTGTCACTAGTAAACTTGAGTAAACGAGTTTCAAGCACCCTTGAAAAATCGACATTTCTTACTTCGGAATTCACAACGACGAGGTCAAATTCTCCGTTGATAGACTCAAGAACTCGAGAAATAGCCCTGGGACACAATAGATCATCATCGGTCATCAGCCAACAGTATTCTCCCCTTGCATAGCCAACAGCCTTATCATAGTCTCCGTCTACACCCGAATTTTCTTGCTCACGGAAATAACGAATTTCAGAATGGCGCAACAAATACTGCGCCATCACTTCAGGAGTATTATCCGGTGATGCACCATCCACAATAACAAGCTCAACACCAGACATCATCTGACCAAGGATAGAATCCAGAGTCTCACCAATAAATCGCCCTCTGTTATAAGTTGTAATGCAGATGGATAACTTTATAAACATAATGTTATAGATTCACTATTATTAACCATTTCATTGCCTATTCAACACGTCCTCCATCCCAACGCGGCAAAATTGACATTTCTTTTGCCTGATAGAGTCGGCCATCAAATAGATTAATTAGAACACCTGGATTCCGGTCTTCGCGGGCATGACTAATCGTGATTTAATGGCCGACGCAATAATTAGATTGCAGTTGATCGGTATTGTCAGATAAAAACAAATTTTTGATCTGCAATCAGAGCAAATTGATCTTCACTAGATACCCTGAATTTTTTGTATTGATATTGATTTTCAGCAAATATAAGGCCTCGCACCTCTCCTAAGAAGGATTCCTCAAAGAACTCAGGGGCTACAAAAAAACCATTCACACCATTTCGGTCTACGGTCACAAAACGATAACCGTATCGCTCAAAAAATTTCCGCCAACCTGAAATAGATACCCCATAATAGAGATGAGTTGAATGTGCCTTTGTAAACACGAAATCGGGCTGATATTCAATGGTCATACTGCGCTCGGGCCCGAAGACAGAGTTGTACTCAACCACAAATATCTTAGGCCTGAACCCGCCTTCCAGAATGGCTTGTGCAATATAATAATCGTTGCCATCAATATCAAGCGAGAACACATCAGGGTCATGGTGCATTGCCATCGCCTTCATGTCACGCACACTTTCTTTTGTCACGAACATATTGTGGCATTCAGCACCGATGCTATACCCGACGACGGTCCTTCTCGCTCTTTCAACAAGCTGAGCGCTGCCTTCGATCAGCAGTCCATTATATTTTTCGGCGACAAGTAGCCAGCCTGTGTTGTTCTCAATTCCATCTGCGGCACCAATTTCGATGAAGTAACGATTGTTTTTCAATAGATTCTTCCGTAAGACGTCTAGTATGCCATCTTCGCCATTCTGGCTAAACCCTGAAAACTCCCACGATAAAGGATGTTTCAAATCGATATTACGAGCTTGCATCATCGCCGCACCTTTGCTCAATGCAATATTGATTCGCTGACGATCCCGAGTATCTAATAGGTAATTAAACAACCTTCCAAACATATCTCCCCCTTATTACCTGCAACTAAACTGATTCCAATACCTAACGAATATTGAGCGTAAAAATGGTGATGACAAGATACTCAATATAGTCGCGACAACCCAAAGAAGAATCCCTAACAAGAGCTTCACGTATACAACCTCTCCTACGATCGGCATGCCAAAATATCCCGATACGCCAATGAGCAAAGAAATTCCTAGTGGTACACCAATATCTTTAGACAGCCAATTCCCAGCATAGCCCTTCAAAAATTTTTTATGAAAAATCCACGTTCCCAACAATAAATAAAAAATAAAATGCAGAAGCTGTGCTATCGCCCCGCCGACTGCGCCATAGCTTAAGGAAAAAACGATCGTAAGTGGCACAATTATACTTATTAGCAAAATGTATATTATAGACATCGATTTAATTTCGCCTTGCGCCAGCATTAACGCATACGGTATGTGCATCACACCGTGCAACGCATAACCAATTAAAAGGAAGGATGCTAACGGGGCCACATTAGCCGCAAGGTCAGGATTGCCCGTCCATAATCGAATTAATACCTGAGAAAGTAAAACCATTATCATTGCAGTGGGAAACAACATACTGGCAAGCAAATGACTGGCAGTGCGATATTGCTTTAACAGCTCTTCAAAATTTTCCTGCGCCACCAAGGATGAAAACCGAGGATAGATCGTATTAAATATTGGGGTAATTAAAATATAGAGGCTACCAGCCACTATTGTGGCCAACATATATTGCCCAAACCCTTCTAATCCTAACGTCTTACTAAGTATTAACTTGTCTATTTGTGTCAATAGAAGCCCTGAAAATGAAATAGCACTGACACCTAGAGAAAACTTTAAAATCCGTTTAATGTTGCCAACATCAAACTTGTTAACCTGCTTATTACCTATTACTCGCCATGAAGCCGAACGCATGGTGATCGCATAAACAAGACCTACACATGCCTGCCAAATGAAGAAGGCCTCAATCGTCGGCGAGACAAACGCAAGCACCATCACCGCACCCAAACTTCCGATCGTCACCATGGTAATATTAATGCCACTTGATACCGTCAAACGTTGCGCACCAATCAATGCGCCCTGATACAAGCCGATCGGCCAGCGGCATGCTACTACTAGTCCCATCAACATCACGGCGTGTGCAATGCTTTGCGGTGAGAGTTGTTTGGATTGCAACCAGTACTCTGCAATCAAAGGCGCGAGCACCAGAATCAATAAAGCGATCACGCCAGCCATACTCCAATAGACAATAGCAAGGGTATGAAGCAATTTCCCTGCTTCCTGCAAATTTCCCGATGCTGAATATCGTGAGACCTCGCGGTTAATCGTTGGAGCTAATCCCATATCAAGAAGGGAGAGCAATGCCTGCGTCGTCACAAAGAAACCGATCAAACCATAGGCTTCTATTCCGAGGTATTTAAGATAAAAGGGAACTACTGCCAGACCGATCAGTGCCGACCAGATCGAGTTTGCTAATCCTGCAAGCAGGTTTCCGCTCAGCCTCATGCTGAAAAATGCTCAAGAGTCATGTCATTGGAATGCCCATTGAATCGTGCTGCCGACCAAGTCGCGATGACCCACCATGCAAGTCTTGGGTTCAAGGGGCAAGGGGCAACAGATGCAGGGTTGAAGACTAGAGGCACGTGACGATGTTTACGAGCGCAGATTTTATATGGCTGCCTTCTTTATGGATTTCATATTTAGAACCAATCGCCATTAACGGCCAATGGGAAAATATTCCAGACCGTGCGCGTTTACTGTAGCCGACTCATACAAGCTACGGCCATCGAAGATTAGTGGAGTTTTGAGCTTTGCTTTGATTATTTCGAAGTCCGGATTGCGGAATTCTTTCCACTCAGTGACGATAATTAATGCATCCGCATTCTTGCAGGCTGTGAGCGGATTGTCTGCATAAGAAATTCTGGGATCATTACCAAAGATCCGTTGTGCTTCCGGCATGGCTACCGGGTCATAGGCCGTGATGGTGGCACCTGCCTCTAATAAATCTGAAATCAGCTTGCGACTCGGAGCGTCGCGCATGTCATCAGTGTTGGGCTTAAAAGCAAGGCCCCAAATGGCAAAGTTTTTTCCAATAAGATCAGTGCCAAATCTGGTTTTTATTTTTTTCGTGAGAACTTCTTTTTGTGCATCGTTGGCTGCTTCTACGGCATTAAGTACTTTAAGGGTGATGCCAGCGTCGTCATTGGCTGTCTTGATAAGCGCTTTTACATCTTTGGGGAAACAGGATCCCCCGTAGCCGCAACCTGAATAAAGAAAATGGTAGCCGATGCGGGTGTCGGAACCAATGCCTAGCCTTACCATTTCAATGTCGGCACCGAGTTTTTCTGCGACATTGGCCAGTTCGGTCATGAAGCTGATGCGAGTGGCGAGCATGGCATTAGCGGCATACTTGGTGAGTTCGGCACTTTTTACATCCATGACAATAATGCGATCGTGGTTGCGATTGAATGGGGCATATAACTCCCGCATTTGTTGGATGGCATATGCATCATCACCACCGATGACGATGCGATCCGGGCGCATGAAATCATCGACCGCCGCCCCTTCTTTAAGGAATTCCGGGTTGGAGACGACGCAATGTTTGAACTTAATGTCGCGCTTTTTCAACTCTTCTGCGATGACTGCGTTGACCCTGTTGGCAGTGCCAACAGGAACCGTGCTTTTGTTAACGAGTATTTTATCATCGGTCATACGGCTGCCGATATTTCTGGCTGCTGCCAGAACATGTTGCAGGTCGGCTGAGCCATCTTCATCAGGGGGGGTGCCCACGGCGATGAACTGGATATGGGCATGAGCAACGGCGCGGTCTATGTCTGTAGTAAAGCCGAGGCGGCCAGCAGCGACGTTACGGCGCACAATGTCGATCAAGCCGGGCTCGTGGATGGGGATATCACCGTTTTCCAGAATGCGAATTTTTGCCGGGTCGAGGTCGAGACAAAGGACATGGTTGCCAACCTCTGCGAGGCATGCACCACTGACCAGACCTACATAGCCGGTCCCTACTATTGTGACGTTCAATATTATTCTCCGATACTTAGAGCCCGTGCAGATTATAATTCAAGCCGTGCATCTCAAGAAATGTTTGTCATCAACCTTTTGAAAGTCACTATGCTCTATCCCGTTATTTTGTCCGGGGGTTCTGGCACCCGTTTGTGGCCTTTGTCTCGTGCAGCATTACCCAAGCAGTTTTTGCCGCTGATTTCCGAACACACATTATTTCAGGAAACATTGTTACGCCTTAAGGACTTTCCCGACATAGCTGCGCCATTAGTGATCTGTAATAACGAGCATCGATTCCTCGTCGCCGAACAATTGCGCGCCGTTGACGTTAATCCTTTATTGCAGGTACTTGAGCCCTTAGGTCGCAATACTGCGCCTGCTGTGGCTATTGCCGCGTTCGCCGCACAAGCTAAAGATGCTCAGGCTATGTTGTTGGTGTTACCTGCAGACCATCTGATTCAGGATGTTTCAGGCTTTCATGTGGCGATTCAATTGGCTGTTGCGTTGGCGCAACAAGATAAGTTGGTGACCTTTGGTATTACACCCAATGAACCTGCTACAGGATTCGGCTACATCGAACGCGGTGCAATATTAGGAGCCGGTGAGCACAGCTTTGAGGTAGCACGTTTTGTGGAAAAGCCGGATTTGGATACAGCTACAGAGTTTGTGGCTTCAGGAAGATTTTTTTGGAACAGCGGCATGTTCGTGTTCAAGGCATCCGTCTACCTGAATGAATTGCAACGCTACCGCCCGGACATTTATCAAGCTGCGCAACAAGCATGGCAACATAGCACGCATGATCTGGATTTTTGTCGTCTGGATGAAAAGGCTTTTGCCGCCTGCCCATCGGACTCCATTGATTATGCGGTGATGGAACATACTCAGGCGGCGGCTATGGTAACAGTGGACATTGGCTGGAGCGACATCGGTTCATGGTCATCTCTTTATGACGTCAGTGCGCACGATGATCAGGGCAATGCTTTGCGTGGCGATGTTTATACCGCTGAAACCTCACATACTTATGTTCGCGCTGAAAGTCGTATGGTGGCAACTATCGGGGTGCGGGATTTGGTCATTGTGGAAACCGCTGATGCAGTATTGGTGATGCACAAGGACTTTGCCCAGGATGTAAAACATACCGTTGAATATCTTAAGCAGGCCGAACGCACCGAACATCTGGTTCACCGTCGTGTCTATCGCCCGTGGGGCTATTATGAAGGCATCGATATAGGCGAACGATTTCAAGCCAAACGCATCATGGTAAAACCCGGCGCAAAATTGTCGTTGCAAAAGCACCATCATCGTGCCGAACATTGGGTTGTGGTTTCCGGTTATGCCAAAGTAACTCGTGGCGAGGATATTCTGCTGCTACGAGAGGATCAATCCACTTATATTCCTATTGGCATGAAGCACCGTCTGGAAAATATCGGCACAGGATCGCTTTATCTGATTGAAGTCCAGTCTGGCGCTTATCTCGGCGAAGACGATATTGTGCGGTATGACGACGACTACAAACGTAGCTAATCCCCTTCCAGTTTTATTGTCCAATTTAATATAGCAACGGCCAGCGGCTAGCGTTTAATTTCGTGACGGAATCCCTTGGTGATTTAAACACTCGAGAATATTGGTTATTTTAGGTGCGCTTGATATACGTAATATACTTAGGTATATTACGTATATCTCCCGAAAATAAAGTTGACTACTTTAAGAATGCTTCCCCGTCACTTTGCTTAAAAAATGAATAACATCAGGCAAGCTGGATGGGTGCGGCATCTTGCAAGTTTTTTCACGGCATCCCTGAACAAGATTGTTGGACGATTTTCATACATATAGATAAAAGGTGCTTAACTTGAAAACAAGTGCCAGAAATATGTTGCAAGGAAAGGTTGAATCCATTGTTGGTGGGGCAGTTAATTCAGAAGTGACGCTGAGACTGGATAGTGGCGTGACAGTGGTCGCTATCATTACCAATGAGAGCGTACACTTATTGGGCCTTGCAACAGGAAAAGTTGCAAGCGCGTTGATCAAGTCATCGTGGGTGATTTTGACATCGGCGGATGACAAGATAGTAACATCGGCGCGAAATCGACTGTGCGGAGTGGTCAGTCGAATAATCAAAGGGATGGTGAATACCGAGGTAGTATTGGATCTGGGCTTTGACACTAGCGTCGTTGCGATGATTACCAATGAATCGCAAAACTTGTTCAAATTTTCCGTGGGAAGCCCGGCTTGTGCGCTTGTTAAGGCTTCGCATGTAATACTTGCCGTAGAAGAATAAAGAGGCGTATCCAAAGAACCGCAGTCCATGCGGTTTTTTAATAAAAAGCGTTATATAGCTGTGTATATTTTGTTTAGAAATGATTTACCCAGGACAAATTTGTGAACCAAATTTTAAATTTCAAATTAGCCGGAATTCTTGCGG
>CAIRGS010000119.1 GCA_903878125.1 uncultured Nitrosomonadales bacterium | reverse complement strand
TTGTCGCTTCTATGGTAGCCAATCACCCGGGCCAAACTCACATTTCTATACGGTGGATTCGGCGGAATGCCAAGGGCTGAAAGATCAACAAATCCCTACGGGAGATCCGCGCAAACTCACCATAAAGAGCTGGAATTTCGAAAGCCTGGATTTTGTCTCTACCCCGCCGACCAATGGTTCTTGTCTTGGCGGGACGGTTCCAGTTTACCGCGCCTATAACAATGGATTCGCCCGAGGCGTCGATTCCAACCACCGCATTACCAGCAGTACGACTGCGATACAGAATGTCGTATCTCGCGGCTGGAGCAACGAGGGTGTGGTTATGTGCGCGCCGCAATAATCAGCCGACGGTTTATATTTATAAGCAAGCGTAGCCTGGGCTAGCGTAGGTTGGCGCTGAGCTTGCGAAGCCCAACATCACACGTAAAACACAGGGGCAAGTCTAGTCAAATAGCACAATCCCTCTTGTTCTTCTTCAATAAATAAAAAGCCACCCACCTCCGTTACCCCGGAAGCGAGTGGCTTCTTTTTTTATCCGCTATTGTGTGTCAGCTGCGGATCATCTTCACCGCCTGAGTCGGCGTCACAATGCGTATCTCCTGAAACTGTTTGAGCACGAGCAAGTCATCGTCTCCCGACACAATCAAGTCAGCCTGAGCGGCCAGCGCACAAGCCAGCACAGCATCATCATCCGGGTCGCGGCACACGGGCTGGGGTAAGGGTGGTGCTGCCACCATCTCCGCAAAGGTGCGTAACTCAAGCAGAATCCGTTTCGGTGTGCGTGAAGTACGTTGAAGAATCGCCGCAAACTTCTGCCGCGTGATCACCTCGGCCAGCTCATCCATTAAAATCTGACTCATCATCAAGTCGACAGTGCCGTCACGCGCCTGATTGAGCAGGGTATGCGGTGAGCCATGCCACAGCAGGCCGGACAACAGCACATTGGTATCAATGACGATCCGCACGCTGCTGCCGTTCCGTGCGTGCGGCTTTTACCTCAGCATTGATTTCTTCCATCGTCATTGGCGGGATGCCTGCGGCGGCCACTTCATCGGCTACCGTCAGCAGATAATTAGCGGCTTGCTGTCTGCGCAGCGCATTGGATAACAAGCGATCCAGCGCCTGCGGTGTCAGCAGCCCGGCAGCCTGTGCGGCTTGCGCAATTGCATCGGATAATTCAATTTGAATCTTGGTAGTCATGGCATAACCTTTCTTGTTAGCGACCGGCTTGCGCCAGCACCGTATCCAATATTTGCAACACAAAGTGTTACTGTGTTTTGGGCAATTGGCTAATGGTCTCAATCTGTTGCTGGAGGAGGGAAGTGCGGCCTCGCTTATTAGCGGTGCGGCTGGTCTTGCCAAACAACTCTTCCAAAGGCACGGCAAGCGTGTGTGCCACGATGGGCAGAGCCGATACTGGAATGCGCCGCCTCCCCATCTCATCAGCCTGAACAGTTTGTTGTGGCACCCCCAGTGTCTCAACAAAATCACGCTCTTCGGTACTGATAGTCATGGCGGCTGTTGAACACCTGTGCAAGATAGCAGTCATAAGGATAGCTCCTAATTGACGAAACACAAAGCGCACTATCGAGCCTGGCCCATGACCTTGCAGGCACAGCCCAAGACATCAGCTGGAGCTACAACCGCAACCAGGTACAAGAGATTACCGGCAATAGCTGGAGTAACGACCTCTACCAATGGAATGGTTACATCAACGGTCCCCGCAACTACACCAACAATGGACTCAACCAATACATCAATGCCGCTGGCGCCCCCATCATCTATGACCCCAAAGCCAACCTCGCGGCAGACGGGACATGGACATACAATTACGACGCTGACAACCATCTTACGGGCGCCAATAAAAGCAATCTTTCTGCTACGTTAGGGTTCAATAGCCTGGGCAAGCACGAGTAAGACGAATCCATTAAAGCCTCCGGTCAGAGGTTTTTTGTCAGTCAGTCCGATGAATTACCCAAAGAATATAATCGCCATTGCCTCAATATTTGACACGCACCCGGTAAGTCAACGTGGCATTGCCGTCTGCGGGTACCACTACTTTCCATTCTGCGATGCCGGATGTCGCTTTGGTGTGAGGTTGGGATTCGGATATCATCGTCCAGTCACCGGGCATGGGCTCTCGTACCACCACTGTGACTGGCTCGTTCTTGGCATTCTTCAATACGATCTGGTAGGCACTTTCGAAGATGTGGCTGGTACGCCCCATTCCGGCCAGTTTCTGAAAATCCGTCTGCTTCTTGTCGGCTGTTACATCAAATGCATCACCCAATTTCAGGCGAATAGATTCATTTTTAGGTGTGTGGTTAATCTGATCCTCACCTACAAATTGGGCATTGCCCTGAGCGTCTTTTTTGTAAACACGGATTACTCCCTTGGGTAGCGGAATCCCTAAGCCCTCGCCCTTGTTTTGAAATTCTACAAAGACACCCACTTTGAGCTTTTGGCCGATGTCACCGTACTGCCCGGAGTAATAGTAATTCGCGCCTGCCAACAAAAACTCTTTATTGATGGGTATGCTGGACGCCGTCATCAGCGCCACCTGCTTGGTCTGGTTCTCCATTAATGTCGTAGCGCGTTGCAGCGTATAGAGATGATATTCAAACAGTGATTCTTCTTTCATTTCTCCCGCATCTGCCGTTTGCGGCGCCATAGCTATCTTGTTGCGCGACATGAATTGCGGTTGATGCACCCGGTTCAGATCGCCGGCAACCAGTTGCAGCTTGGCATTCGGATACGCTGCCCCACTTTGATTGGTTAGTGTGACCCAGCCATTGAGATCAAGGCGGTCATCGTGTTCATTTAATTCAGCAACATAATCGGCGCGCCACGATAGTCCAGCAGTCAAATAGGAGAGCTCAAGATTTTGTTCGCCCGCAACAGGGTTGATGAGTGAGACAACCAGAGTAGGTTTGTCGCGTAAATTCTCCGGTACACCGGAAAAGGCCAGGCGACCCGGGACGCCGGTTTCTATACGGTCGGCAAATTTGAGTACGGTACCGCCATTGGTTGCAAGCACGGTGGCTGCTTCCCTGGTTTCCGTACCGGTGGCTGGGTTGGTCCGAATGACTGTCACTTCTTTGTTGAGATATTTCTCCAGCAGTTTCGATGGCGATAACAGATCAAAATCAAAATTTTGCTCCTGCAAGCGTAATCCGCCGGGATTGTTGAGATTGCGCAATAGCGCCGTCTCGGGTCGCATTTGAGCGGAAACTTCGCGCCAAGCCAGTTTATTAAAATCACGATCCAGTTTTACCCTGCGCGCATCTTTAATTAAAGCCAGGTTGTCGTTGTAAATAGTGACAGCGACTTCCTTTTGATCAGCCACTGTTGTGATTTTCTCATCCCGAGGAGCAGCAGCTCCATTTAGAGAGGTTAATAGGGAGCTCGCTACAATGATGTTTGCAATTGATATCCGTGGCATTTAATGTCCCCCTTATAGTCCGCAAATTACAATTTGAAGTTAGCTCGCTACTCAACCAAAAGTTATAGCAAAATGGCGGCAACCACTTTGCGGTCTTCTCCCATCAGGATGTTGTAAGTACGGCAGGCGGCGGGGGTGTCCATACTTTCCACGCCGATGCCGGCTGCAGTCAATTGCTGATATAGGCGTGGATGCGGAAAGCGCTGCTGCGCCCCGGTTCCGAGCAGCACAATTTCCGGCTTCGTGGCTAGAAGATAGGCGAAGTGCGATTCGTTTAATGCATCGAAACCTTGCGGCTGCCAATCCGTGAATACCTGTTCCGGCGTGACCACTATGGAATGCTCAAAGCGCAGGCCGTTGACCGTGACATAGCCAGCGCCGTGGGCAGTGAAAATATTTTGGTTTGTGCGGGTGTTGAGATGCAGTTTCACGCGAGTTCTCCATTTGCTGACCTAGGCGCGCTCGGTTAGAATCACGTCCTTTGCAGTCAGTGATTTCAAGGGCCATAAGCGTATTCATGACGTTTTTCGTTCGTGTCAAATTCTACCACCCAGCGGATTGATGTCACAGTTTTGAAGCAACAGATTGAGAGAACCCATTGAAACAACCTGACAGCACAGACATGGAAGCCGTGCCCCTGATATTGAAATCCACCAAGCTGGCCAGCGTCTGCTATGACATTCGCGGCCCTGTGATGGCGCGCGCCAAGCAAATGGAAGAAGACGGTCATCGAATTATTAAACTGAATATTGGCAATTTGGCGGCATTTGGCTTCGAAGCGCCAGAAGAGATTCAGCAGGACGTCATACATAACCTGCCCAACGCTTCCGGCTATTCTGATTCAAAAGGGCTGTTTGCCGCGCGCAAAGCCATCATGCACTACGCCCAGCAAAAGAAGATCGCCGGGGTCGGGATGGAGGATATTTTTATTGGCAATGGCGCATCCGAATTGATTGTGATGTCCATGCAGGGACTGCTTAATACGGGCGATGAAGTGCTGGTGCCAGCACCGGATTATCCGCTGTGGACAGCGGCAGTCACACTGGCAGGAGGTACGCCACGCCACTATTTATGCGACGAGCAGGCTGGCTGGTTGCCGGACATAGCTGACATCAACCGCAAAATTACACCCAACACGCGCGCCATCGTGCTGATCAATCCGAACAATCCCACTGGTGCGATATACCCGGATTCGTTGTTGCAAGAGATCATCGAAATCGCGCGCAAGAACCGACTCATTATTTTTGCCGACGAGATCTATGACAAGGTGCTCTATGATGGCGTGAGCCACACCTCAATTGCTTCGTTGGCGGATGATGTCCTGTTCGTCACGTTTAACGGCCTGTCCAAGAATTATCGCGCTTGCGGCTATCGTGCTGGCTGGATGATTGTGTCGGGCAAAAAGAAACACGCGCAGGATTATATTGATGGCCTGGGCATTCTTGCTTCGATGCGGCTGTGCTCAAACGTTCCAGGGCAATTCGCCATCCAGACTGCGCTGGGGGGGTATCAGAGCATCAATGATCTAGTCGCGCCTTCCGGACGATTATGCAAACAACGGGACCTCGCATACCAATTGCTCACTGCTATTCCGGGTGTTACATGCGTCAAGCCGAAAGCTGCGCTATATATGTTTCCGCGCATGGATCCGAAGATGTACCCGATCAATGACGATCAGAAATTTATCCTTGAACTGCTGGAAACCGAGAAGGTGCTCGTGGTTCAGGGAACGGGCTTTAACTGGCCGGATTCCGACCACTTCCGCGTGGTGTTTCTGCCTAATGCAGACGATTTAGTCGATGCGATTGGCCGAATTGCACGTTTTCTGGAGTATTACCGTAAGCGTTATGGTAAAAAATAAGTAATGGGATTAAATGCGTCCTAACCCTTCCCAATCCCTGTTGTCAGGGGGGCCGAGAGGGGATGAATAATCGAATTGAATTTTGGAGTTAATAAATAATGAAACCGATGAACGTAGGTCTATTGGGTCTGGGCACCGTAGGCGCGGGCACATTTACTGTGTTGTCACGCAATGCTGAAGAAATTTCCCGCCGTGCGGGCCGTCCCATACGTATTGTCGTAGTGGCGGAAAAAGATGTGGCGCGTGCCAATGAAATTATCCAAGGCGCCTGTCGTGTAGTTGACGATGCCTTCGCTGTAGTGAACGACCCGGAAGTGGATATCGTTATCGAGCTAATCGGCGGCTGCGGTGTAGCCAAGGAATTGGTGCTTAAGGCCATTGCTAATGGCAAGCATGTGGTCACTGCAAACAAGGCGCTACTGGCTATGCATGGCAACGAAATATTTGCCGAGGCACAAAAGCAGGGCGTGATGGTTGCATTCGAAGCGGCAGTGGCGGGCGGTGTGCCGATAGTCAAAGCGGTACGCGAGGGGCTGAGCGCCAATCGCATTGAATGGATTGCCGGAATTATTAACGGAACTACCAACTTTATCCTGTCTGAGATGCGCGACAAGGGGCTGAGTTTCGATACTGTGTTGAAAGAGGCGCAGCGGTTGGGATACGCCGAGTCCGATCCGACCTTCGACATCGAAGGGGTGGATGCAGCGCACAAAATCACCATACTTTCTGCGATTGCATTCGGCATTCCAATGCAATTCGACAAGGCATATATTGAAGGCATTTCCCAGCTTAATGCAAAGGACATAAAGTACGCCGAACAGCTTGGCTACCGCATCAAACTGCTCGGAATTACCAAACGCACCACGGTAGGAGTTGAGTTACGCGTGCATCCCACCTTGATTCCCGCAAAACGATTGATCGCCAATGTGGAAGGTGCAATGAACGCAGTGGTAGTGCAGGGCGACGCAGTCGGTGCGACGTTGTATTACGGCAAGGGTGCGGGCGCGGAACCAACGGCCAGCGCAGTGATTGCCGATCTGGTTGATGTGACGCGTATGCATACCGCCGACCCGGAACATCGAGTGCCGCATTTGGCATTCCAGCCGGATCAATTGGTCGATCTGCCCATTCTGCCAATAGCCGAGGTGCTGACCTGTTACTACCTGCGCCTGCGGGTGCATGATGAACCTGGTGTGCTGGCCGATATCACACGCGTGCTGGCTGACGAGCAGATTTCGATTGATGCCTTGATTCAGAAAGAGCCGGGTGAGGGTGAAGACGAGACGGACTTGATTCTACTTACCCATTTGACACGCGAAAAACGCATCAATACAGTTATAGCCCGACTTGAAAAGTTGTCAGTGGTTGTGGGTAAAGTGACGCGCATCCGTATGGAAGAATTGGGCAAATAAGGCATTCACTCTCTCCTGTAAAAGGAATGGGCATTAAAAGCGAAGCGAGCAAAGCAATGAAATACATTTCCACACGTGGCAATTCACCCGCTAAAAATTTCACCGAAATCCTGCTCGGTGGGCTCGCGCCAGATGGTGGCCTGTACCTGCCAGAAGAATATCCGCAAGTAACGCGAGCAGAGCTGGATGGCTGGCGCAACCTGTCTTATGCTGATCTCGCTTATGCCGTGCTGTCCAAATTTGCAACGGATATTCCTGCTGCCGACCTTAAAGTGATCGTGAGCAAGACCTATACATCCGCCAACTATCACAACGCCCGCGCTGACTCTGACACTCAGCAAATTACTCCACTGCGTACGCTGGAGTCGGGATTGCATATCCTGGAATTATCCAACGGCCCGACCTTGTCGTTCAAGGATATGGCGATGCAATTGCTGGGTAATCTGTTCGAGTACGTGCTGGATAAACAGCACGAAGAACTTAATATCCTCGGCGCCACTTCCGGTGATACCGGCTCGGCGGCGGAATATGCCATGCGCGGCAAGCGCGGCATTCGCGTGTTCATGTTGTCGCCGCACGGCAAAATGTCCGCTTTCCAACGTGCGCAGATGTATTCGTTGCAAGATCCAAACATCTTCAACATCGCCATCCGTGGCGTGTTTGACGAGGCGCAGGACTTGGTCAAGGCGGTTTCCAATGATCACGCCTTCAAAGCCAAATATAAAATCGGCACGGTCAATTCAATCAACTGGGCGCGCGTGTCGGCGCAGATTGTCTATTACTTCAAGGGCTACTTTGCCGCGACACAATCCAACGATGACAAAGTTGCGTTTTCTGTGCCTTCGGGCAATTTCGGTAACATCTGCGCTGGCCACATCGCGCGCATGATGGGCTTGCCCATTGGCCAGCTTATTCTTGCCACTAACGAAAACGATGTATTGGATGAGTTCTTTAGAACCGGCGTCTATCGCCCGCGCGCGACGGATCACACCTATCACACCAGCAGTCCGTCGATGGATATCTCCAAGGCATCCAACTTCGAACGTTTTATATTTGATCTGGTTGGGCGCGATGCAGCCAAGGTGCGCGAATTCTGGAGCAGCATTGATGCGGGGGGCGCGTTCGATATCAAGGGCACGCCCTATTGGCATGAGCTATCTAAATTTGGTTTCGCCTCCGGCAAAAGTACGCACCTTGACCGCCTTAAAATCATCCGCGAACTGTGGGAAGACTACGACGTAATGGTCGACACCCATACCGCCGATGGGATCAAAGTCGGCCTCGAACAACGCCGCCCCAGCTTGCCGCTGATCTGCCTGGAAACAGCGTTGCCAGCCAAGTTTGAAGACACCATCATCGAAGCGCTCGGTCGCAATCCGGAACGGCCAGCCGGATTGGAATGCATCGAGAAATTACCGCAACGCGTTGAGTTGATGGACGCGGATTTGGAAAAGCTCAAGGCATACATCGCTGACCAAATTCCGAATTAAAGTTTAAAAATATCTAAAGGTTTTATGGTGAGTGCGGTAGTCGCCTGGTGTACGAAGTTAGCGGCGAAACCATGTGGATGCTGGCCTTGGTTCACACTTCGCGTCAGTGACCATTAGTCCGTGATTGAGTGAGGGGAGCATTCAGCACAACCGAGCTTTGTCATTTCGACTGACAGGAGAAATCCTTCCGTCCCGGGATTGCAAACAAAGGTAGCGCAGCGAACAGGCTCCTGCGATTGCCGCGTTGTGATGTTGGGCTTCGCAAGCTCAGCGCCAACCTACCGGGCTAACGTCGTGGGGACACTCTACACCAAGCAACCACGGACTGTTGTACTTCTAACTTGAGTCCGCGACCGATTTCGTCATATACAAGTGTGCAAAGACAATGGGTTAATTCTCAATGCTGTTCGCTTAACCGTTCGTGGTGAGTAATCGACGTGCTGCGCAAGATCAATCTCATCCTGGATTTTACGAATTGAAATTCGAAAATTATTCTGACATGTGGCTGATACCGCGACGCAATTACACAGGTATTATATAAGCAATAAAGGCTTGCATGAATTTAGATCATGCAAGCCTTTATTTAATTTGGTGGCCCGGGGCGGAATCGAACCACCGACACGAGGATCTTCAATCCACTGCTCTACCAACTGAGCTACCAGGCCATGCGAAGGTGCGCATTATAACGACAAAACGCGATTTAAGAAACCTCAGAATTGAGATCACCTAAAATAGGACGCCCACGTAACAATGCCAACTTTAGGGCGCCTCTAAAAATTCAAGTTTCTAAGCAAGACAAGGCACGAGTAAAAAATTTGAGCGTGGCATATGGTTGATATGTAAGCGATAATTTTTTTCGAGTAACGCCGTATTGTGACGAAACGGGGTAAGCAGGCAAGCCGCAAAGCGGCTGCTCGCAAAGTTGGATTTTTAGCGGTGCCCTTTACTGTTTGCAGATTCCAAAAACAAACCCTGCACAAGGCAGGGTTTGTCAGATTCAGCGGCAAATGAATCGCAACAATTACATCATGCCACCCATGCCGCCCATACCACCACCACCGCCACCCAAATCAGCGGCAGGTTTGTCTTCATGTAACTCAGCTACCATGCATCCAGTAGTCAGCATCAAGCCAGCGATAGACGCAGCGTTTTGCAATGCGATACGGGTAACCTTGGTAGGGTCAACCACGCCCATGGCCAGCATGTCGCCATACTGGCCGGTCGCAGCGTTGTAGCCATAGTTGCCTTTGCCTTCCAGCACCTTGTTGACCACTACTGAGGGCTCGTCACCAGCGTTATCTACGATGCAACGTAGAGGAGATTCCATGGCACGCAGCACAATGGTAATGCCCGCATCTTGGTCATGGTTGTCACCCTTCAAGGCTGCTACTACTGCCTTGGCACGCAACAATGCGACGCCGCCGCCGGGAACAATTCCTTCTTCCACTGCTGCACGGGTTGCATGCAACGCATCTTCCACGCGTGCTTTTTTCTCTTTCATTTCAACTTCAGTTGCAGCGCCAACTTTAATCACTGCCACGCCGCCAGCCAATTTTGCTTTGCGCTCTACCAGTTTTTCTTTGTCATAATCGCTGGTGGCTTCCTCGAAC
>CAIRGS010000118.1 GCA_903878125.1 uncultured Nitrosomonadales bacterium | reverse complement strand
CGTCAATCCTACGGGAGTAACAGGGGGCGTGGCACAGGCGCTTATTGCAACTGCAGTCGGCTTGTTAATCGCGCTGATCGCATTGTTTGGATTTAATTATTTTTCTCGTCTGCAATCACAAACGATGGATGAAATGGAGCGCCTTGGCACACGTCTGATTGATCATATCCGTTTGGATCAGCAGGGAGGGTAGCACCCATGAAGCTGCGTAAATCCAGAACGTATCGCAAGGGGCGCATCGAGATCATTCCGATGATCGATGTGATGTTTTTCTTGCTTGTGACATTCATGCTGTCGTCATTGTCGATGCAGAACCTTGATTCCCTGCAGGTGAATCTGCCCCAAGGGGAAGCCGAAAAGCTCAAAGCTGACGCGCCGGTAACGCTGACGCTGACGGGTGATAGCAAAATCTTTATCAATCGTATTCCCGTCACACTGGAAACCCTGGCCATTACACTCAGGCCGTTATTACACGATTCGCAACAAAGCTTGGTCGTATCAGCGGACAACGAAGCACCGCAAGGCATGGTAGTGCAGGCGATGTTGCAGGCTCGATCCGCCGGCGCCCAACATTTTTTGATTGCGGTAAAACATAAATGACGTGGTAAGCATGCCCGAATCTAGATCGAAGGAGATTCGATTCTGGTGGTCAATACCACTGGCGGCCATCATTTGGCTGGCCATCATTTGGGAATTCGGATATTTCCTGAAATCTCCCAAGGAAGAGATTGGTCATGCGCTGCCAATTGATGCACGCTTTGTAGAATTACCCGACACAAAACCAGAACAAGAGTTCTCGCCTCCCCCAGAAAAGAGTCCTGAGCCTAAACCTGAACCAGAGCCTAAACCAGAGCCTAAACCAGAGCCTAAACCAGAGCCTAAACCAGAGCCTAAACCAGAGCCTAAACCTAAACCCCCGCCCTTACCCCAGCCTCGGGCTATCGAAACGGAGGTTCCCATAGCTACCCCTCCAGTTCAACATTCAGCGCCTCCAGTTGACCTGGCGAGCTACATTAACGCTGCCAGAGCGCGCCGCCAGGCAGCCGAGATGTCTGATGAACGAGAAAATGCAGAAGCAATATCTAATCAACGCCAGCCCTCAGCTGATGAGAAAAGGATGGCCAACATCAAGCGCAATCTTCAGCCACAAGGTACAAGCGGGGTGTTTCAAATTATCAGCAAGGGTGTTCGGATCGCCCGGTTTTCATTTCGAGGTTGGACAACAGACTATAACAACTCTCGGCGCGAAGTAATCGAAGTCGATGCCGGGGTAAATGGCGATGTGGAGCGCGCAATTGTTCGCAGGATGATCGAGCTGATTCGCAAGCATTTTAACGGAAATTTTAACTGGGAATCGCACCGCCTCAGCCGCGTTGTCGTCCTGTCTGCACGCATGGAAGATAATGATGGGCTTGAAGATTTTTTGATGCTTGAGTTTTTTGGCCCAGACTCTGGTTTTCAGCGAAGTCAGCCATTTCGTTAAGGGCGCCTCTAAAAATTCAAGTTTTTAGGCAAGACCAGGCACGAATTGATACAAGACAGTTTCAGCAGGCAATTGCAACATGGTTTTATAAAAAGTCCATGCATTAAATGTGGTTATATTTGCATTGCAATAAAGGCTTACAATCGTGTACCCTCACAATCAATTAGTTGTGCCGAGTTGGTTTTAAGCATATTTCGAATAAGTTGTTATTTTGTCACGCTGGATAATTTATAGTTATTCATGTAGATAACTACATCTGCTCTTGTAAATTGTTATTCCGTAAAAACAAAACCCCGTGTAAGCATTGGGTTGTGTCGAATACAATCAGATATTTTTCTGTTCCAAGGATGTGGTTTTAAAAAAGTAATAAAGTAAGATTGCCGCCTGCCTTTAGAGTTTCTTAAATGGTTGCTGCTTTATAATCCGAGTATAAGTACTGAAACCATGACAATCAACTACTACTACCATGCCTATATTATATTGGGCCTAATGCCATGCCAAAAAAAATAATTCCAATTATAGATTATCGTCATTCCAAGGCAGCGCCAGTCATCCCCGCTGTTATGGAAGAGCCAAATGGACTTATCGGTGACGCGTTTGGACGGCCATTACAGGATTTGCGCATTTCACTCACGGATCGTTGCAATTTCCGATGCGTATATTGCATGCCTGTAGAGGCCTTCGGCAAAGATCATGTATTTATGCCGCGGGCGTCAATGATGACCTTTGAAGAAATCACTCGCATCGCACAAATTTTCGTTAACCATGGCGTTCAGAAAATCCGCCTTACGGGTGGTGAACCCCTGTTACGCAAGCACGTAGAAAATTTAATCGAGATGCTGTCAAAGCTGAAAACATACGATGGCAGCGACTTGGATCTGACGTTGACTACTAATGGTGCGTTACTCGGAAAAAAAGCTCAATCCCTGAAAGATGCAGGATTAAATCGTGTTACGGTCTCTCTGGATTCGCTGGATGATGCCACTTTCAAGCGCATGAACGGCGTTGATTTTCCTGTGTCGGATGTTCTGCGCAGTCTAGATGTCGCCCACTCAGTAGGCCTCGGCCCAATCAAGGTAAACATGGTTGTCAAAAGTGGCATGAACGACCAGGAAATCGTACCTATGGCACGTTATTTCAAAGACTCTCCCTTCATACTGCGATTCATCGAATACATGGATGTAGGGACTTCTAACCAGTGGGAAATGGGTGAGGTGATTCCATCTGCCGAAGTGGTGCGACGAATTTCAGCTCACATGCCACTTGAAGAAATCGAACCAAACTGCACTGGCGAGACTGCAGAGCGCTGGCGCTATCGGGATGGCGGGGGTGAAATCGGCGTTATTTCAAGCATAACCAAGACCTTTTGTCACGAATGCGTCCGTGCCAGGTTGTCAACCGAAGGCAAGCTATATACCTGCCTCTTTGCGGAGAGTGGCCACGATTTACGAGCATTAATGCATAGCGGAAAAACAGATCAAGAAATTTCTACTGCCCTTGCACACCTATGGCGGTTGCGCGCGGATCGCTATTCAGAATTACGGAGTGCAAACACAAAGAACAAGACACAAACAGGCAAAAAGATTGAAATGTCATATATCGGGGGATAGCCTGTAAGTGCGCATCCGGCTGTCAGGTCAATGCTGTTCGATTAACTGTTCGTGATGAGCTTGTCGAACCACCGGTCGCTCACCCAGAGCCCTTCGACAATGCCTTCAGTCCTGAGCAAAGTCGAAGGGTCAGGGCGAACGGAATTTCTTTAACCAAACATTATCGGGTCAGGTGCGTCAAAATTATTTATCCAGGCAGCACTACCCATATCAAGAGAAACCGAAAATCGGTCTGGTAATTATGCTGTCGCCCGCACAGCTTTATCCGACTGCCAAACTTAGCAAAGGACACATCATGGAATCCAAGCCTTCCTTCTTGTCCACCCTTGAAACAATGGGTGATTACGACCCAGATTCAATGCCGGTGGAACAAGCACGCCAGCTTATCCAGCAATTTCTCGCGCCGCTCACGGAGTATGAATCGATTAACCTGTGCGATTCATTGCATCGCACGTTGGCGGCAGACATACTTTCCCCGATGAATGTGCCGCCGCACGACTACTCGGCAATGGATGGTTACGCCGTACGTGGCGACGACTTGGCAAAGGCTCCTGGTCGACTCGCTATTATTGGCAGTTCTTTTGCCGGACGCTTCTTTAATGGGCCTGTTGCGGCAGGCGAATGCGTGCGCATTATGACGGGCGCCCTCATTCCTGAAGGCTGTGATAGCGTGGTGATGCAAGAGCACGTTCAGGTTGCCGGATCCTTTATTGAAATAGGGGAAGGGCACCTTCGTGGCCAGAACATTCGCTTGGTCGGGGAAGATATTACGCAGGGCGCTACGGTGTTGACTCGCGGACAGATCATTCGCCCCGCCGAGATGGGCTTGCTGGCTTCGCTTGGTTTCAGTGATGTCAAAGTTTACCGCAAACTAAAAGTTGCGCTATTTTCAACCGGAGACGAATTGCAGCAACCAGGAACTCCGTTAGCTCCGGGTGAAATATATAACAGTAATCGCTATACCCTGTTAGGTATGTTGGGCGAACTAGGCGTGGAAGTTATAGACATGGGCACCATTCGTGACGACAAAGCCAGTCTCAAAATGGCTTTGCTGGACGCCGCAGAGCGGGCTGATGTCATCATAACCAGCGGTGGCGTTTCAGTCGGTGAGGCTGACTACATCAAGCAATTGTTAGCGGAAATTGGCGAGGTTGTGTTCTGGAAAATAGCCATGAAGCCAGGCAAGCCACTTGCTTATGGCAAGATCGGGACTTG
>CAIRGS010000117.1 GCA_903878125.1 uncultured Nitrosomonadales bacterium | reverse complement strand
TGCAAATTTACGTTATAAATTGAATTGGCGGCAGACGAATAAATTCCATAGGAGAAAAAAATGTCATTAGTAATTAATAAAATTGTGCGCATAAAATGCAAGAATTTCTGAACAATCCCGCCGTGCAGGGCGGTCTCGCTCCCTTCATCATCGCGCTGATAGTGGCAGAGTTATTCCAGCGCTTACGCTTAAGCGGTTTGGCTGCCATTGCCGGGTTTGCCGTCACTGTTTACTTGGTGAGTGATTTTTCTATTGATCCACTCACCTCAGCACGCATAATCGTGCTGCTTGGCCTGCTCTCTGTACTGCTTGCACTAACACTACTGCGGTTCAATTGGCGCCCACTACGATTGATACTCGCTGTAGCGGGCGGTAGTGCAACCGTGTGGATGGCGTTACGCATCCTGCAACAGCAGGACATGACGAATATGTTGCTCTGGGCTGGCAGTTGCGCATTGTATGTGGGCTGGCTGGTATTCTGGATGGATACATTGCATGGATCGCCAGTGCGCGCAGGAAGTGCAGGCATGGCACTAGGACTGGGCACTGGGGGGTGTGCGTTGTTTGGTGCTTCTGCCTTGCTCGGTCAGTTCGGTTTAGCTCTAGGTGCGGCGGCAAGCGCCTATCTGCTGCTTCAGGCTGTATCTAATAGCCGATTGCCATGCGGACGTAGCTTTACTCTGCCATTGTCATTCATAGCCGGATTGATTGGGTGCCTCGCAGTGTTGACAGCACGGATGCCATGGTATGCCTTACCAGTCCTGGCAGTAATTCCACCGGCTGCCAAAATTCCGGTCTCCGAAAAAATGGGGTTATGGTTGCAATCGCTATTATTGTCTATTGCTACCCTGTCCTGCGCGGCAGGTGCACTTTATCTAACTTGGCGTGTGGCAGGCGCACCACCTTTTTAGTCGGGATAAGATGAATTTCTCTCGACCGTCCCCCACCCCACTTAACTGCGCATATGCTGACTAAAATGATTGGTTTTTCAAATGCCGAATGGCAATTATCAAAAGGCAACGCTTAAACGCGTGGCGAATAGTTTTTCCGCGCTCCTGTTTTCATTTAACCTGGAGAAACCAAGGCCGGCTTGTAAGGTTACATTGTGGTTTAAATCCAAGTGAATTTGGGGCGTAAAGCTATAACTCCACTGACCTACCGTATTAATTTCATTGTTAATTTCAATACCACAAGTTATATTTTGCGAATAATCATAAAACAGATTGTTATTCATCAGTGCTATGGTTTTTCCATCACCACCCAACACGGTACGTCTTATACCAAACATGTTGAGCGTACTCCAAGCTTTAGATAAGCGATAGCCATTAATATAAAGCGCATCTGCAGAGTACTTCCCAGTGCTGCGGTTTTTATTCCCGATCACTTGCCAGCCATGAATCATGTCAACGATAAGTGGATTGCTTAATGTACCCTGCAAGGCAACTTTATAATTTGTAAGATTTAAATTGTCAAAAGGTAACTCCAATTCAATTGCGTAGTTATCTGCAAAAGCGTACTCAATCTCGGGCGCCCATTCCACGGCACCGCCTTTTAAAGGTTTTTGCGCTAATGTATTCACTTCTAATTCCCCTTTTTTTGCGCCCAATGGTCTGACTAAATCAAACAACATTGGCTCAGGAATGTGTAGTGTCGAACTGGTTAGTGCCGCACTCCCCTCAAGAAATTCTGCATGACCAGGAATTGAATAGGTGATGCACCATATAAACAAACCCAATAATGCAGCGCTCGAGTAGTACTTAACCAATAAAATTTCATAGTTAAGTTCAACCAAATATTTCATTGTGAATCACTTTCTTATCTGGTTAATTCTATGACGTCAAATTGCAGGATTTATACGCAGAAGTTCTGCTCGGCCGTCACCAGATTTGATAACTGACATAGCCCAACTTGTATTTTCTTACAGGTAATCTCAGCAGTTACTTTCAAGGCTTGTTTAGACCATGCCACAGCTTTCAAATCATTTTTCAAAAACATTAACCGTACATTTTACCAAAATTATTGATCGCATTCACTTCAAAGTTGAATTCGCCTCACATCTCAGCTTGTCCGCATTTACCTCCCTTCTCATTCAGCAAGTGAAATACACGGTAAAACACGCTTTATTCGACGTGTTGTGTTCTTCCAGATTGCTGATAATCGCTATGGTCAATGGAATATTAAATCATGGCAGAAGATAGCGATCTCGAAAAAACGGAACAACCCTCACAACGGCGCCTGGATCAGGCTCGTGAAGAAGGCCAGGCAGCGCGTTCGCGCGAATTGTCTACTTTTTCAGTGCTGTTTGCAGGTGGTGCCGGACTATGGCTGATGGGTTCCACGCTGTCTACGCAACTAATCAAGCTGCTGCGTGACGGTCTCACTCTTGATACCACACTGGCTTTCAATGCCGATTTATTGTTGCCACGCTTGCACACGTTGTCGCTAGAGGTTTTGCTGTCATTTCTGCCATTTCTATTGTTACTGCTTGTTACTGCCGCTCTGTCCCCTCTCTTGCTTAATGGCTGGATATTCAGCTTGAAGCCACTACAACCCAACCTTGCAAAACTTAATCCGATCGCAGGTATAGGCCGCATGTTCTCGATTACTAGCCTGGTCGAACTTGTTAAGGCTATCGCCAAATCGCTGGTAGTCGGTGGAATTGGTGCGTGGGCTATCTGGCACAACAAGGACTCGGTGATGATGTTGGTAGCGGAGCCGTTAATTGCTTCCTTGCCTCACCTGGGCAATCTGCTGTGGATGAGCTTCGTCACTATTATGGGTGGCATGTTTCTGATTGCATCAGTTGATGTCCCCTTCCAGTTGTGGGAACACAACAAAAAATTGAAGATGACCAAAGAAGAGGTGCGTCAGGAGGCCAGAGAATCCGAGGGCGATCCACAGGTCAAGGGACGCATTCGCAGCATGCAGCGCGAAATGGCACGCCGCCGCATGATGGCGAACATTCCGACTGCCGACGTGGTGGTGACCAATCCTACACACTACGCCGTAGCATTGAGTTACAGCGAAAAAGGTATGGGCGCACCTATCGTGGTGGCCAAAGGTTCCCATCTGCTTGCTGCACGCATCCGTGAAATAGCCATAATGAATAATGTACCTATCCTTGAAGCACCACCACTGGCGCGCGCCTTGCACAAGCATACCGAGTTGGGGCAGGCCATCCCCGAAGCGCTATACAACGCCGTAGCGGAAGTATTGGCATATGTTTATCAGTTGCGCCGTTATCGCCAAGGGAGTGGTGCCATGCCGGATGCTCCACATCACTTACCAGTACCACCACAACTTGATCCCGCTTCTGATGAGGAAGGTTCCATATGCTTAATTTAGTAACCATACAAAATTTAATCAAGCGTATTAATTTGCGCAGCATGGCTGGGCCAGTGCTGATTGTGATGATTCTGGCGATGATGGTGTTGCCACTACCACCATTTCTGCTTGATATTTTGTTCACATTCAATATTGCACTGGCCGTTATGGTGTTGCTGGTAAGCATGCATACCGTCAAAATTCTGGATTTCGCTGTATTCCCAACCGTCCTGCTGATTACCACGCTGCTGCGCCTTTCGCTCAACGTGGCTTCCACTCGCGTCGTGCTGCTGGAAGGCCATACTGGCCCCGGAGCTGCGGGCAAGGTGATTGAAGCATTCGGCCATTTCCTGGTGGGCGGCAATTATGCAGTCGGTATAGTAGTGTTCATCATTCTGGTGGTGATCAACTTTGTGGTGATTACCAAGGGTGCAGGACGTATCGCTGAGGTTGGAGCACGCTTCACATTGGATGCGATGCCTGGTAAGCAGATGGCGATTGACGCCGACCTTAATGCCGGGCTGATTGGCGAAGAAGAGGCTCGGCGGCGGCGTGCTTCTATTTCGCAGGAGGCGGATTTCTATGGCTCAATGGATGGAGCCAGCAAGTTCGTGCGTGGTGATGCAGTAGCGGGCATTATCATCATTTTTATCAATGTCATCGGCGGATTGATAATCGGCGTATTCCAGCACAACCTCGACATAGCTACTGCTGCCAATAACTATACCCTGCTTGCCATTGGCGATGGTTTGGTGGCGCAAATTCCGGCACTTGTTATTTCTACTGCTGCCGGCATGATGGTAAGCCGTGTATCCACTGAAGAGAATATTAGCCAGCAAATCGTGGGGCAGTTATTTAGCCAACCGCAGGTACTGGTTTTAACTGCGGGCATCATCGGCATGCTGGGTCTTATTCCCAACATGCCGCATTTCTCTTTCTTGTTGCTGGCTGGCGTTCTGGGTGGTCTGGCCTATTTCATCATGCAGCGCACCAAGGCAACCGAACAAAAGCCTGAAGCTGCAACTATCGTAGCGCCGCCATCGGAAGCAAAGGAGGCTAGCTGGGAAGATGTGTCGCAAGTGGACATACTGGGACTGGAAGTCGGGTATCGTCTTATCGCGCTGGTTGATAAAGCACAGGACGGTGACCTATTACGACGCATCAAGGGGATACGCAAGAAATTTACACATGACATAGGATTCTTGCCGCCTGCAGTGCACATCCGCGACAATCTTGACCTGCGCCCAAATACTTACCGTATTACCCTGAAGGGGGTTGAAATTGGCACAGGCGATGCCTTCCCCAATATGCATCTGGCAATTAATCCCGGCAGCGTCAGCGGTACGTTACCCGGTGCTCAGACACATGACCCGGCATTCGGCCTGCCTGCTGTCTGGGTGGAAACGGCGATGCGTGAGCAAGCACAGTCCATGGGCTATACGGTGGTTGACGCCAGCACGGTTATCGCCACCCATCTAAGCCATCTCATCCAAACCCATTCTGCTGAATTACTTGGCCGACAGGAATTACAGCAATTGTTCGATCATTTAAGCCAGCTGTCACCCAAATTGACCGAAGATCTTATCCCTAAATTGCTGCCGCTTTCTACAGTGCAGAAGGTAATGCAAAACTTGCTCGACGAAGGAATGCATATCCGTGACATGCGTACCATATTGGAAACGTTGGCCGAATGCGCCGCTCAGACACAGGATGCACACAATCTAACCGCCTTGGTGCGTGTCGCGCTTGGCCCGGCCATCGTGCAGCAGTTCTACCCCACGGCGCAGGAATTGCAGGTCATCGGCATAGATAAAGAGCTGGAATATATCTTGATACAGGCCATGCAGACGGGTGGCAGCAATTTAGCTATCGAACCCGGGTTGGCCGATACGCTTCTGCGTGAGGCGCGAACTGCTGCACAGCGGCAAGAACAATTAGGACTACCCACGGTGCTTTTGGTACCCGGACAATTACGCGATTTGCTGGCACGTTTTCTGAAACGTGCGTTGCCGCAACTCAAGGTTATTTCGCATGAGGAAGTGCCCGGCTTCAAGACAGTACGGGTAACTTCAATGGTAGGAGGGAGAGCATGAACATGAAAAAATTTGTGGCAACAACTTCACGTGAAGCATTGCGGCTTATACGCATTGAGATGGGCGCTGATGCGGTTATCCTGTCCAACCGTAAGGTGGATGATGGGGTCGAGATTGTGGCGCTGGCAAGTGCAGCATTTGCCCAGTTGACAGAAGAATCCAGGCATCCGGCTCCCGCCTCACCCCGGGCAGCGATAGTTACGACGCAGCGCGTGCCTGTCGCAGTTAAAGCGGAACCTCCAATATCATCCATCTCTACTATGCAACTGGAGCAGCAAGGCATCCTCAGTGAGATCAAGTTCATGCGTAATATGATGCAGGAACAGATGGACTGTCTATCGTGGTCGGATAGGCAGCAACGCGACCCAAAACGCACTCGCATGTTGCGCAATCTGATGAATGCCGGATTTAGCCCAGCACTGTCACGCCAGATGATAGACAAGATGCCCGCTACGGCCAATATTGAATGGGTACGTCAAGTGCTGGGAAACAACTTGCGTATCGCCTCGAAGCAAGATGATTTAATCGTGCGCGGTGGCGTGGTTGCACTGGTAGGTCCCACTGGCGTTGGAAAAACTACCACCACGGCTAAGTTGGCGGCACGTGCAGTGGTTCGCTATGGTGCAGACAAGGTGGCCTTACTTACGACCGACAGCTACAGAATTGGTGCGCATGAACAATTGCGAATTTATGGCAAAATACTTGGTGTATCAGTGCATACAGTGCGCGATACCGAAGATTTACGTCTCACCTTGTCCGGCCTGAAACAAAAACATTTGGTACTGATTGATACCATCGGTATGGGCCAACGCGATAGCCGCATGGCAGCGCAAGCCGAGATGTTCAATGCTACTGGAGTACAACGTCTGTTGTTGCTTAATGCAACCAGTAGCGGCGACACCCTGAATGATGTGGTATGCATGTACAACGGTGCGGGGGTAATTGGTTGCATCCCCACAAAACTGGATGAAGCGGTAACCTTTGGTACTGTGCTGGATGTAGCAATGCGCCACAAACTCACATTACACTACATTGCCAACGGACAACGCGTGCCAGAAGACTTGCATGAAGTGAACTTGGAATATCTGTTGCATCGCGCCTTCAAACAATCTGCTAATGGGGCTCCATTCTCTTTGCATGATCTGGAATTTCCTGCGCTGATGGCGGGAGTAGGTGCGGCGCCTGTAATGCGGGAGGAATATGCAGCTTGAACGCGTAACTGATCAAGCAGAAGGATTGCGCCGTCTGTTGGTTCGTGCTTCCACGCGTGTGATCACGGTGGCTGCCGCCCGTACTGGCTTCGGTGCGACCAGTGTAGTGGTGAATCTGGCTACGGCCTTGGCGCGAGAGGGCAAAGAGGTGCTTATACTGGACGAGAGCCAATCGCACAACAACGTAAATAAAATGCTGGCACTTAAGTCACATCATGACTTGTTGCATGCTGTACGGCACGGAAAGACGATGCACGAGATTATGCTGCATGAGGGCTCACAGAATATACGCATACTACCTGTGGCACGTGCCATACAAGCTCTGCCAACATTATGTGCACAGGAGCGGGAGCAATTGCTGGAAAGTTTGGCGGAAGCTACTAGTGAAGTTGATGTTGTACTGGTAGATGCAACGACATATAAGGAGCCGGATATTTCTGGCTGCTTGACACCTGATCAGCCGCTAATACTAGTGTTAAACTCCACTGCCTCTGCAATCACTGAAAGTTATGCCTTGATCAAGCGCATGGCCATGCAGGATGGGCGACAGAGTTTTTGGGTCGTAGTTAATAAGGCGTGCGACGAGAAGGCAGCACGTCTTGTATTTGGTAACGTGGCAAAAGTGGCACGCCATCATTTGCAAGTATGCGTGGAATACCTGGGTTATATTCCGTTTGATGAGAAGCTCAAACGTGCGGCCCAATTATGCCGCCCGGTTCTTGATGTGTTTCCGACTGCACAGTCTGCGCTGGCATTTGGCGAACTGGGACGCAACCTTATGTTGCTGCCCTCTGCCGAGAGCGAGGAGTCAGGAGGTTTGCCCCACATTATGCAGCGATTGATTCGGCAGGTAAGCACCCTGAATTAGGCTACACGTAGATTAATAAGGATTACATGAGGCGCATCTCTATAAATCAAACAACATTTTGATGTGTCATCGTTTAAAATGTTTTTTACCAGTAAATTTTCACCGAACTGGTATATGGCGTTAGAATTTCACGTTCTGCCATATTTTGCTTAACCCAGTCATTTCTGCAAAGGCGGGGTCTCATGAACTTTAAAAATATATTTTAAATTTTGGATTCTCGTTTCAGCAAAGCCATCCTGTTCTCAGTTTATCGAAACGGGAGTGATGGTTGATACAGTGATACATTTCATAATCAATGTAAATTCAATAACAAAAATTATGTACACAGCAAGCGGATTCAGCGACAAAGAACACTGCATCAAAGAATATGCGCCGCTAGTGAAGCGTATTGCCCATCATTTGATGCTGCGATTGCCCAGCAGCATAGAAGTAGATGACCTCATACAAGCTGGCATGATGGGCCTTTTGGAGGCAGCTGGGCGTTTTGATGAGTTGCGTGGTGCGCAGTTTGAAACTTATGCCTCGCAGCGCATCCGCGGTTCGATGCTGGACGAATTGCGCCAAGCCGATTGGATGCCGCGCAGCTTGCGCCGCGATATGCGCCGAATTGAAGCGGCCATCAGCAAACTACAGCAGCAATTGGGCAAGCCGCCAAGTGAAATGGAGCTTGCCAAGGAATTGGGCATGCCGCTGACCGAATATCAGCATATGTTGTTCACGTCGCGTGGCGCACAATTAATATATTACGAAGATTTTCACAACGAGGGTGAAGATGATTTTTTTGAGCGTTATGATTTTGAAGGCGATGCCAACCCGCTCGATTTGTTGCAGGATGATCGTTTTCGCGGCGCCTTGATTAAGGCAATCGAAAATTTGCCGGAACGTGAGCGCATATTGATGGGCATGCATTATGAGCAGGATATGAACCTCCGTGAAATCGGTGAGGTAATGGGCGTAAGCGAATCGCGGGTATGCCAGCTACACAGTCAGGCCGTAGCTCGTTTGCGTAGTTCGTTGAAAGGGCATTAATGGACAAGCTTAGCTTAGCCGGTCTGTTGCTTGGCATAGGCGGTATATTAGGCGGGCAATTACTAGAAGGCGGTGAGCTATCCATTCTATTTCAGGGCGCAGCTTTTATCATCGTATTCGGCGGTACACTGGGCGCCGTGATGCTGCAAAGCCCACTTAATATTTTTTTATCGGGCATCAAAATGGGCCGTTGGGTGTTCGTTACACCACAATTATCCCCACAGAAATTGATCTACCAGATTACCTCTTGGAGCAGACAGGCACAAAAGGAAGGAATACTTGTTCTGGAGCCACATATTGCCAGTAACAGCGATTCATTTATTAAAAAAGGACTTCAGTTACTGGTGGATGGCAACAGTGCGGAAAAAATTCGAGAAGTATTGGAGATAGATAATCATACGTATGAACAATTGCGATTTCAGTCTGCACGCGTATGGGAATCAGCAGCAGGTTATGCGCCGACTATCGGCATTCTAGGCGCTGTGCTTGGTTTGATTCACGTCATGCAGAGTCTTGGCGAACCGTCAAAACTGGGCGCAGGTATTGCGGTTGCGTTTATTTCTACCATTTACGGAGTGGCACTTGCGAATCTGGTTTTTTTGCCCATGGCCAATAAATTGAAGATGTTGATTCTGCAAC
>CAIRGS010000116.1 GCA_903878125.1 uncultured Nitrosomonadales bacterium | reverse complement strand
TTGCATCGTGGTGGCACATAGGATGCGCATTGATGAATTGACCAAAGACCCCATAGCTGCGGCCGATAAGCAGCGGGCTGACAATCTCAAACAACAGCAGCAGCAAGTCAGGGTACGCAAAGCTCAGCTCTCAGCGCAGCAGGCGCAACTGCGCAGCCAACAGGCCCAACAGCGCCTGAGCAAAGCACGCAGCAAGACATGACCCATGAGCTTGGAACGCAGCACGCTACTTTGGCTGAGCAGATAGGCCAGCTGTTGGAGCGGCATGACGCCCTTGTCCACCAGCTGCGTGACATCCAGCGCCAACACTATGTGCTGATGCAACGTGCTGCCCGCATCAAGCTGCAGTTGGCGCAGCGTGGGCTTGCGGCGCTACAGCGCGATTAGACGGCGCTACAGCGCGGACATAGCCCAGGCCGCTACTCAGCACGCTGACCCTGCAGCCCCCAGCGCAGAGGCGCAGCTGCTGCAGTCAAAAGCCACCGTGACCAATCCAACTCAGCGAAAGAAAAACGCTGCTGTCGTGACGCAAACCGTGATGGAGACAGGTTCTCATCACATGACAAATCTTTGGTAGGAATATCAGAATGTTGACCGCATGTTGCTCGCAATTGCATAGCTGATGGAGGACGACATGGGTGCATTGGAAAAGTTGAAGCTGGTGGCGCTTGCGCCCAAGCGCAAGAAGTCTGCCACAGATGAACGGCGCGACAAGATGATTGGGCAACTCACAGAACAGCTCAAGCAAGCAGAGGCAGCGCTGGGTGGCCCTGAGTATTCCCGCAAAAAGATCATCTGGGTCACAGACGCAGACGGTACCCGCAAGCGAGCAGAAGCCAATGCGCGCCTGAGGCAGTGGTGGCAGGAACAAGAAAGCGGCGCTGTTCAGTTCGCGGTGCGTTACGGGTCAAAACCACTGGAAATGCGAACGGGTCTTGCTGCTATCGAAGTGGCCAAGATGGCTGAGCTCCCTGCAATCATCAAAACCCTGTTAAGCGCAGTGCAGCAGGGTGAACTTGATACGCAGCTGGCTATGGCAGCTGTGAGCCGCAGGCCAAAGGGACGCTGACGAACCATGCTTGGCGCGGCATGTGGCTGCGCCAAGCACACATACACCAAAGTAGTGCTATCTGAAGAAACTGGGGGCGCATGGCCTTGGGCAAGCAGCGTCAGGCAATCATATTCAAAAATACAGATGTTGTTACAGTGGGTCTAGTTTATTCCGTATTATTGTTTTAATTCAATATATTAACTTGTTTTTTGATTGGCTTGAAAATCCGCGTGTCGCTGGTTCGATTCCGGCTCTGGGCACCATTTTTCACCACAAAATCAAGCACTAGCACATAGCACACTTCCGAGTCCGTGCGTTGCACAGTCATAGCACACTTCTGTGTGCGTTGCTGCGCTGGTTCGGGGGTTTTGCCGACTCGTTTGGTATGTTGAACATAGTCTAGTGGTTTGCTGTGTTGGACACTGTGAACCGGTTTGCTGGTGCGACACAGTGTCTGCGTTGCTGCTGATGGGTCCAAAACGAGTTGCGGAAGGCTTGGTCAGGTTCTGGGTATGCTGTGCTGGTAGCAGTCTCCCACCGCGCTGTCCGGATCACAATCGGGCTCAGTTGGTGTGTTAACATAAACTTTGGGCGTTCATCGGGTACCTTGGGGCTAGAAACGTCGATAAATGTCGGGCAGAGGAAGTCTCTGCCCTTGCGGAAGCTGCAATAGATCGCAAAAATGCTGATAGCCCCACAGAAGGCCGATTGTCATGACAGCGAAAAAACCGATGTGGCGAGATGTTAAGAAAATCATTGGGCAATGGTCAAACGATGAGCTTATTGGGCTTGTCCAAGACCTTTACCGATTTGACGCAAATAGTACCGATTTTCTCCATGCTCGACTGCTTTCAGGCACCATCGGCGACGATGGTCTAGCGCCTTACAAGGAGCGCATACGCAAGGCCGTGAGCCCGACAGAACCTTGGAAGCAAGATGTGCGCTTGGCTGCGGGGCGAAAAGCGATCAGCGATTACAAAAAGGCCAACGGCGACTTGCGCGGCCTGCTCACGCTGATGGTCTTCTATGTCCAGTGCGGCAACGACTTCACGCTGAAATTTGGTGACATCGACGAAACCTTCTACGACAGCCAGTGTTCAATGGTCGAGGGCATCAAGGATCGCCTACTGAACGAACAAGATGAAGCACTGGCAGCAGAGTTCTTACCCTTACTTGAAAAGGAGTTTGAACGCATCGACGGGCAGATGGGTTGGGGGTATCCAGATGAAGTGCGTGACCATATCGAAGAGCTGCGCGGACGCTTCGGTTGACGCTGCAGGTTGCATCCCAAAACTTCATGTTGTTCGCGAGGTTGGGCTAATATGCAATGTCACATTATGTAGTGTGCTTACGGACGCCTTCCCCACTTAGATTGCTATGTTAACACGTCATCCCAGTTTGCTGGTGTAACACAGTGTTCGCATTGCCGTGTGCGGGCGGATTAGAGTTGCAGAAGGCTTGGTCGCGTTCTGGGTGCGCTGTGCTGGTAGCGCCCATCCTATGCGCTGTCCTGCTCGCTGCCTGCCTGCCATGCTGTGTTAACACAGTGAGTGGGTTGCTGGTAATACAAATCATCGTACACCTAGGAAATGTTTGGTACAGATCATCGCGCCAGCTTGGCATTTAGGGCAACCTCATCAACAGATCGCCAACAACTTCAGATCCTGAAGATGTTGGCTGCCGTTTGCTGCAAACCATTTTCTTGCCTGATTTGAATTCCAGCCTTGTGCAGCACCTTTGGTTGACTTTGCTGTTAATTATTGACCCAGCCGTGCCGCTAATCTACCAAATGAAGCACAATTTAGCCCCGTGAGACCAAGGGCGTTTCTCAGGGGGTATCATGAACCTACGAAAGCATAGCCTTGTCCTGTTTTGCGGCCTTTCCGCGTCAGGCATGAGCCTAGCCGCCAAAGCTGACGCCTATAGTTTTACGATCACCCCTTCGCCTCCGGCAGCGATCACCACCGACACCCTCTATCTCGGCGCTGGCGATGTCGTAACGGTGGAACAAGGTGGCGTGATCGACGTGACTTCTGGCAACGGCATCGAAGGCACTGCGGGTGGCGTCACTGTGAACAATGCGGGGTCCGCGACTGGCATCATGGGCATCTATGTAGAGGGCAATCTCAACCAGATAACCAACTCGGGAACGACGACAGGTGAAAATTCCGGTATCTACGCCCAGGGCGACCATAACACCTTCACCAACTCAGGCACTGTGACGGGCGGCGACCAGGGCATTATGTCCTTCGGGGATAGCAACGCGATCAATAATTCAGGGACAGTCACTAGCGGAGTTGAGGTCATCATTGCGGACGGCAACAATAACAGGATCACTAACTCTGGGACTTCTTCGGGCGGACATACCGGCATCGTAGCCAATGGCAACAATAATGCAGTGGTAAATTCCGGGACGTCCATGGGCAATGGTTATGGCGTCTATGCTTTAGGCGACGATAACTTAATCACGAACTCAGGGACAGCTAAAGGGAGCTTCGGCTATGGAATCTATGCTGTTGGCGAAAACAACACGATCGCCAACTTGGGGATCGCGGCCGGCGGCCTTTTTGGCATCAAGGCTAATGGCGACGACAACGTGATCACTAACTCAGGGTCAGCGACGGGTGGTGAAATTGGCATTACCGCCGAAGGCACAGGCAACAACATCACCAACTTGGGGATGGCGACGGGCTCGCAGGCCGGCATCTACGCCACAGGCACGGGCATCAGGATTGCCAACTCAGGGACGGTGACGAGCAGCGACGTAGGCATTAAAACTATCGGCGACGATAACATAATCACAAACTCGGGGATGGTGATGGGCGCCGCCCTAGGCATCTGGGCAAATGGCAACAACAACACGATCAACAACTCGGGGAAAGCTGAAGGCGGCGGCATCACTGCCCAAGGCAGCAACAATACGATCACCAACTCGGGGATATCGGCGCTCATCGCCACCGCCGGCTACAACAACACAATCACCAACTCGGGGACAGTGGCGGGTAGCAATTACGCCATCA
>CAIRGS010000115.1 GCA_903878125.1 uncultured Nitrosomonadales bacterium | reverse complement strand
TGCTCCAAACTAATAGCGCATGGATTGCCGGAACTCACCCCTGCCGCCATCGTGCAACAGGGAACCACACAAAATCAGCGTGTAGTTTGCGGAACTCTGGCTACATTACCAACAGTCGCAGAAGCTGCAAAGCTTAAAGCCCCTACTTTAGTCATCATAGGCGGCGTGGTAACACTCAGAGAAAAACTCTCCTGGTTTGAGCCTGATAACACTTAAAAAAGGAAAATGTTTTTGTATGATTAACTACTTGTATTTCAATCGCTTAAACTCATCTGCTGCTTGCCACAAATATCAAGTTGCAGTTGAACGATAAGGACTCCATGCCAGCCCAATTTTGGACAGCTCCTTTGGCAAGGGCTGCTTGGGCAGTGACTTCATCACCCGCCAACCTTCACGCACACCAAAATCACCAGTGGGCAAAACATCAGGGCGTTCCAGTGTAAAAATAAGAAACATCTCTACCGTCCAGCGGCCAATACCGCGTAGCGAAACCAGCCGTGAGATCAGCTCTTCATCGGTCATTGCCAACGCGGCACTTCTGTCAGGCACGACCCCATCCAGAGTCCCTTCCGCGATACCGCGAATTGTCATAACCTTGGCAGCAGAGAAGCCACAGGCGCGCAGAATATTTCCGTCGGTCGCAAGAATACTCGTCGGTGATGGAAAGGATACGTCCGGATAGAGCGCCAGGAATCGGTTAAGTATTGCTTCGGCAGCCCGCGCATGGAGTTGCTGATAGGCGACCGCCCGGATCAACGCCTTATAGGGTTCGCGTTGCAGTTTCGGCTGCAATCCACACCGGCCAACGCGAGCAATCAAACTTGTCCAATCGGGATCTAAAGCTGCCAGATGCGAGACTGCGGGGCCAAATGGATCAACAGTCGTACTGGTGGTGCCTGCTGCCACAATATATATTGGAGCTTTGCTCATACAATTTATGCCTAAACAGACACCAGGCTACCACCCCGATTCACGTTCCGGTGTTGCTGTAATCTTGTGTATGCTTAAATCAGAACCATTGAATTCCTCTTCCGCGCTCAGTCGAATACCGACGGTTTTCTTCAGCAAAAAATAGACTAAAAAACCGCCGCCAAATGCAATAACAATACCCAACAGCGTACCGATTATTTGCACCGTAAAACTGACTCCGCCAAGCCCTCCCAATGCCTTTAGCCCGAAGATGCCTGCTGCGATGCCGCCCCATGCCCCGCACAATCCATGAAGCGGCCAGACGCCGAGCACGTCATCAATTTTCCACCGGTTCTGCGTTAATGTGAACATCCAAACGAACAACCCGCCCGCAATGCCGCCGGTCAACAATGCGCCCAGGGGATGCATCACATCCGAGCCGGCACATACGGCTACCAGCCCGGCTAATGGGCCGTTATGTACGAAGCCGGGGTCGTTCTTGCCAACAAAAAGTGCAACCAGTGTGCCGCCCACCATCGCCATCAGCGAGTTAACTGCAACCAGGCCACTAATCTTGCCTACTTCTTGCGCTGACATGACATTAAAACCGAACCAGCCAACGGTGAGTATCCATGCACCTAGTGCAAGAAAGGGGATACTGGAAGGCGGATGCGCCGCGACGCGCCCTTCCTTGGTGTAGCGTCCGCGCCTCGCACCAAGCAATAAAACGGCCGCGAGTGCTATCCAGCCACCCACTGCATGCACCACAACAGAACCGGCAAAATCGTGGAACTCCGCGCCGAAATTGGTTTGCAGCCAACTCTGTACGCCAAAGCGATGGTTCCAGGCGATGCCCTCGAAAAAGGGGTAAATAAAACCGACCAGTAGAAAGGTGGCGGCTAGTTGCGGATTGAATTTGGCGCGCTCTGCCATACCACCGGAAACAATAGCGGGAATGGCAGCGGCGAAGGTAAGGAGGAAGAAAAATTTGACCAGTTCATAGCCATTTTTCTGCGCCAACTGTTCAGCATCGGCGAAAAAATTGACACCGTAGGCGATACCATAGCCGATAAAAAAATAGGCCAGCGTGGAAATGCCGAAGTCGGTGATAATTTTCACCAATGCGTTTACCTGATTTTTCTTGCGCACCGTGCCCAATTCAAGAAATGCAAACCCTGCATGCATCGCAAGAACCATGATAGCGCCGAGCAAAATAAACAACGCGTCACTGCCCATTTTCAGGCTTCCAATATTTTCCATTTATAACTCCATATATGAACTAGCCATGAGATATAAGCAAATTTCGTTCCAGCTTGCTTGTATCTTGATTTACATACGTATTCCTGTTGAATAAATATTCTTTAATAAATATACTCACCAATGTAGTGCATTATTACCTCTCTCATGCTTCATCTTGGCGCGTCATCCTGAAGTAGCAATATTATGATTTCCAGTCATTTAGAATCTTTTCCAGCCAGAAAATGCCAACCATGGTTTTGCTGTCATTGATTTTGCCTTGTCTTATCCAGTCCAATGCATCGGTGGGCGATAGCTCAAACACTTCGAGGAACTCGCCATCGTCTAGCTGTCTACCTTGGTAGGTCAGACCTCGCGCCAGAAAATACTCCATACGTTCATTGGCATAACCTATGCAGGGCCAAGCCGTGGTCAAATGCGTCCAGTCGCTGGCAATGTAGCCGGTTTCTTCCAGCAATTCGCGTTGCGCGGTGAGCAAAATATCTTCACCATGATCAACTTTTCCGGCAGGTAGCTCGATGAATTCACGCTGCGGGGCATAACGAAATTGCCGCTCCATCAATAGATCGCCATTATCCAGCATTGCCAACACCGCCACCGCACCGGGATGGGCTATATGTTCGCGCGTACTCACACTGCCATCCGGCAATTGCACATTGTCTTTAAACACCTTGATGAAATTACCTTCATACATGGCCATCGAATCAAGACGCGTTTCTTTTAAATCCATTAAAACTCCCTAAATTTTATCTGCGAATGCAGGCACATGCAGGTAACTATTCATATTGTGCACTACTAATGTCTTAGGGCAATGCTGAACAAGTCCGTTCGCGTTGAGCTTGTCGAAACGTACTCCTTGTGAATCAATAAGTTGCTATTGGCTTCGACAGGCTCAGCCCGAACGGAGGGACTTGTTCAGCGTAGCCTTAACCCGTTTTGCCAGATTTTCAAACATTTATCAATTATCGTGTCAGCACTGGCGCTTGCTTGACGCCGAGCTTAACGTTATACAACATTACCGACACCATCACTACGGGATGAGCACCTGAACAGGTTGAAGGCTTCACGATATTTTATTGGATCAGCTATACTTCAAAAAGTGATATTTGCGCTACTCAGAGCAACCCCTAAAACCCGTTTTCCGCGTCAGATAAATGCAGTGCCCTGAAATTACTCCCATGACTTACATTCCGGCAAACTCTGAATTTTCAAAAATTCCTCACGAATTTGAATCTGTCTAATCACTTGGTGCAATTTCAGTTTGAATCCACACGCTTGCCTTCTCAAGAAGAACTCAACAAGTGCTTCTCAATCATCCTGGTAGCTCAATCATAAAGCGCACGCTCAAATTTTTAGCCCTTGCTGTTTTAATCTTGCTTTTTATTGCGCTGGCCCTTGCTGCCTTCTTTATTTATCGAGAAACAGTAACCTCTGCATACCAGGCAGACCGCCTGGCAAAACTAGCCAAAGATCTTCGCTGGGAGGTAAAAAGCGGCTCAAATGGTGGTTTACATTTACCACAGGCAGGGCCATATGACATGCGCCTTGGATATAGTCGGTTACCAGAGTTACTTAAAAATCTGACTGAACGAGGCTTCCATGTGCATTCTCAGGCACGAATTTCCCCGCATATGAAGGAACTCGTTGAGCAAGGATTATTCGTTCCCTACCGGGAAAAAGCACAGACCGGTCTCAAAATTGTCGATAGCAACGGCCAGCCACTTTACCGTGCTGTTTTTCCCACTCGCGTTTATGAAAACCTTGAATCGGTTCCGCCGCTGGTAACGAACAGCCTGCTATTTATCGAGAATCGTGAACTCCTGGATCCGGCCCAACCTAAAAAAAATCCTGCCATCGAATGGATCCGGCTTGGGAAGGCAGTGCTGGACAAGGCGATTCAGTTCGTTCGCCCCGAACACGACGTACCGGGCGGTAGCACACTGGCAACTCAAATTGAGAAATACCGACACTCTCCCCACGGGATGACCCTCAGCCCCCATGACAAAATGCAGCAGGTCGCATCCGCCTCCGTGCGCGCCTATCTGGACGGGGAGGAAACAATGCCTGCCCGCAAGCGTATCGTAGTCGATTATCTTAATACGGTTCCGCTTGCCGCCGCCTCGGGCTTCGGGGAAGCAAACGGACTGGGCGACGGGTTGTGGGCATGGTACGGCCTGGATTTTGAACAGACCAATCGCATCCTGAAAGCCTGGTCTGCTGGCGGCACGAACCTTGCCGAGGCAGCACGTTACTATAAACATGTGCTAAGTCTCATGATCGCCCAGCGCAGGCCTTCCGGTTATTTGATTAGCGATCGCAAAGCGCTGAACGAGCTTACCAATAGCCACTTGCGCGTACTGGCGCAGGCTGGCGTAATTTCACCCAACCTCAGTGAGGCTGCGCTGAAAGTACCGCTTCGCTTCCTTAATGCCGCTGTGCCGGAGGAAACCAAAAGCTTCTCTGCCTCCAAGGCTGCCAATGCGGTGCGCGCACGTCTTGCTTCCCAACTGGGATTACCACGTTTGTATGAGCTGGATCGTCTGGATCTATCGGTGCACAGCACGCTCGACGGCGAGCTGCAAAAAAAGACCACCGATATCTTGCGCCAGCTCAAGAATCCGGAATATGCGCGCGCTGCGGGACTCTATGGCAATCACCTGCTGAGCGAAGCGGATCCGGCCAAAATAATTTACAGCTTCACGCTTTCAGAGCTGACCCCGCATGGTGCAAAATTTCGAATTCAGGCTGACAACTTCGATCAACCCTTGGACATCAATAAAGGTACTAAGCTGGATCTTGGATCCACAGCAAAGCTTAGGACGTTGGTAACGTATCTTGAAATTGTCGAAGCACTGCATCGAAAATATGCCTTACTCGAAGCGGAATCGCTACACAAAGAAGTAAGCGATCCTAACGATGTCCTCAGTCGCTGGGCGATCGGATATCTGCAGCAAAGCACGGATAAAAGTTTGGCAGCCATGCTGGGAGCAGCCTTGGAACGAAAATATTCTGCCAACCCTAATGAACAGTTTTTTACCGGTGGTGGAGCGCATTATTTCCAGAATTTCAAACATGAAGACGACCGCAGGACACTGAGTGTGCGCGAAGCGACGCTCAATTCCGTCAACCTCGTTTACATCCGCCTTATGCGCGATATCGTGCGCTACCACATGCTTAATATCAAGGGTTCATCAGCCAAGATACTCAAGGATGCTGACCATCCTGATCGCGAGTCATACCTCATGCGATTTGCGGACAAGGAAGGCACGGAATTCATCAATCGTTTTTATCTTAAATACAAAAACAAAACAGCCAGCGAGATTGACGAAATATTTTTTTCCAGCTTCCGCCACACGCCGCGCCGACTTGCCGCCGCTTACCGTTATATTCACTCTGAGGCTACGCCCGCTCAATTCAATAAGTTCATGACATCGCGTCTGCCTGGCCTTCTGGGATCAGACGAGCGCATTCTCCATGACAAGTATCAGCGCTATGCGCCAGGCAAATACTCGCTGGCGGACCAAGGTTATATCGCAGCTGCACACCCCCTGGAACTATGGCTCGTGCGCTATTTGATTAGCCACCCGAATGCGAAACATAAGGACGTGATCAAAGCCAGCAGCGAGGAGCGTGTGGCTGTCTATCGCTGGCTATTCAAGACCATCCACAAGAATGCACAGGACATCCGAATCCGCAGCCTGCTGGAACTGGAAGCTTTTCTGGAGATTCACCGCAGTTGGAAACGCCTCGGCTACTCCTTCGATGCACTTGTACCATCGCTAGCCACGGCTATAGGCAGCTCAGCTGACCGCCCTGCCGCACTCGCCGAACTGATGGGTATTATCCTGAATAATGGCGTTCGGGTACCCGTGATGCTCATCGAACGTCTGCACTTTGCAGCGGGCACTCCCTTTGAAACCATTGTGGAACACACCCCCAACCAAGGCGAAAAAATGTTCTCACCCGACTTGGCAGCTGCGGTGCGTGACCTATTGACCGGAGTAGTGGAAAAAGGCACAGCGTCGCGACTCAGCCACGCCATTGTGAAAGAAGATGGCACCTGGATTCCTATAGGCGGCAAAACTGGAACCGGCGATCATCGTTATGTCACTTTTTCCTCGGCGGGTGTAATCAAGGAATCCCATGCGGTGAACCGCTCCGCCACATTTGTTTTCTTCATCGGAGATCGATTTTTCGGAACACTGACCGCATTTGTGCCAGGCGCGGACGCGGCTAACTATCAATTTACTTCAGCACTCTCTACGCAAGTTTTGAAATACCTCTTGCCCACTTTGAAACCGCTCATTGATAAGGCTCAACCCCTGCCCGAACAAACCTCATCAAAACCAATCGCCAAACGCGGTTCGCCAAAAGAAGTGGGAGAAGATGCGGCTGTGAACTCTAGCCAACAACCGGTTCCGGCAGAAGATGAGTTACCTTGATGAGAGCAGTTTATTCCAAATTAATTTGCACTTCCTGCCCATACAAATGAGCCAAACTGGAAGCAAAATATTTATCAGAGTTGAAGCTGCCTATAACAATTAAGCAATGCGCCCGGTTTGATAGTTGCCATGTCGAGTCGAACCCTTATCTGTCATTAGTCCTGCAATCAGAAGCAAGTAAAACAAAAATCCCATGCGGGTCTCATCAACCAGGCTATCCACCAAGCCTACTACGAGAAAAGCAATGAGGGATGCAAATAATGCCAGACTCACTGGCTCATTGCCCCAAACGCGCAGTAGCAACCGCACCATGACATAAATGACTAATATCATGAAACCAATAAGTCCAAGCCACCCCTGTTCAAATAGAACATGAATATATAAATTCTTGACGTGCCACGGCAAATGGCTATCGGTAGAAAAAAACCAACGATGCATCCCCTCAGAAAAGTCTCCGTTATGCACCAAATTATTGCCCGACAAATCTCGCAGGGCCACATTGCCTACATCCACTAATGTGCCGGCATGACCATTGAAGATCGATAACTTAACAGGGCGTGGGAACAGGCTATTCGGCGGGCCGAAATTCTTGGCATGGATAGGTACCTCATAATGCTCCCACTGGCCGGATGGCGCTTTGATTTTCAGCGTTGTCCAGACGCACGTAAATGAATAAAGCAGTGCTTTTTCGCAGATGGGCACGGTCAATTCGGCATTATTAGCGCTACTGCGCAAGTCCATCGAGAGCGTGTATTGTTGTTCCGGTACTATCGCCACTGGCTGCTCAAAATACAGGGTTTCTCCACTACCGAGCCGCAAGAAAGTGTTCCCATTTTGCGTGACGAATGCATACGTTGAGGGGCGCGACAATTCGCTAGAGTCCCAAAAATAGGCTGCTGGGAATGTACCTAGCCCAACCCCGAAAATTGAGGCGCTTCGCAATCGAAGGATATTCAGCGCATCCGCCCAATGGTCGGTACGTGTAACGATATCCTGCTTAGTTGTCGCCAAGCGTGACTGGCTGTATTTCCCACTGAAGACAGGCCAGGCAACAGCCATTATCACGCCGCCAATCAAGATTACAGCACCCACCCCAAGAAAGCGTCTGACACGGTCGCGTAGCGCAAGGTGCACGAAGCCAAATATTATTATTAGCGTCGTCAATACAAAGGCTGCCTGTCCGCCCCGTGAGAAGGTCACCATGACGCTATATGCACCTAAGCCATACAATCCGGACGCCAGCACCGTGACTCCCATATGCCGCTGCTGCCAGGCCCATAGCGCCACGAATGGCAATGCAGTCACCAAATATGCCTCTATATATGCACCGCCGATATGAATGCCGGGGAAAGAGCCCGTAATGCGATAATCAGTTTCGAAATTGAATAACCCGGAAAATGTCGCGCGCTCCCACAGCACGTATAGCACTTCTGCCGCTAGTCCAAGTGTCATTCCGAATGCCAGCCGCCGTGAAGCTGTTGCTGGCTCATTCCATTCATACCCCAGCAACGGGATAAACGCCCAGGCAAACAACAATCCCTTCGCCACGCGCAGCGCGTTGTAGGAACTGGTATAGCTCGCAAATGAATTGTGATCGAGTGCGCCTAAAGGCCATAAACCAATACCCAAGCTGATAACTGCGGATAAACCGAACAGCGCCAACAATAGCTTGGCCGGCCTGCGTAGCGCGAGTTGCGCGTGCGAACCAAGACGCAAATAGCCAACACCTATCGTCGCCAAGAGCAAGGTGTCGTACTCAGTCCAATACAAACGGCCACTCCATGGCGTCAAATCCAGCAGCGGCAACAAGGCAAGAACCCACACCAGCCATAAGTCTGGCCGCCACCACAATAACGCCATATAGGCCAAGAACAGCGGCAACACCCAAGCAGCGCCAAGCGGACTGGTTAATGCTGCCATTGCAGCCAAGCACAAAGCTGCAGTACCAATAAGCATCCTTGACCAGTGGGTTTTCCGAACTATGGTGCTTGGTTTGTGCGCTGGTTGCATGGCGCTTGGTTTGCGCGCTGGTTCCATAAGAACTGTGGTTTGACTTGGCGTCTCAGTAAATAGCATCTGCAGCAACTGATACGCCGCCAGTGCCGCTGCTGCTGCTATTAAGATATTGGTCGGATCCGAGTGTTGACCCGCGATAAAAAGCTTGCCCCCTTCAACTACACTGGCGAGCAAACCCGCAGTGATCGCCGGCCATACGAGAGAGCGCTTCGACTTGCCTGATTGACCCACCCAGTCCCAGAACCACATCCCCGCACCGATGGGTAAGTAGAGTCCCGCCTGAAACAGGAGGCTCACCAGTGCCACCGCCTCAGAGGTATAGTAATGGTAGTAAAACGGTAAGAAATGCGTATGCCCAAACCGCTCCATTCCTTCTGACATGCCAAGCCAGCTACTTGAGAACCATTTGCTCAACCAGGCCAGCATGATAAGGTAGGGAAGCATGCCGAGCACTAACGTACCGTGCGCAAACTGACGCACTCTGAACCAATCAACACTATTTGCTGACTGAGCCAGCCATATCCCGAGCATCATGCCTACCGCTCTTGAGCCAATCGAGGCGCCTTGACTGATGCCGGACGCAATTGTCAGCTGCAATCCTTCGATCAGTACGCCCAACAACATCCCAACTGCTGCCGCCAGCAAGAGCGAATAACGTTGCATCTTCCCGAAGGCTATTACACCCAATATACCCATGGGAGCAAACACTAGAATTTCTGGAATCAACTTCCACACGCACCCACCTCCGCAACTCGGTACAAATAACCACCCGACTTTGTCCGATGCTAAATGCGCTTGCCACTCCTCATAGGTCAGTAAAAAATCGTAAGGAAATAAACTCAGTGCTGCATATGCGAGTACATACACGACCAGAACAGCATAACGCGCAATCGTACCGCCCTGGAATACCCCTCGCACCAAATGCTCGAGACGCATGCCAATAACAGGCCATAGCGCAATGCCCAATGCAACGCCAATAATCTCGGCAAAAATATCATTCAGCGAAACGGTACGTGGAGGGAAGAAAATCTGGGTGAACTCGATCGCTATGCTCAGGCCGGTGCAGGCAAGCAGCACGAATAGCATTGCCACGATACGCCAAGCCACGCTTGTTGAGTGCCACAGTGCGCCTAGCCACACAAAAGCCAAAGGCACAAACAACAGAATGTTTGCCACCCAATCTGCGCGAGAACCAATCCCCAAGTTCAGGTAACGTATATTTTTGAATGCCTCAACCGCTTCATCCCATGAATGATGCTGAAAATTCAAGGGTACGAGGCTACCGTAGATTACAAACAGCGTATATGCAATGGCAAGAACCAGTATGGGAAAACGAGTGGAGGCAATACTGGGCGAGTCACTGTTCGACTTTTGCTGGAGATATTTCGGGGTTGAATGCAAATCAGGCATAAATGAAATTTTTGTAGGGCAACGTTGTAATTTCAAGCTTTTTGATCTGTTAAGCATAACCGTCAGGATCGGCACTCACCCTTGTGTGTACGCTTGCAAACATTACCCTGTCGCTGCCTGCGGTTGGAATCGTGACCCCAAACCTCTAGCACTCAGTGCAGTTGTAGCCATCCCTAATGATAAAAGATGCTACGGGTTGATCCGATTGTAATTCGAAAGGAGACGGCATGGAACTTTGACGTGTGCGTGTGGCTGAATGTATCCCCCTGTATCAGGCTAGTTGTCGCCTCATTCGCACAGCTGAACACTGTGGCTATTCAGGACTTTTCATGTGGGCAAAGAACAAGGGAATAGAGCATGAGGAAACGGCATCGTGGTAACACGGAATCGTGAGTATCAAACAGCAAGAGCGCAGACCGTAACGCAAGTGAACCTACACATAACCTTGCAAACGAATTGGAGAAGCCGACCCTGTGGTCAGAATAAGAAGGGCGCTGGATGTGAGCAACCAACACCGATTTAAAATTGATAAATTTTTTCAGCCAAGTCTGACTGAACGAAATGAAGCCCAACCGAGCTACCGAGCTACCGGGCTTGAAACGCACTCAATGCTGAGTGCGTCCAGTGGTAAATCCCTCGCCGGTTCCATCGGCCACCCATAAATCAAAACTTATATGACACCTTAAACCCAAGCTCTTTAGTGTTATTTTTTGGCTCATAAACGGCGAATGTTTGTGTTACTCCATTTACTACAACAATCTCTGATTGATTAATATTCCAATAGTAAAAGTATGGTCCGAGAGCCCAATTATTCTCTATATACGCAGAAGATATGCGGTACCCATAGCCTTTATTCTGATTATTTTTAACGTCACTATAGCCGGGAACATCAGATAATCTGGATACTTGTTTACCATCCAGGAGATGGTCATATTCAATGATCGTTTCCAATTTACTATGACCAGTCAAGTGCATTTTGTGATTAATACCTATCGGTATATACCAATAATTGCTTTCTCTTCTGTAGCCTTCTGCCCCAGTTGTAAGGGTTCCTCTAAGATCATTGAACAGATACCTATATCCATAACCTGCATAGGGAGCAATAACGTGTCCGGAGACAATGAAGTCCTTACCAAAAAGGCCTCTTGCGTCATAGTACCAATCAGGATTTCCTTTTGTAGTGCCTGAGCCAGAGTAGTCCACTTTTCCATTAACATACCTTAAGTCTGCCTTCGCAAACCAGTTACCCCCGAAAGCAAGAGTACCTGTGTAAGCAACACCCCCTTTATTTTGACCTTTAATATCGACGTCCAAGCTCTGCTCTTTGTAGAAGTAGTTGGAAATTGTTAGTCCAAGCTCATGACCACTTACTGTACTTAGTCCAGGTATTGGCTGAGCAAATGAAAGGCTGCTTACTAATGTGCAGATTACAGCTAGTGATAGTTTATTAAACATGGATATATCTTTCGCTTTCAAGTTAACTGCCGGAATCATTTTCATAATGCTATTTAGAGGCGACCACGTTAGTGCATGCGGGGAAATAGGTGTGATGAAAAAAATGAACGAGATTTCGTTCATACAGCGAAGCTTTTATTGATGCTTGTTGTCATTGTTCGCTCTGCCGCATCCTAATAATCACCTCTCGGTTGCAGTCATAACGGCAGAATTCTGCCAAACTTTATAGCGTCCTGTAAATTAACCACTAATTACCCCTTGCAGTACCAGTGATTCTAAGCTAACTGTCGCCTGAATGGTTATATTCATGCTGCTATTTTGTTCTCCAAATCTCCTTTTTTGGTTCGTCTTTGTTGTGCTGATAAGGGTTCAGGTACATCATAAGGACAAGCTGCCAGTTTCGGGGGCTGATGAGAAGCGCATGCCATTCGTACAGGATTGTCGGCGCTCGACCTGAATAGCTGCGCCTGCTTTGGTCGCCCTCGTTACACTTGCACTCCCGTGAAATCGTGCCCTTGTCTACGCCAATTATTGTGGCGATCTCGGTTTAATTCAAACCAGCTTGTTGCAGACAGTAAATCTGGTATCGTGCCTCGCTGGTGAACTGCTTATATGTAGTGGTCTAATTTACACGGACACCCCGATAGGTGGAAAATCCACCATCAGAGGAGTACCAAATGACAAAGCAACGAAAAAAATTCGACACCAGTTTCAAACTGGAAATTGTGCGCATGATCC
>CAIRGS010000114.1 GCA_903878125.1 uncultured Nitrosomonadales bacterium | reverse complement strand
TCTTTCATCATGCATTGCATTGGCGAATTGATGGAACCAAAGGCGTGGTGATCCGGTTTCATGTAGGGTTTTAACTCGCCATGTCGGGCTGCCGCAACGGCGGCCATCATTCTGTCTGAACCAATCGCTATGATGCGGTCGACCTGATTCACCGCGATGTCTGGCTGTCCCAATTCGCCGCTGGCGTAGGCTTTGATGGCCTGCACGATGTTGCCTACATAAGTTCGGTCTTGGGGACGATCCGGCATGAATCCGGGTGCTTCATCGCTGCACCAAATCACCACATCAGCGGCCATTTCGATGTCTTCCACCTTGTAACGATCTATCATTTTTTTGTAGCCGGCAAAGTATAGAACTTTAGAGCCTACGCTACGGAATGCCTTGCCGATGGAAAACAGTACGGCGTTGCCTAAGCCTCCACCAGCCAGCAACACTATTTCCCCCGGGACAATTTCAGTGGGTGTACCCGTTGGCCCCATAAGCACTACCGATTCACCGGGCTTCAGCTCGGCACATAACTGCGACGAACCGCCCATTTCCAGCACGATAGTAGAGAGCAAGCCTTGCTCGGCATCAACCCAGGCGCCGGTCAAGGCTAAACCTTCCATGACCATACGCGTACCCTCGACTTGTGCGGCATGAGTCTCGTAATTCTGCAGACGATAAAACTGCCCCGGCTGAAAGCTACGCGCTGCGGCAGGGGCTTTGACGATCACCTCGACAATATTGGGGGTCAGACGTACCACTTGATGTATGGTGGCGCGCAGATCGTTGCCCAGGCGTGCAAGAAATTCCTGATTATTCACTTTAGCTGCAGCGGCAACCTGTGACAGCACCTTGCTCAGCACCGGATAACCCTGCTTCGCACTGCCCATGGCCTTGACTACGTTACCGGAATAAGAAGGATGCAGGTCACCGAAAAAGCTGACAAAACGACCATCGTGGTGTTTATACTGAAGCACGTGTGCCTTGGCCGGCTTGGCATTACTCCGCTCTGGCCTGACTGGTTCCCCCTGTTCGTCACATGCCTGGAAGTAACGTCCATCAAGCTTGAACTGCTCTGGAAACTCGCGTGCAAGCACAGTGTTCGGCTGGGTGCCCGCAGCCACAAAAATGGTACGCGCCGGCAGATGTATTTGCCCGGCTTTCTGCCAAGCTCCCTCGGCATCCAATATTTGGTTCATCACCACCATGGCAGTCGCATCGCCATTCGCATCCACCTCTACACGCACCGGAGTCAAGCCTTCGGCAAAATAAATTCCTTCCTCCAGAGCCTTTTCCACTTCCTCATGATTGAGGGTATATGAAGGGCTGTCGATCAGGCGTTTGCGATAGGCCAAAGTGACCCCCCCCCATGACTTTATAAGCTGAAGGATATTGGGGTTACGTCCTTCGATCGAGGCCATGGCCCGCTCCGCGCGTATAGCCCGAGCATGACTCAAAAATTCATCGCCAATAATTGCTTCAGCCGCCGACCACATGCTACGCAATGCCGCCTCGCCCTTTTCTGCCACCAGCGTTTCATAGCGGCAAAGAAATTTCTCAACTTGCACCGGGTAATAGGCGAGCGATTCAGTGGCTGTATCAATGGCGGTCAAGCCGCCACCGATTACTACAACTGGCAAGCGGACTTGCATGTTAGCGATGGAGTCAGGCTTGGCGGCACCCGTCAGTTGCAACGCCATAAGAAAATCCGACGCAGTGCGAACACCGCATGCCATGCCGTTTGGTATGTCAAGCAATGTCGGGCGGCCAGCGCCAGCAGCCAGTGCAATATGATCGAAGCCCAGCTCAAAAGCACTTTCGGCAGTAATGGTTCCACCGAAACGCACGCCGCCGAACAGCGCGAACTGTGCGCGCCGCTCAAGCAACAGGCGAATGATTTTTAGAAAATTCTTATCCCATCGAACTGTAATACCATATTCGGCCACCCCGCCAAAACCGGCCATAACCCTGTTATCCAGCGACTCCTTCAATGTGCTTGCATCGTAGATCGGCCTAAATGCCACTCGATTTCCACCTGCATCCACGCCGGATAAATCACCCGGCAAGGGCTCGATTTTCAACCCATCGACACCGGCAACAATATGACCATCATTCATTAAATGATGTGCCAGCGTAAAACCGGCGGGACCCATGCCGACCACTAGCACACGCTTGCCGGTGGCAGCTCGCGGATAGGGGCGACGAATATTGAGCGGATTCCAGCGGGTGAGCAGGCTGTAAATTTCAAAGCCCCACGGCAGTTCCAGAACATCCTTCAATGACCGGGTTTCAGCCTGTGGAATGTTTACCGACTCCTGCTTTTGATAAATGCAAGATTTCATGCAGTCATTGCAAATGCGATGACCAGTTGCAGCACACATCGGATTGTCTACAACAATGACAGCCAAAGCGCCCAATGCCAGACCGGAAGCTTTAACTTGATGGAATTCTGAAATTTTCTCATCCACAGGGCAACCCGCCAGCGGAATGCCGAAAGTGCTTTTCTTGAATGGCGGTGGAGAACCATCAGCCCCGGTTTTTTCCCGCATACCGACCGAGCAGGAATCCTTGCCTTGCTCATGGCACCAAATGCAGTAATTCGCTTCACCCAAGGCACCCGCCAAGTCCGTACCCTTATCTGTCAGGGCAAAACCTTCGCGATGGCGGAGATGGCTATCCGCGAGACGATGCGCAGTGTAGGAAACATTTTCTACTGGAATGATAGGCACCAGGCGCTGTAAGTCGAGCTTGGCAGGAATCTTGAACAACACTCCCTGCCCGTGGCGTTTTTTACCAGCCGTGGTCAGCACCGCCCACGCCGCGTAACGCATGGCAGTATCAAGTTTGTCGATATTTTCTGCCTCGGCATCGAGCCAGCCGTTAACTTTACGGGCAAAAAGTAATTCGCTTATTTCACTGGTGGTGTCGCCGAAAGTTTGCAACAAAGCGGTTCTGAGGTCGTCGCCATCAAAAGCCGCAGCATCCGCCGCCTTATATTTCTGGACTGCCTTACGCTGCACAAAAATCCGTTTGCAGTGAAACAGCGGAGCCAGCTCATGGTGTCGTTCCGCCAACTCGCGTAGCGCAATCTGAATATCGAATAATTGACCAAGAAAATCTTCCAGATGCGGAGCCAGATTAATAATAAGCTGCGATTCTTCCAGATGCGTCATATGGTCCGGTTCATTACGCGCCGCCGCCAGCCTTTCCGCCAGTAATGGTTCGCTTTCAGCAAGCTCAGCCAGGAAACAAGCGTCGATGCGGAGTAACCCATCGCAGCTATAGATATCTTCAAATTTCATTCCGAATCCCAGTTTCAAAACTGGGGGTGGAGCAACTCCACTATCAGTACTACGTTGCTGAGAATTCAAGCTTTCCATGCAGTGCAAACTCCTAAATTTATCATGCGCTGTGAATTTAAAACCGGGATGTCATACACCCAACTGCAAGCCGGATATCTTGCTTACATACGGGCAAAAATTCTGCGCTCCAGACCCTAACATATTAAAAAACCCGGCTATACCGGGCAATAAAAATTTTATTAACTCGGGATTATACGATTTTATCTCCGCCACCGCACTGCCATAGCATGAAAAAGTTATAATTCGGCACCCGCAACCTGAATCATTTTATATGTCCACCATACAACTCTTACCTGATCTGCTCATCAACCAAATCGCCGCCGGCGAAGTTATCGAACGTCCTGCTGCCGCGCTGAAGGAGATACTGGAAAATAGTCTGGATGCAGGTGCCACCGACATAATCGTGCAACTGGAAGGCGGCGGCGTGAAGTTGCTGCGTGTGCGCGACAATGGCAGTGGCATCGCGCCAGAAGAGTTGTCGCTCGCTCTGATGCGCCATGCGACCAGCAAAATTGCCTCACTCGCCGACTTGCAGCGCGTCGCCAGCATGGGCTTTCGCGGAGAGGCTTTGGCCAGCATGGCGGCCGTGGCGCAGGTAACGCTTACCAGCCGCCAGACGGAAGGCACGCATGCTTGGCAGATTCAATCCGGGGATGGCACGCAGAGCGAGGTTATACCTGCAGCACACGGCCAAGGCACCAGCGTGGAAATTCGCGAGCTGTACTTCAACACCCCGGCGCGGCGCAAATTTCTCAAGTCCGAAGCCACCGAGCTCGCTTATTGTGAGGAAACCTTCAAGCGCATCGCGCTATCTCGCCCGGATGTTGCCTTCAGCCTGCAGCACCACAACCGCATGATGTTGCAATTACCCACTCTATCGCGCTCAGGCAATGCACCGCTTGCTTCGATCTACCAGGTTTCTAAAACAAGCTGGGAAGACAATGCAGATGCATTGCCAAAACGCATCGAAGCCATACTAAGCAAAGAATTTTCGCAGAGCGCGGTGCCTGTCTCACGCAAGGCTGCCGGATTGCATTTATACGGCATGGCTTCCCTGCCCGCTTATTCGAAAGCATCACGCGACGCTCAATATTTTTTTGTGAATGGACGTTTTATCCGCGACAAGATCGTCACCCATGCCATCCGACAAGCCTATCAGGATATCCTTCATCACCAACGCCATCCCGCCTTTGTGCTGTTTCTAGATATGCCGCCAGAATTGGTGGATGTGAATGTACATCCGGCCAAGAGCGAAGTTCGTTTCCGTGAGAGCCAGGCCATCCATCAATTCGTGTTCCATACGCTGCAACAAGTGTTGAGCACGCCCGTGGCTTTGACAGAAAACGCATCTGACTTATCGAATCAACTAGCCCAGGTTTCATCCGTGCAACGAACCATGTCGATACAGCAGCCAATGCAATTGCACATGGCATCACAGCCGCTGGCTTTTTACGATGCTCTCTTTGGCAAGAAGGAAAACAGGGATGGAGAGGAGGAAAAATTCAATGACGCGCCCTTTTTAAGCACTCAACCTCACTCTCAATCTTCCCCCCCAGAAACTGAAATTCCACCACTCGGCTTTGCCATGGCACAGCTTGCCGGCATCTACATTCTGGCGCAAAACGTACATGGGTTGGTGGTGGTGGACATGCACGCCGCCCACGAGCGTATCGTATATGAAAGACTTAAAACAGCGCTTGACCGGCAACAAATTCCCATGCAACCGCTACTAATCCCGGTGTGCTTTGCGGCCGAAGCATTGGACATTGCCACAGCCGAAGAAGAACACGCAGCCATGGCACAACTCGGTTTTGATATCGCTCCATTGTCGCCGACAACTCTGGCAGTGCGGGCCATGCCTGCTATGCTTAAACAGACTCATGCCGAAGCTGCCGCACGTGATGTATTGCACGAAATGCGTGAATACGGCGCCACTCGAGTGCTGACCGAACGACGCAACGAACTATTGTCCACGCTGGCCTGCCATTCTGCGGTGCGCGCCAATCAAATCCTGACCGTGCCTGAGATGAATAATATCCTGCGTGAAATGGAACGTACGGAACGCTCCGGCCAGTGCAATCATGGTCGCCCGACGTGGTTTCAAATGAGTATTGCGGAATTGGATACGCTGTTCATGCGGGGAAAATGAACACACTGCCTCCCGCTCTTTTCCTGATGGGCCCTACCGCCAGCGGAAAAACCCAAGTGGCTGTAGAACTGGCACAGCAACTGCCGCTAGAAATCATTAGCGTTGATTCCGCGCTGGTGTATCGGGATATGAATATCGGCACTGCCAAACCCGAGGCAGCCGTCCTCGCTCACGCGCCGCACCACCTGATCAATATACTTGACCCAACCAATGTCTATTCTGCCGCCGCTTTTCGCCATGACGCACTACGCCTGATGAATGACATCACCCAGCGCGGACGCATTCCTTTGCTGGTGGGCGGCACCATGTTGTATTTCCGCGCCTTGCACTTTGGCCTGAATGAACTACCACAGGCCGACCCAAAAGTGCGAGCCGCTTTGGACGAACAATCCGTGCGGATCGGTTGGCCTGCACTTCATGCCGAATTGGCCCAGGTTGATCCAGAAACGGCTGCACTTCTAAAACCAAACGATGCGCAGCGTATCCAGCGTGCGCTGGAAGTTTATCAACTCTCCGGACTACCGATGTCAGCGCTATTCAAACAGCAAAACAAATATCCGTTGCCTTATCACGTCATGCAGATTGCGCTCATTCCGAGTGAACGTAGCAAGCTGCATGCACGTATCGCCACGCGATTTTCTGCCATGCTTAAACTTGGCTTGGTGGACGAATTGCTCGAACTTAAAGAAAAATATTCGTTGCATCCCGACCTGCCCTCCATGCGCTGCGTAGGCTATCGTCAAGCATGGCAATTTCTCACCCGAGAAATAAACGAAGCAGAGTTATTAGACAAAGGCATCATCGCCACGCGCCAACTGGCTAAGCGCCAGCTTACGTGGCTGCGCGGCATGACTGAAATCATCGAATTTGATTGCTTAGCCCACAATCTTGCGCAGCAAGTAACGGCTGCCGTACGTCAGCACCACAATATTTGACTCACAGAGTGAGTGTAGAATTTTGCATTGAAAAATCAGGGACGTGGATTGTCAGGTGCGCATAGGTCTTACTCTTGCGCACCGATCATAACCTTCACCTCTTCCGGCTGCATGTGCAAGAGCTCACCGATGTCGATATAGTCTTCGGGCAGAGCCTCATCGGTCCAGCCATTGGCAGAATGGCGCGCAAGATTAATGGCGAGAAAAACATTACGTACGCGCTGTTGATCGGCACACTCGCCATCCATCAGCGTGATCAGCAGCCTGGGTAGTGCCCATTTTAATGCCAATTCAGATTGCAAACGAGACAATGCAAAGCCTAACACCCGTTCTTGCGCTTCGCTGCTATGCAGCGTTTTATCCTGTTGCTGCATGGCACGGATCTTCAGCATATCTACTGGCGCAAAACACCACATTAGCAATTCGGCAATATCAAATAGCAACGCAGCGATACGTACTTCCTCATGATGCATATCATTCAAGCGTACCGCCCAATCCACAGCGAAAGTGGACGCACGGTTTGAACGATGCATCACTCGCAACAAGCAGCTCAAGGCATCCATCTGCCCACTTAGCAATGTTTCCGCCAGCGGATCTGCCGGCACTTTTTTAAAAAAGATATCGAGACCCAACATCATTAATGCTTGATCTACCTCCACCACTTCATGCTTTTGACTGGCATGCTTTTGCTGTTGCAAATGACGCAGCAGCTTGGCGGTCATCATTGGATCGTGCCTGATAACATTGGCAACACCCCGCGCACTAAGGTTTTTTTCATTTTGGCGCAATGCAGACAGATTGCGTGCAGTTTGTTTCAATACCGGAATATCAACTTGACTGAGGAAATAGACCCACTCAGCCAGCCCCAACATTTTCTGATGTTGCATAACAACCCCTTACCTTTACTAACCAATCGGATATCTCGACACCCCAGAGGAAATCTTTAGGGATCAGCTATGCCATTAATCTGAATAGACTATTAATCTTACTGTGGAGAAATTCAAGAACCAACCACAACAATTTATATTTAGTCGCGGATTTAATGAGTTCAGTATTGATGACAAGCGTTCTGAGCAGGATTCCCATTACAGATCAACTTTGTGTTCCAAAAGACTGGGCGGGCAATGCGAAACGTTGAATGACGTGTGGCTTTCTGGGGAAATTGCGTTCGCGACCAAACCTGATATTGCCTTGAAGCAGATATACCCATGAGTTTGATGCTGGCACAGACGTTCGATATTACGTGACATCGTAAAATTAGCGATCAAGGTCGCCCACCCGCACCTCAACCTGTGTGTTGAGCACCCATCCGGAATGCTCATCGCTGGTCTGCACGTGCAGCCAGTCACCCAGATAGGCCTGAGCAGTTAGCGCGGAATCTTTTTTTAATGCCGCGACCTTAACGGCACTGCCGAAGGGCTCTCGGCGCAGATTGATGTTGCTCTTGGCGCGTAACGGAATGGGGATATTGAATGGCACCATCGCAAAGCGCGGGTCTGACGCCTTGCGCGTGCGGTTATCCTTCACCATTTCGATAAATTCTCGTGTCTGTGCGGCATGATCCATGGCTATGCCGTAGTTTCCTTTGGCGTAGGACGCAGTAGCGGCAGCAAGGAGACGTTGTGCCTGCACTGTTTGTTCGGGCGCTGTGATCTGGGATGGCTTTAAACTTGCCATAGCTACTTCTGCTTCCGCGATAGCCGAGGCGGCGCCGGGCTGTGTGGCTAGCCGCCGTAACCTCATCTGGTCGCGGGTAACTTGACTGGTGGTTTCCTGTAACGCCTTGGCCTGATCCTGCTGACGAGCGTTCAGATTTCGGATCAGCACCTCTTTTTCCACCAACTGCTGCTGCAGACGTTCGATTTCACGTTGCTGACCTTCGCAAGGATCGTGCGGCGGAATTGGGGCTGCAACCGGAACCGGTTTCAAGAGGCCGCACCCCGTAATATTCAAACCTGACAAAGCTATAACTGCTCCACATAGCATTCGTCCCGCCCAAGTCTTGAGCAAGATACATAGTTTGTTTGATTGTGCCCACGATATTGCCACGTCATCACCCGCTATAGTTATGGCACATACCGTACCACAACGCACATTATCGCGCGGCCAAAATTGCCTATCTCAACGAAGATCCAATTATGATGTACGAGAGGTATTTCTACAGTGTCAACGTGAGCTAAGAGGCTACACGCTTTTGCGCAGCCCCGCTAGACGCAGATTTGGTCAAAGCTGCTTCCCGGATAATGTGGTTTATTTCATCCTGCATTGTCCGGTGATTCAGATAGTCGATGGGAATGGGGAAAATAGCATTATTGTGCACAAGCCGCAGAGACGGATAGGAATAAGCATCGAGCTGCTGGGATTGGCGAATCTCATGTTGCAGACCATCTTCTATTTCCGGACTGATCAAATCCCTGCCGAATACCGCGACATCCAGTCCAATCTCTTGCGCACATCCTTGCAGCGTTTCCGGCAAGGATGGATTCAATGCTTTTTGATAATAGGCCCTATGAATGGCTCGCACCATTTCCGGTTCCGATTCCGCATGTTGCTTTCTGGCTGCCAAAACAGCGCGGCAAGCCGGATAGGTTGAACGGATGGGCGTATTACGTGACCAGAAATCATAATTAAACGATACGCCGGGTACTGTCTGCTCAATCCGCTGCCAGATCTGCTGAATTGAATGCCGCATACTCAGCGGCATGGGTTCTGTCGTATCGGGCGCCAGCCCACCTGCTAAATAAATAATCGCAATATCTTCAGGCAATTCGGCTTGCAGTGCGGCCCAGCTCGGACTAAACGCATAGCACCAGCTACACATCGGATCGTGAATATAAAAAAGACGGAATATGGGGGAAGCGGTGCTACCTGATTGAATAATTTTTCCCATTGCTTGCGAAGAGGCTTTGCGGTTTGATATGTGCTGTCAAAATGAACAACCAGTATAAGCAGCGAAGGAATTCAATGAGGTCACCCATTGACTTTACTAGCCTGCCCCCTAAGGGTGGACGAGCAACGCGAGGAACGGCCTTGAGCAACTTGTTATACGGATTCTAGCTCTTTCAAACTCTTGTTTAGCTGATTTTTCCATGCTGTTAACCCGTTTGCTTGACCACCATGAATTACTGCTGCTGCTGCACTTGGACTGGAAAATTCTATATCTTTTACAAACTTGAGATGGTCGCCATTTTCAATAAGGCTACCCTCTACTTTTAGCTTGTCACGAAGCGAAGTTGACCAAGGATATTTGGTAGAAGACTCTCTTGGTGTAAGTACCGCTTGGGAATCTTTGAGAACAACAATTCCGTTTGGCGTTAAATAGCCCGTTGCTCTGATGCCTTTTATTTCACAAGATAATAGCTCTCTCGGCGACTCCCTTTCTGCTACTGACACCGCAGGCACAAGCAACTCCACCCCTAGCGGTGGAAGTAACTGCTGCATTTTCTCAAGAAAGACTTCCATTTCTTCTCTATCTGATTCTGGCAGCTTTGACCCACTGGCCTGACTATTTTTTATTACAGCGCGACCAGTACTTTTAGCAATTTCAATAAGCCGACCTTCACAGTACCTAATATGCGCTTTCGTTAGATTTTCATCTTTACTGATAAAAAATACAATTTGATTCCAGAAGTCTTTTTGTAAGTGGCTCTTCACACGATCTTTTATTGACTCTGCCTCGCCGATATAAAGAGCCGGATTGCCAGTTTCAGGGTCGTTACCCGTAAGAAAGTAAACCCCAGAATTACTTGATTCAGTCCGTGCAAGCACACTATCAAATTCACTTCTCGGCCCAGCAACAGCTTTACCTGTCCAATTTGAAAGCTCTGCTGTACGCAAACGCTTTGGATCACCATGAGCCAAAAAAATCTTGATGGTTGCACTTGCCATGATTTATTCCATGTAACGTAATATAAAAACATTTTCATAAGCCAGCAATGTCGCCTATATCGGCAAGCATTGCAAGCATCACCACCCCCCCACTGTTTTTCATTAGTTTTTGATTGTATTTTTGCGCTGGATACAATACGAGATGCACCCACAAGACAGGATAGCTAAGTAGTGTTTTTGACTTTGCATCAGCTGAGCGCATACTCTGTGCTGTGTTACTGTCTGAAATTGGTTCTGATTCAACTGGACGACAAGGATGGATACAAGAGGCTTTCCCATTTCGTTACTTGCGGCGCTTCTTCTTGTGGGCTGTACGCAAATCCCTGTCTATGAAAAACCCCTGCCGCCCATCGCTTCAACCTTCCCGCGATCCATCCCGGCGGATTCAGCCGGTGTCACGGTAGCAAACATAGGCTGGCAGACTTACTTTGGTGACGAGAGACTACGGGCATTAATTTCAACCGCGCTTGCCAACAATCGTGATCTTTTGCTGGCTGTGCGACGCGTCGAAGAGGTACGGGCACTGTATGGTATTCAACAGGCAAATCGGCTGCCCACCATCAGCGGTAGTGCTTTCGGTAGCCGCTACGGGATTCCAGCTGGTGTGTTGCCTATCCAGCGCGACAGTGCATCAAACCAGATATTGTTGAATCAGTTCCAGGTAGGGCTGACTTCAAGCGTATGGGAACTTGATTTCTGGGGTCGCCTGCGCAGTCTGGAGATTGCCGCCCTGGAGACTTACTTGGCCACCGACGAAGCGCGTCATGCCGTCCAATCCACTGTGATTGCGCAGGTCTCGAGCAGCTATCTCATTGAACGCGAACTTGACGAACGCATCGAGCTCGCCGAACGAACAATCAAAACGCGACATCAATCCGTGCGCATCGTGCAAAGGCGCTTCGAGGTCGGTTCAGCTGCCCGCGTGGATGCCGTCCAGGCCGAAATTCTTCTCAGCCAGGCTCAAGCTGAATTGGCGGTGCTACAGCGCGTGCGCGAACAGAACCGCAATGCACTTGAGTTTCTGGCTGGCAGTTCACTGCCGGCCGAGCATCGTTTGCTCAGCAGTATCAAGACGGGGTTTGTGCATCGCATCGACGCTGGCCTACCTTCCGACCTGCTGATTCAGCGTCCGGATCTGCGGGCAGCCGAACGGCGACTAAAGGCGGCCAATGCCAACATCGGCGCCGCCCGCGCGGCGTTTTTTCCGCGTATATCGCTCACCGGTTCGCTTGGTGTTGCCAGCCGTGAACTCAACGGTCTGTTCGCAGGGAATAATCGTTCCTGGAGCTTTATGCCCAGCATCACGCTGCCTCTCTTCGACGGCGGCCGCAACCGGGCCGGTCTCGAATTGGCTCGCGCGCAGTACAACTCGGCGATCACCGAGTACGAACGCAGCGTGCAGAACGCCTTTCGCGAAGTAGCCGATGTACTGGCCGAGCGACATTGGCTGACCGAGCAGATTCAGGCGCAACGCACTTCCCTTGAGGCTCAACGTGAACGAAGCCGTATCGCCGCCTTGCGCTATCAGCAAGGTGCCACCACTTATCTGGAGGTGCTGGATGCCGAACGTGAATTGTTTGCCGTTGAGCAGGCGCTGGTGCAGACACGTCGCGCCTACCTTGCCAGCGGCATCAAGTTGTATGCAGTTCTGGGCGGCGGAGGCGGTACGATTGGCGAGGAAGACGGTCAGAGGAGAATGAACCCATGATGAAAGGATTAAGCAAGACGTGGCTCGTGCGAATCGCAACTGTGATCATGGTCGTGATCGTGGTGTGGTTTCTGGCACAACAATACCTGAGCAACGATAAAAACAACGATGGTATCGTCAGCGGAAACGGGCGCATTGAGGCCACCGAGATTGACATAGCTGCGCGTTCTGCCGGTCGAGTCAAGGATATCCTGGTCAACGAGGGCGATTTTGTGAAGGCCGGACAGGTTCTGGCACGTATCGATTCCGACTCGATCAATGCGCAACTGCGTCAGGCCGAGGCGCAGGCACAGCAGGCTCACTATGCCATTGCGACCGCGCGCAGCCAACTCGCGCAGCGCGAGGCTGAACGCGCGGCGGCACAAGCCGTGGTTATGCAGCGCGAGGCTGAACGCGCGGCGGCTCGCAGTCGTTCGGCGCGCTCATCGACTCTAGTAAAAGAAGGGGGCGCCTCAAGTCAGGAGGCTGATGACGACCGCACCCGCGTACGCAGTGCCGATGCCGCCATTGTGGCAGCCAAGGCGCAAGTGGCAGCCGCCGAAGCCGCGATTGCCACGGGACGTGCACAGGTGTCCGGCGCACAGTCTGCTGCAGAGGCCGCGACCGCAACGGTCGACCGCATCCGCGTTGATATCGCCGACAACGAGCTAAAGGCGCCAAGCGACGGGCGAATCCAGTTCCGCGTGGCTCAGCCCGGCGAGGTGGTTAGCGCCGGTGGCAAGGTGCTAAATCTTGTAGACCTTGGCGATGTGTACATGGTTTTTTTCTTGCCGGAGACAGTCGCGGGCAATGTGGCGCTCGGCAGTGAGGTGCGCATTGTGCTCGACGCCGCGCCCAACTATGTCATCCCAGCCAAGGTTTCATTCGTCTCCAGTACAGCGCAGTTCACGCCAAAGACGGTGGAAACAGCTAGCGAGCGGCAAAAGTTGATGTTTCGGGTGAAAGCCAATATTGACCGCGAATTGCTGAAAAAACACTTGAAACAGGTCAAGACCGGCCTACCCGGGGTGGCCTGGCTCAAACTGAACTCGCAGGCTGAATGGCCGAAAAAACTGACGCTCCGGGTTCCATGATGCCCTTCGCTGCCACCGGCAGTGCGCCTGTCGTTCGCCTTATCGGCGTTAGCCTAAGCTATGGCAAGACACTGGCGCTAGACACGGTTGACTTGGACATCCCCGCCGGCTGCATGGTCGGCTTGATCGGCCCGGACGGCGTCGGAAAATCCAGCCTGATGTCGCTGATAGCCGGTGCGCGAGTGGTGCAAAAAGGCCGGGTGGAGGCACTCGGGGGAAACATGGCCAGTGTGCGTCATCGCAACGAGGTTTGCCCGAATATTGCCTACATGCCGCAGGGGCTTGGCAAAAATCTGTATCCGTCCCTGTCAATAGAAGAAAACCTGCAGTTTTTTGGCCGCCTGTTCGGGCACGGTGCGGCCGAAAGGAGGCGCCGTATCGATGAGCTCACCATCAGCACGGGCTTGTACCCATTTCTCAGTCGCCCGGTAGGAAAACTTTCCGGCGGCATGAAACAAAAGCTAGGAATGTGTTGTGCGCTGATTCATGACCCGGACCTACTGATTCTGGACGAGCCGACCACTGGCGTCGATCCGCTGGCGCGCAAACAATTCTGGGACCTGATCGCACGTGTTCGCAACCACTGTCCAGATGTGAGCGTGATCGTATCAACAGCATACATGGACGAGGCCGAACGATTTGACTGGCTGGTGGCGATGGATGCGGGCAGGATACTGGCCACCGGCACACCGCGCGAATTGCACGAGCAGACCGGCACTGCATCTCTGGAAGCGGCTTTCATTGCGCTGCTGCCGGAAGAGAAGAGGCGTGGCCACCGTGCTGTCGTGGTTCCACCCTTCGCTGCCGGGGAAGACCACGAGATCGCCATTGAGGCACACGATTTGACCATGCGCTTTGGCGATTTTATGGCGGTTGATCACGTCAACTTCCGCATCCGCCGTGGCGAGATTTTTGGCTTCATCGGCTCCAACGGCAGCGGCAAAACTACCACCATGAAGATGCTCACCGGTCTGCTACCGGCCAGTGAGGGCCAAGCCTGGCTTTTCGGTCACGAGTTGGATCCTCATGATATTGCTACACGACGGCGGGTTGGCTATATGTCCCAATCCTTTTCGCTGTACTCAGAACTCACTGTAAGCCAGAACCTAGTGCTCCATGCACGCTTGTTCAATATGCCGGAGGCGGAGATTCCGCCTCGGGTCGAAGAAATGCTGATGCGATTTGGTCTTGGTGAAGTGCCCGACGCATTGCCGAATAGCTTACCGCTGGGGATCCGCCAGCGTTTGTCGCTGGCGGTAGCGATGGTGCACAAGCCGGAATTGTTGATCCTCGACGAACCGACTTCAGGTGTTGATCCTATTGCGCGGGACAATTTCTGGCAGTTGATGATCGACCTTGCGCGCAAGGACAAAATCACGATCTTTATTTCGACCCACTTCATGAACGAGGCTGAGCGCTGTGACCATATTTCGCTGATGCATGCGGGGAAAGTTATGGCCAGCGATGCACCGTCCGAACTTTTAAAAAAGCGTGGAGTAGCGACACTTGAACAGGTATTCATCAGTTATCTGGAAGAAACTGGTGCGGCGGTCACCCAGCTCGCCCGCACTCCTCCAATCACTTCTGCTCCTCCTGCCGCAGATCCTGATAAGGGTTGGCAGTCCAGATTGCGCCGCCGTTTCAGTGTGTCCCGCGCATTCAGCTACACGCTGCGCGAAGCGCTGGAACTGCGCCGCGACCCGGTGCGCGGCGCGATGGCGCTGATCGGCTGCCTGACCCTGATGTTTTTCATCGGCTATGGCATCAACATGGACGTGAATGATCTCAGCTACGCCGTGCTCGACCGTGACCAGACCACACTCAGTCACAACTACGCTTTGAACCTCTCTGGATCGGGCTATTTTGTCGAGCATCCGCCAATAACCAGCTACGCCGACTTGGACCGACGCATGCGCAACGGCGAACTATCACTTGCCATTGAGATTCCTCCCGGCTTTGCCCGCGACGTGCAACGCAGCAAACCTGTCCAGATCGGTGCATGGATCGATGGTGCAATGACCATGCGGGCTGAAATCGTGCAGGGCTACGTGCAGGGCATGCATCAAGGCTGGCTGATCGACATGGCGAAAATCCGGCTCGGCCAGGACGCGGCTCCAGCTTCGGCTATCATTGAAACGCGATTTCGTTATAACCCGGACGTGATGAGTCTGCCGGCGATGGTTCCGGCGGTTATTCCTATCCTTATGCTGATGATTCCGTGCATGCTGACAGCGCTGTCAGTGGTTCGCGAGAAGGAGCTGGGTTCGATTATCAATTTTTATGTCACCCCAGTTACCCGTACCGAGTTCCTGCTTGGCAAGCAGCTTCCGTACATTATGCTGGCAATGCTGAACTTCCTGCTGATGTCTGTACTTGCTGTCACCATGTTCGGTGTGCCTATCACCGGCAGTTTTACCACGCTTGCGCTGGCGGCACTTATTTTCAGTATTTTTTCCACAGGCTTTGGCTTATTCGCTTCCATTTTTACCCGCAGTCAGATTGCGGCGATATTCGCGACTATGCTCGGCACCATGCTTCCGGCAATTCAGTTTTCAGGCCTTCTTAACCCGGTTTCCTCGCTGGAAGGGGCCGGGAAAATCATCGGGCAAATCTATCCGGCATCGCATTTCCTCATAATTAGCCGTGGGGTTTTCGGCAAGGCTCTGGGTTTGCCTGATCTAGTCACATACTTCTGGCCTATGCTGCTGGCCGCTCTGGGAATTGTAGCTCTATCAATCTTCCTGCTAAAAAAGCAAGACAGCTGACCATGAGCCATACTTCCAATATCTATCAACTCGGGGTCAAGGAGCTGTGGAGTTTGCGGCGTGATTCGATCATGCTGGTACTGATTGCCTATACTTTTACCGTAGCAATTTATATCGCCGCTACTGCGATACCGAATTCCCTGCACAAGGCTGTGATCGCAATCGTGGACGAGGATAGTTCACCTCTGTCGGGGCGCATATCTTCAGCTTTTTATCCCCCACACTTCATGTCGCCGATCATGGTGTCGCTGAAGGAGGTCGATCCGGGCTTGGACGCTGGCAAGTTTACGTTCGCGCTCGATATTCCTCCGGAATTTCAGCGCGACGTGTTGGCCGGAAATTCCCCGACAATCCAGCTGAACGTGGATGCCACGCGCATGAGCCAATCTTTCACCGGCAGCAGCTACATCCAGCAGATTGTATTGGGTGAAGTCAATGAATTTGTCCAGCGTTATCGGGGTAGTGCTACACCGCCAGTTGAGCTGGCAATGCGAGTACGTTTCAATCCCTCTCTGGCACCAGCCTGGTTCGGTTCGCTCATGGAGCTCGTCGGTCACATTACCATGTTATCAGTCATTCTGACCGGTGCCGCCCTGATCCGTGAACGCGAGCATGGTACGATCGAGCACCTGCTGGTAATGCCGGTGACAGCCGGCGAGATTATGCTGTCCAAGGTCTGGTCTATGGGGCTGGTAGTCTTGCTGGCATCGGCTTTTTCGCTGTCTTTTATCGTACAGAGCCTGTTGCAGGTGCCGATTGAAGGCTCGATAGCGCTGTTTCTATTTTGTGCCACGTTGCATCTGTTTGCCACCACATCAATGGGCATCTTCATGGCTACAATCGCGCGCACCATGCCTCAGTTTGGTCTTTTGGTGGTATTGGTATTGCTACCGATGGAAGTGCTGTCTGGAGGATCAACCCCACGCGAAAGCATGCCTGAATTCGCGCAAAATATCATGCTGGCTGCGCCAACCACGCACTTTGTTTCCCTCTCTCAGGCCATTCTTTTCCGTGGAGCCGGACTCGAAGTAGTGTGGCCGGAGATGCTTACGCTGGTCGTGATTGGAAGCGTCCTGTTTATTCTGTCACTGCGTCGATTCCGCAAGTCTCTCAGCAGCCTTGCTTGAAAGACTTCTGGCAGCGTGGTGTGTTGTGCTGGCAGAAGCGATACAAACCACTACTGATAAACTTTTCCTATCTGCCAATTCGAAAACATTTTATCCGCCATCTCGCGTTGCTCTGGCGTCAAGGTAATTGAATCGCGTAATTTTTTCGCGTGTTCGTTACCACCATATTCGACAGACAGATTGGCCCACACATAGGCCAGGAACTCGTCCTTCTGCTTTCCACTTCCCAAGTAGTACGCCAGCGCAAGGTTGAACTGTGCATCGGTATTTGCATGTGCAGCCGCTCTCTGCCATAACGCCACAGCCTTGTCGATATCCTTTGGCACACCTTCGCCAAAGTAATACATCGAACCGAGATTAAACTGTGCGTCGGGATACCCCTGCATTACTGCCATCTGCCAATACTCAACTGCTTTGGCAATATCCCTCGGCACACCTTCGCCTTTGTTGTACATCACCCCAAGGGTGAACAGTGCGTGGGGGAATCCCCGCTCTGCCGCATTTTGCCACCATTCCAAGGCCTTGGCGGGATCCTTCGGTATACCCTTGCCGTCGCGGTACAGCCAGCCGAGGTTTAACTGCGCGTCGGCATTCCCCTGCGCCGATGCCTTCTGCAGCCAATCCACACCCTTGACATAATCCTTACGCATACCGTCGCCGTTGACATACAACATGCCAAGGCCAGCTTGTGCCTTGGCATGGCCCTGTATTGCAGCTTTCTCATACCATTCTGCAGCCTTGTGCGTATCTTTGGCCAGGATTTTATTATTCCCACCGGTATCGTACATCCACGCTAGATCATACTGTGCGTTCGCATCACCCGATTCCGCAGCCATTTTCAATTGCACAAGATTCTGTTCTGCTTCCAGATCTGCTGGCGAATCCGACATTGACTGACCATATGCACTCACCGCAACAGTAAGCAACAATGTAAAGAGCAATTTTCCTGTAATACGCATATAGATATTTACCAACGACATTTTTAGACCTCATTCAAATTCATTTGGAAAGTTCATTCAACGCTGACGCCATGTCACCAATAAATCCAATTATCGGCTCAACACCTGCCCCGGCTTCCAGTTTGCGGAGAGTCGTTCTCCTTCGGCGCGCTGGGCGGAATTCAAGTTGGTTAAGTCACGTAATTTTTTCGCATCTTCATTGCCCTGTGCAGCAGCCAGATTGTGCCATGCATAAGCCAATACACCATCCTTTGTTACGCCCCTACCATTTTGATACATCCATCCGAGGCTGTTCTGCGCTTGCGAAAGACCTTGCGCTGCCGCTTTTTGATACCATTCCACAGCCTTGGTGGCATCTTTCTTTACGCCTTCGCCGGTAAGGTGCATCTTCCCGAGTTCAAACTGAGCCTTTGAATATCCCTGCACTGCAGCTTTTTGGAACCACTCTGCGGCCTTGTTTGGATCTTTGGCTACACTGGTCACAGTTTCACCACTGCCATACATTATCCCGAGTTCATACTGAGCCTTGGGGTACCCTTGAATTGCAGCTTTTTGATACCACTCCACGGCCTTGTCGGCATCTACAAGTACACCTATGCCGTTGGCATACATCCATCCTAGACGGGTCTGAGCACTGGCATCACCGGCATCTGCTTGCTTTTGCACTTGCCCCAAACTATTTGTTGCGGTCGACACTTCTTCTGCTAAAACATAGCCATTTAACGTTAAAAGCAAGATCGCAAACTGTACAATTATTTTCATATTGGCCCCATCGTTAATTACGGCATAAAAAATGCTGCCGCATGCATCACTTCCACAAACTGTTCTGACTACGCTTCTTTAATATAGTGCCCGGGTATTAATTGTCAAGAGCTAATTTAAATGCCTGCAACGAGCAAATAAAATGTTCAATTTTGAAACAAAAATCAAATTTTATTTTTAAATAAAAAATATGAATTCACGCGCACAACGACAATGTGACTAACGCAAATGGCTTAGCACAAGTGTCCTGAAAAAACCTGGCATTTCCATCAACTGAAAAGCGCGCGCAGTTTTCTTGCATCAGGTTGGTGAATCACTCCCTTTTCGGTAATCAGCGCGGTAACCAATTCAGCAGGTGTAATATCAAACGAAGGATTGCGTATCTGCACACCCTGCGCAGCCCAGTGGAAATCCCGGAAGCCTTTTACCTCGTCTGCATGACGCTCTTCGATGGGAATATCCTTACCGCTTGCGATGGCCATGTCTATCGTGGAAAGCGGACAGGCCACATAGAATGGAATATGGTGGCGTTGTGCCAGCACGGCGACCATATAGGTGCCAATTTTGTTGGCAACATCGCCATTCGCAGCTACACGATCCGTGCCGACCACTACGGCATCCACTTCTCCGCGACTCATCATGAAACCGGCCATATTATCAGTGATGAGCGTCACCGGAATTTTTTCCTGCACCATCTCCCATGCGGTCAGGCGCGCACCTTGCAGGAAGGGACGCGTTTCATCAGCAATCACTGAAATTTTCTTACCTGCTTCCACGGCCGACCGAATGACACCCAACGCAGTGCCATGGCCAGCTGTAGCCAGCGCCCCTGCATTGCAATGGGTCAATACGCGTGCGCCATCCCGCAACAACTCGGCGCCGTGCGACCCCAGAGCGCGATTGATGCGAATATCTTCGGCAAAAATTTCATGCGCCGCAGCCAACAGACGCATCGCTACTTGCATGTTGGATTCACTCGATACGCTTTTCCATACCTGCTTCATGCGGGCTAACGCCCAAAACAAGTTGACCGCAGTCGGCCTGCTTTGAGCAAGCGTATTAAAGCCTTCATTCATGCCGCGCTGGAAGGATTCATCAGCAACTGCGAGCAAACGCTGTGCCTCCAGCGCCACGCCGTAGGCTGCCGCCACGCCGATGGCTGGAGCGCCACGCACGACCATGCTGCGAATTCCTTCGGCCACAGCAGCGGCAGAATCATATTGAAAGTACATAAACGTCGCAGGCAAAATGCGCTGATCTATCATTTCCAGCACACCATCCGACCAACGCAGAGTTTCAACTTTCATCATGACGCCTCAAAAACGATAGCTCAGGCGCTCAGTCACCCTCAAATTCACACAGCGCAAACACACTATAGCCATGTTTCTCCAAGCGTTTACGTCCGCCGATATCCGGTAGATCAATGACAAAACAGCATTCAACAATTTTGCCGCCAATCTTCTCGATCAGCCTGGTTGCCGCCTCCGCCGTACCGCCGGTAGCAATTAGATCATCCACAAGCAGTACCCTTTCGCCCGGAGCAATCGCATCGGTATGAATCTCGATACGGTCAGTCCCATATTCAAGCTCGTAGTCGTGCCCTATGGTTTCTGCAGGCAACTTGCCTTTTTTACGAATCGGCACAAAACCTTTACCCAAGGCATAAGCCAGCGGCGCGCCTACTATAAAACCCCGCGCTTCGATACCTATCACCTTGTCGATTTCCATATTGGCATAGCGACGTACCAACTCATCTATGGTGATCTTTAAGCCTATCGGATCCTTAAGGAGGGATGTGATATCGCGGAACATGATATTCGGCTTGGGGTAGTGCGGAATGGTGCGAATACGAGATTTGATAGGCATATTTCTCCAGGATTGTTAAGTGCGTTTTTTGTAATCGACGAATTTTTCTTGTACATCGTGCATTTGTTGAGTCGTAAGAATGTGCGGTTCACCTGCCTGCAAAGCACGCCAGTATAACTCGCACAAAAACTCGACCTCAATGGCTACCGTCAACGCATCGGCTAAATCTGAACCCAGCGCAATCATGCCGTGGTTAGCCAGCAGACAGGCTTTTCGGTCCTCCAGCGCTGATAACACATAGTCTGAAAGTGTCTGTTCGCCAAACAACGCATAGGGTGTGCAACGGATCATATTGCCTCCTGCCGCCGCAATCATGTAATGCACGGCTGGAACATCCTCGCGCAAACAGGCCAACGTGGTGGCAAACGCTGAATGCGTGTGAATGACAGCGTTCACGTCGGGACGGTTGGCTAGAATATCACGATGAAAGCGCCACTCGCTGGTAGGCTTGCCACCGCACAGGGCATTGCCATTCAAATCCATGCGTACCATGTCTGCGGGTGTCATATCCGCCACCGCCATCGCAGACGGTGTAATCAACATGCCATCACCGCAACGCACAGCAGCATTGCCGGAAGTTCCGCGATTCAAACCCAGATCAAGCAAACGCTGGGACACATCAAGTAGCTTTAGTCGCAGGCCATCTTCGCCGGATGACATCATGACTTACCCTTCAACACCCGGCCCGCAATCGCATCCAGCTTTTCAATCATGGCTGCATCACGCGTTTCTGGCGCAGTAATGAGCGCGAATTCCAATGCCGAGCGACAGCTACAGAGATCGGCCAGCGCATCAGTGCGCACTTTCGGAATGGCGTGCGTTACCAGCGTTTTCGCCTTATCAGCATTTTCGGTAAGCATCTTGATGATCTGCCCTACCGTGACATGCTCATGGTCGGGATGCCAACAATCATAGTCCGTCACCATCGCCACGGTGGCGTAACACAACTCTGCCTCGCGCGCGAGCTTGGCCTCTGGCATGTTGGTCATGCCAATTACATCGCACCCCCAGGAACGATAGAGATTCGATTCAGCCAGACTGGAAAACTGCGGCCCTTCCATAACCAGATAAGTACCGCCACGAACGACAGGGATATTTGCCTCTCTCGCGGCCATCTCAATATGATCGCCCAGCCTTTTGCAAACAGGGTGAGCCATGGAGACATGCGCCACCAATCCCGCACCAAAAAAAGACTTATTGCGCGCAAAAGTACGATCGATAAATTGATCAACAATCACGAACGTGCCCGGCGGCAAATCCTCGCGCAAGGAACCAACGGCACTAACAGAAATGACATCGGTCACCCCTACCCGCTTCAACACATCGATATTGGCGTGAAAATTGATTTCGGTCGGAGGAATTCTGTGTCCGCGACCATGACGGGGCAAAAACACAATATTGTGGCCGTTCAGCTCGCCAAACAATAACTCGCTGGATGGCTCTCCAAACGGCGAAGTCACCTTTTCCCAGCGCTTGTTGGTCAACCCGGCAATGTCGTAAATCCCGCTGCCGCCGATGATGCCTATTTTTTCTGGTACATGGATCATGGTTGTCCGTAATCGTTTTATGTTTACAAGCGGATTGAAACAGGAAGTACAGTTTTATTCAAGACAATGAATACTTGCCTACGCTATTGCCTTTAACAAACGGCGTAGGTTGGCGCTTAGCTTGCGAAGCCCAACACAAAATCAAGGAATCAGCCTTGACACAAAGTTAGGCCGAATGCGTGATGTCAAGACTTGGCCCCTTGATGTGTTCCGCGCTGTGCGCTGCGTTAGAACTGACCCGTGCGTTCTCTTGCGAACCAGTCCGTCTTTACTCTACTCTTTATTGAAGCAATTTACGCCATGCTGGACGAAGATCGCACACGAAGCGATGTAAGGCGCCCTCTGTTGTTCCGGTTGGGGCTGGCGTTACCTTTTCGTCCTGTGATTTTTTGGAATGCACTTTCCCGTTCTTATCGTGTATTTCGCCGCCGAGAAAATGGATTGTGAAGTTGGAGCAATTGACGGAAACAAGACCAACGGCGCCGCCATCTGGTTTCTCCGATTTAAAGGAAACGGTGACGGTATTGCCATCGAATTTGGCTCGTGAACTCTCCACCCAAACTTGGGTCCCCGAAGCCGCATTCGGAATTAGTTGCCAGTCGATATCAGCACTGATTGCGGAGTGCGCCACCATTGCCACCAAAAAAGCGAATTTTATTTTCATATCTTTTAGAAAAATAAAGGGGTCAAGTCTTGACACAACGTTTGGCCGGATGCGTGATGTCAAGACTTGCCCCCTTTATTCCATGTGACCTGCAATTACAGGGGTTGATAAAAATGCTGACAACATTGCAACTGTAAGATTCTTTTCCCACATTTATTTCTCCTCAATTATTTAGGGAGCTACTTAAGAAAACGGAAACTGGAAATAACTGCTTCAAAATCATTGAAGAGCAGCTGAAAGGCAGATGCTTCGGATAAGCAACCGACTGTGAATATGCGATCTCCATCAAGGGCTTGATATGTGATGGTGCCCGTCTTGATGCCTGAATCTGTCCCCGAGTAGGCTACTCGACGCGCTTTTCTACCATTCAGATAGGCTGGGTCGTAGAGGTGGACTTTGATATCAGGCATGCCGATGGAGTTTAATTTGATAAATGCCTTTTCATCCATTTGTGCGAAGAATGTCTCTGGTGTAAGCAGGTGCAAATGCTCAACCTCTGAGACACGGACAAAACATGCGGCATTGTTACTGCGAATTTCCCCAACAGAAAACCAGATTTCGTTTCGAGGCGGAGGCTTTAGAGACCAATGCGCCGGGAACCCTACAGTGACTCGATACTTTGTACTGGCGTGCTCCTTCATTCTCGGTTTGCCGGGGTAAGTTACGTCTTGTGCGTTCGCGAAGGCAGCAGTAAAGACAGTAAGGAACACCAAAGTGACGCGAACTGGAATATTCATATAGCCCCTAACGTTTGAATTCACCGGCGTTGCGCGGCTTTATCGCGCAGCGTCCGGTGGAATGATGGGTTGGGCATCAAATAATTCCCCATGCCGTAAGCTTTTCTCGCCAAGCAGAAACGGCATTTTGTGCGACATCCATCCCATCCAAAACCGTTGCGCCATGCTCGATCTTTGCGGATAAGTTCCAGCCGTTCCCCGTTGAACTATCGACGCCGGAAATTTGTTGAATAACTGGCACGCAACCACTTCGCGGTTGTTTGGTGAGATTCACGTGCTTATCGAGGTTCGCCAAGTCAGCCAGTAGGGCCAACCTTGGATCATTTGTGATTGCAGCTTCTATGTCGGATGGCGTAAGCCCGAGTCCGGGTGCAGCATCCTTCAATGCGTCCTTTAGGTGGTAGGCATGAATGAAAAAGGAACAGAGATGCTGCAAAGATGAATGGATAGAGTCACCGCTCATGACTTCCGTACGCGGAGAAGAAATAGATTGGAGGTCCTCCTGAAGTACCTTCCAGCGTTGCTTCCAATCCCTGGCTTGATTTCCGGGAACGAGTTCTGCTGAGCAGTGTGCAGTGATAGAGATTGATCCTTCAATAGACACATTGAACGTTAGAGCTGTCCCGCCGCATTTGGGACACGGTGGACGTTCGGTTGTCGCGGCTAGTTCAGGTGGGCGGCTAGCGCCGCATTTCGAACAAACAACTTCACTCATGAGTAATCACCGGCTGATTTGATGCCCAACGCAATATAGAAAACGTTTTCATAAGCCAGCAATGTCGCCTATATCGGCAAGCATTGTCAAGGAAATCAAGGGGCCAAGAAGGAAATCAAGGGGTCAAGTCTGGACATAACGTTAGGCCGGATGCGTGATGTCAAGGCTTGCACCCCTTGATTCTTTTCCTTGCTGTCATTCCGAAACGAAGTGAGGAATCTTGCGCACACCACAAAATTTCTCCTTTCAGTCGACATGACAGGATGGTCTGGCAGAATAATTCGTTCTTGACAGCGGCGTCTTAAAGCACACTTCAACATATTGACAATGACATTCTTGTCCGAAATCATTTTTATATTTACAAGCAGCCATGTAGGGTGGGCACGTTTTTGTGCCCACGCGGTTTCTAGC
>CAIRGS010000113.1 GCA_903878125.1 uncultured Nitrosomonadales bacterium | reverse complement strand
GTTCAAACAGGCTGCGAAGTTGCGCGTTGTCCTGTGGTGGCGCCACCAGTGCATCAAAGTGTACGGGCAATTCAACATCGCACTTCACGGTAATTAGCTCACGGCCTCGCGGCAACCAGTCCAGCGCGTTGCGCAGGTTGTTCCCCACCACCCCGGAAATTTCATGTGCATGTGCCATTAAATTATCCAGCGTGTCATATTGCGTTAGCCATTTGACAGCGGTCTTGGGGCCTACCTTAGGCACACCCGGCACGTTATCTACCGTGTCGCCGGTCAGGGTCAGGTAATCGACGATACGTTCCGGCGGCAAACCGAATTTAGCCAGCACACCCGCTTCGTCCAGCGTTTCATTGCTCATGGTGTTAACCAGTTGTACTTGGCTGTTTACCAGTTGCGTAAGGTCTTTATCGCCGGTGGAGATGATGCAGCGTGCGCCACCCACTGCTGCCTGCTGTGCCAGCGTACCGATCACATCGTCAGCCTCCACTCCCTCAACCATCAGGATATTCCAGCCAGAGGCGGCGATAAGCTGATGCAGCGGTACAATTTGCGCGGCTAGAGGCTCTGGCATGGCAAGGCGATGCGCTTTATAGTCGGCATACAAGTCATCGCGGAAGGTTTTGCCTTTGGCGTCGAATACGCAAGCGCTATAATCCGCCGGGTAATCGGCGCGCAGGCGGCGTAACATGTTAAGCACGCCGTAGATCGCCCCGGTTGGCTCACCATGCGGGCTACGCAAGTCAGGCATTGCATGGAATGCACGATAAAGATAAGACGAGCCATCAACCAGCAGCAATGTTTTCATTTTTTGTAAAAGGGTTCTTCAATCATGAGCGATCAGTCCAAACTGCCTTCTTCAAAATTGCCTGACGTATGGAATTCAAAGGAGGCGTGGCGTGTGTTCGGCATTATGTCAGAATTCGTATCCGCCACTGACCGACTGAATGTCATCCAGCCGGCCGTCAGCATTTTCGGTAGCGCACGCACCAAGCCGGATCATCCCTATTACAAAAAATCTGAAGAAATTGCGCGGCTGCTATCCGACGCGGGATTTTCCGTTATTTCGGGCGGTGGGCCCGGCATTATGGAAGCGGCCAATAAGGGCGCATTCTATGGCAAGTCACCCAGTGTAGGGCTGAACATCCAATTACCGCACGAGCAGCACAACAATCTTTATCAGGATATCAGCCAGACTTTCCATCACTTTTTTGTGCGCAAGGTCATGTTCGTTAAATTTGCCAGTGCCTATGTGGTCATGCCTGGTGGCTTCGGTACGCTAGACGAGCTGATGGAAGCGCTCACTCTGGTGCAGACCGGCAAGACACGGCGCATCCCCATCATTCTGGTGGGCAAAGAATTTTGGCGCGGCATGCTGGACTGGTTCCAACAAACACTGGTTGCCGAAGGCATGATCAATCCGCAGGACATGGAGTTGATTCAGGTGATCGATAATGCAGAAGAGATAGTAAGCGCCATTTTTAATCATTATGAAACCCGCGGCTTTAAGCTTTCTGAGGCTGAACGTGAAATGCAGCTGTACCTGTGATAGGCGCAAGGATGAAGAAACAAGCACAAAGAATGGGACGTTTTAAGAAGTCTTTTCCTTGCTTATCGGCTAGAATGCGGCCATAGAAAATCTCCGAAGGAATGTGATGCGCCTGATTATTACCTTATTCCTGAGCTGCCTGTTCAGCACGGTATCCGCCGCACCGAGACAGCTACCCGGCCTGCAGCCGTTGCCGCCACCGCCCCGGCTTGATGCCAACGCCCATGAGGCCAATTTATTGCCGTCGCCACTCCCATCGTCCGAATTGCCCATCGATGACCGCACGCAGGATCCTGCTCTGGGACAGGAAGTTACCATCACCAAGCAGGCTGAACAGACTGTGGAAGAATTCCGTTCCGGCGGGAAGCTTTATATGATCAAGATTACCCCGAAAGTTGGGCTACCCTATTATTTGGTAGATGACCTTGGCGATGGCAAATTTTCACACCATCTAAACCTGGATCCAGGTTTTCGTCCACCACGCTGGGTTATCCATAGATTCTGATACGAGTTCCAAAATATGGCAGTTTTTACCCGTGTCACTGAATCAGAACTTATCTCTTGGCTGGACGATTATTCCCTAGGCCAATTGCTGGAATTGCAAGGCGTTGCCTCGGGTATCGAGAACACCAACTACTTTGTCACTACCAGCAATGGCCGCTTCGTGCTGACGCTGTTCGAAAAACTTGCTGCCAGCGAACTGCCCTTCTACCTCAATCTGATGTCTCATTTGGCCCACCACGGCATCCCTTGCCCCAGCCCAGTGGCCAATCGGCATAACCAATTCCTGGGCGAGCTGAATGGCAAGCCCGCGTGCATTGTCAGTCGCCTGTCCGGCAAGTCGTTGTTGCATCCAGAAGTGAGTCACTGTGCCGCTATCGGCCAAATGCTGGGTCGATTACACAATGCAGCACGGAATTTTGCCGAAACCATGCCTAGCGCACATGATGCAACTTGGCGTGCCTATGCCGCGCAACAGGTAACCCCGTTTCTATCGCCGCAAGACGCATCGCTGCTGGAAAGCGAAGTTGCTTTCCACAAGGAACACACGCTTGCCGCGTTACCGCAAGGTGTAATCCATGCTGACCTATTCCGCGACAACGTACTGTTTGACGATGCGTGCATCGGCGGCCTGATCGATTTCTATTTCGCCTGTAACGACAGCCTCTTGTACGATGTGGCCATCACCGTGAATGACTGGTGCATGGGCGCAGACAGCATTCTGGACAAAGCGCGCACTCAAGCCCTTTTGCGGGCCTACCATGCGGTGCGGCCAATGCAAAAAGAAGAACATATTGCCTGGCCAATTGCCTTACGCGCAGCAGCACTGCGTTTCTGGCTGTCGCGCCTGTACGATATGCACTTGCCGCGTGATAACGAGCTGGTACACGCGCACAATCCTGATCAATTTAAATACATTCTGCAACGGCACATCGCCGCGAACAGTAATGTTATTTGGCTATAGCGAGGCAAAAATGGAAGCCCGAAAAGTAAATATTGCCAATGGCTGGCTATGGATAAAGCAGGGGTACTGGTTGTTCAAAAAAAGTCCGGTGCTGTGGATTGTTCTAGCAGCAATCGGCGTAACCGGGCTACTCGGCATTGCCACCATTCCGGTGATCGGCGACCCGTTAGCCACACTGCTATTCCCGGTTCTGCTCGCTGGCTACATGGTAGGCTGCCATGCGCTGGAGCATGACGAAGAACTGGAACTATCGCATTTGTTCGCTGGATTCCACAACAATACTTCGCAACTGGTCACATTAGGCGGTATCAGCTTGATTAGCCAAATGCTGATATTAGGCGTGATGATGCTCACCGGCGGCGCTGCTCTGGTAAGTATCCTGATGAGCGGCAAGCCGGTGGACAGCCCGGAAATACTGGTACAAGCCGCTGTAGGCGCGGGCATTGCACTGACATTGGGCATGGCATTGTTCAGCGTGCTGCTCATGTCGATGCAGTTTGCGCCGATGCTGATAATCTTTAACAAAATGTCGCCTGTTGACGCCCTGAAAACCAGCCTGCGAGCCTGCCTGCGCAACATCGTCCCGATGTCGTTGTATGGCGCGATGATGTTCCTTTTCATGATGATGGCCACCATGCCAATAATGTTAGGCTGGCTGGTTCTACTGCCAGTGATGATTAGCTCAATGTACGCTATCTATCGTGATTTATTTCCGACTGCAACAGAACTGGCCATGGCTCTTGAGCGTGAAACAATTACACCCGACCAGTAGCAACGCAGCTATAAATTCAACTTCTAATCAGTTGATCCAACAATCCCGTCCGCTTGGATAAACCCACATAGCCATCAAGCAATCCGAACTTTATTCCTCCCTCTGGTGGTAAACGTCCACTTGGGAAGAGTGCGCTTTATTAAATAAATAGGCTATAATTTAAATAGCATAATTTCTTATTAAAGGCTCGTAGCCCATGCACAGAGATATCACCGGCCGCCATACATCAAGCCTCGCAGGCGGAGAAATGGTGAATGCCTTTGTGCCCAACCCATTGCCGCCCGCCCCCCCCCGCTGGAGTTAAGCGGCGCGCGGCAACTTCTGCTCGAACGCGCCACGCTGGCAATTGGCCGGCTCGACAGCGTGAGCACGCTGCTTCCCGACCCGCAACTTTTTCTGTACGCCTATGTGCGCCGCGAAGCCGTGTTGTCCTCGCAGATCGAAGGCACGCAATCTTCGTTGTCCGATCTATTTCTGTTCGAGCTGGACGAAGTACCCGGCGTGCCCTTTGACGACGTGGTCGAGGTATCCAACTACATCGCCGCGCTGGAGTACGGCCTGGCACGCCTGCGTGCAGATTTCCCGCTCTGCAACCGGCTATTGCGCGAAATGCATACCCACCTCATGGCGCGCGGTCGCGGCAGCGACAAGGCGCCGGGCGAATTTCGCCGCAGCCAGAACTGGATCGGCGGCACCCGCCCCGGCAATGCCCGCTTCGTGCCGCCCCCGCCGCAGGAAGTGGAGCCCTGCATGGCAGCGCTGGAACAATTCATCAACCAGCCAGCCGATGCAACCCCCGTGCTGATCAAGGCTGCTTTGGCGCATGTGCAATTTGAAACCATTCACCCCTTTCTCGATGGCAATGGCAGGCTCGGCCGCCTGCTCATCGCATTGCTGTTGCATCAGGGCGGCCTGCTCACGCAGCCGCTGCTGTACCTGAGTCTGTATTTCAAACAACATCGCCCCCTGTATTACGAACTGCTGGACCGGGTGCGCACCGATGGCGACTGGGAAGCCTGGGTCGACTTTTTCCTCGAAGGTGTGGCGCAAACCGCACAAGGCGCCGTGCAAACCGCGCAGCGGCTGATCGAACAGTTCCAACAGGATAGCCAACACATACAAACCACCGGGCGCGGCGCGGCCAATGCTCAACGCGTACTTAACGCCTTGCGTAGCCACCCCGTTGCCACCCTCAAACTGCTGTGTACGGAAACAGGCATGACTTTCCCGACCGTCGGCAAAGTCATGCAAACCCTGACCCAACTCGGCATCGCGCGCGAACTCACCGGCCAGCGCCGCAACCGCGTGTTTGTGTACGACGGTTATTTGAATATCCTGAATGAAGGCGGAGAAGCGCTATGACGTCGGCGACACGGCCAATCCTCAGGCACTGACGGACACGGAGCCGCTGCGCATCACGCTCTACAAGACCGTCGCCACTTTCGTGCGTGCCTATGCCGACATCGAGCAAGACCTCACCGAGGCGGGATACTCCGATGCCGAGGCAGCTACGTTACAGAAGGAGGTGGAGTTTTACGGAGACACTCGCGCTGCCATCAAGAAGCACTCGGGCGAGGAGCTGGACATCAAGCTCTACGAGGCCGACATGCGGCGTCTGCTCAACACCTACGTCCAGGCCGATCCAGCGGCGGACGTGGGTATTCTCAATTCGCTTTCGCTCACGGAGCTGATCATCGAGACCGGCATTCATGACGCCATTGCCCGAAAGCCGAATGAACAAGGCAAGCTCTCGAAGAATGCCATCGCTGAGGGCATCATCAACAATGTCCGTAAGACGATCATCCGCGACCAGCTGACCGATCCGAGGTTTTACGCGGAGATGTCGAAGCTGCTGGACGACCTCATCAAGCAGAGCCGGGAGGATGCTGCTGCCTATGAGATATTCCTGAAGAATGCCGAAGAACTCGTGAAACGCATGGCGCGGAAGGACCCCGGCTCCGGTGTGCCTGGGGTTCTTCACAGCAAATCAGAAGCCATTGTGCTCTTTAATAACCTCGCCAGCATTCCTGCGACGACCTTTCAGTGCCCGGCATAGGATGATGCGAAAGCGAAGCTCGCGCTCGACCTCGACCAGGCCATGCGCGAGCACGCGCCGACAGGCTGGAAGGGCGATGACACGAGGGAGAAGCAGGTGCTCAATACCTTGTTTCCCATCATGGAACGGGATCGCACGGCGACGCATGCCATTTTTGAAATTATCAAGAATCAACCTAGCTACTGATGAACGAGACGATACAACTTGGCGAAATTTCTATTCAGGTAACGCGGAAGGCTATCACGAACGTCCACCTCTCCGTCCATCCGCTGGAAGGCAGAGTGACGCTCGTGGCACCAAGCGGAACACGTCTGGAAGTCGCCCGTGCCTACACGATTTCGAAACTTGGCTGGATACGTTCGCAGCAAAAAACTGGATAACCAAGCGCGAGAAACGCCGCGTCAGTTCGTTGAACGGGAAAGTCATTACCTCTGGGGTCGGCGTTACCTGTTGACGGTGAAATACCGCGATGCCAAACCGTTTGTTTTGCTCGACCACAAGCGCATCACGCTGACCATGCGCCCTGGCAGCGATGTCGAAAAACGCGCAGAGGTAATGCACGAGTGGCACAAATCTCTGCTTCATGATGTCGTGCCGCCTCTGATCGCTAAATGGGAGCGGAAGCTAAAGGTGAAAGTAACCAGCTATTTCCTGCAACGAATGAAAACCAAGTGGGAAAGCTGCAATCACAGCGCGGGGCATATCCGCTTGAACACTGAGCTCGTGAAGAAGCCCAAGGATTTACTGGAATATGTGATTGTGCATGAAATGGTTCATCTGATTGAACCGACTCACAGCGACCGATTTATCGCAATTCTTGAGAAGCATTACCCGTCATGGCGTGAGGCACGCGCTGAACTCAACGAGCTACCACTGGCGGCAGAGGCGTGGAAGAAATGATCGCTTGAAAGGCAGCGAGTTACAGGAGGATTCAGTTATCCGGATATTCCGGATAACCCAGCTTACGATTAGACTTTATTGGACTGCATCAGCTACGATAACTGGCATTGATCTTGACATAGTCATAAGAAAAATCGCAGGTCCATACTGTGGCAGCTGCCGTGCCGCGATCCAGCATGACCCGAATGGTAATGTCGCTTTGTTGCATGATGCGCTGGCCATCTTCCTCGATATAGCTGGCGGCGCGTCCACCATGTTCAGCTACTAGCACATCGTCAAGATATAGCTTGAGACGATGCACATCGAGATCCGGCACATCGGCATAACCGATAGCAGCGAGGATGCGCCCAAGATTAGGATCCGAAGCAAAAAACGCTGTCTTGACCAAGGGAGAGCGTGCCACGGCATAGGCAATTTTCTTGCACTCCGCCACGCTCTTGCCCCCTTCAATTTGGACAGTTATAAACTTGGTCGCACCCTCACCGTCACGCACGATGGCTTGCGCCAGCGATATGGCAACATCCGTGACGGCCGCCTGCAATTGCGCGAACGCCGCGCTTTTCACATCAACGATAGCTTGTGCACTACTCATGCCGGTGGCAATCACCATCAGTGCGTCATTGGTAGATGTATCGCCATCCACGGTGATGCAGTTGAACGAAGCATCACTGGCGTGAGTGGCCATCTGTTGTAACAGAGGCTGGGCCACCGCCGCATCGGTAGCGATATAGCCGAGCATGGTAGCCATGTTGGGATGGATCATGCCGGAGCCTTTGGCGATGCCGGTAATCGTGATCGTTACACCATCGAGCGTGATCTGTTTGGACACCGCCTTGGCAACGATGTCAGTGGTCATGATGGCCTGCGCGGCATTAAGCCAGTTATCCTCGCGTAGTTCGGCTACGCAGGTTGGCAGCCCGGAGATCAACCGCGTCAGCGGCAACGCCTCCATGATCACGCCAGTGGAGAACGGCAGCACCTGCTCTGCCTCGCAGTCCAGTAGATTGGCTACTTCGGCACAGGTGGCACGAGCCGCAGCCAACCCCTGCTCACCGGTACCGGCATTAGCGTTACCCGTGTTAACTACCAGTGCGCGCACGCTTTTGTTCGCAACCAGATGTTCACGCGCCACAATAACCGGCGCGGCGCAGAAACGGTTTTGCGTGAATACTCCCGCCACCGTGGCTTGCGCGGTCAGGTGCATAAGCAGCAAATCCTTGCGCCCGGGCTTCTTGATGTTGGCTTCCGCCGTGCCCAGCAGCAAGCCTTTAACAGGCAGCAGAGCACTTGAGATAGGGGATTGCAGATTAACTGGCATGACTCTAGACCATAGGTTTCATAAATTCATACGATGGGTGCATGGCATGATTTACCAGGCAATAAATATGACGGAGCGGTGTGGATATTCATGTGAAGAACTAAATAACCTATTGCATGGAAACACATTAGAGTCCAGCGGGGAGGTGCTTCACATTTAGAGCGTTCGGATGAGCCGCTAGTAGCGACCACCTTGCTGGTAAATGTAGTTGCTCATTTCTACGGATTGCATATTCATGCGCCGCACAATGCCGTGCACGTGACGCACAATACCGCGCATTACGTAGTAGACGATGGCGGGGTT
>CAIRGS010000112.1 GCA_903878125.1 uncultured Nitrosomonadales bacterium | reverse complement strand
CGGTGATTTTTTGAAGCCTGATTCCGGGAACGGTAGCACCGATGCGGTTTATACCAGAACCCGTTACCCCCTTAAACGGCTATTACCAATAATTGAGAAGGCACGGAACTTCTTCCGCCTTCGCCACTCATAGCTGCTACAATCTGCTAAGTTTTGTAGCAGGGATTTGTATCTAAAACATATCGAAACCGGGGGCGACTTGGCTTCGACGTGGGTTGCAAAGCAGTGTAGGGCATACCGAGGACCCGCAACCTCGTAAATCAGCTGGAAAACCAATAGTCGCAAACGACGAAAAGTACGCTTTAGCCGCGTAAGCGGTTAGACCTCACACCCTGCTGTCCGTGGAGGGGCTCAAGGCCGCAAGGCCGCGATGAGTGAGGTCATTTACACGGAATCGTGTCATGCAGGGTTACTTTGTATGGCATTAAATTTAGGTAACTCGTTCGGTAGCAGCCTGTCGGTTGGCGTCTACCGGATAAAATTAAAGAACTTGACTAAGTATGTAGAACTGCCTGTAGAGTGCTTGCGGACGCGGGTTCAATTCCCGCCGCCTCCACCAATACTTAAACCCCAACTGTTCTCAGCTGGGGTTTTTTCTTGCCTATTTGCGCAGATTTTCCGTACTCGTTGTATAAAATTGGGGGCAGACTGACTCCAATTTATTTGGCAGCGAAACACTGGACACCCGAGCAACGGGCAAAGCAATCGGCAAAGATAAGGCAATGGCAACCGTGGGCTAGTTCAACTGGCGCACGGCCAGCGGAGGGCAAAGCAAGATCATCACGCAACCCATACCAGGGCGGGGAGAGGGTAGTGCTGCGGGAAATGGCTGCGTTATTGCATGAGCAGCGGGAAGGGTTGAAGAGAGTTTAGCCTGTCCTGCTTGAAGCAGGAGCGACTCTTGGGCGTAAGTCTCCATGAAGCAAGTAAAGTTATATTTCAGGGTTCGTAGTCAGTGCTACTTTTAGCCGCTAGAATTGTTCGTGTGACATCCTTTGTTGTACGTATAGGACTCAGTTCTATATGTGGATTGTTTCGAGTGAAAACCCTGAACACCTCGTCAGCGAAAGCCTGACCGATGAAATCCACACCCTGAAAATCGAGCCATACAGTCTTAAATTTTTCAACGCGGTTTAATATGCGCTTGGCTTGTGATCTTGATACCAATCGCTCACCTTCGTATAGTGCCAGCTTTACAGGCACTACCGTTTTATTAAACGCGAAGTTCTCGTCTTCGCTTCCTGAAAAATAATCGAACACGGCCTTGAGGTTCTTGTCGCTATTTAATGCGATGCCCATCAAAACATAAGTACCTACCTCATCGTTCTTATTATGCAAAAGGTAGTCATTTTTATCGCCTTCGTTATGCGAAAAAATCAAATCCCCGGAATAGATAAGAAAATGATCAAAGACGCGAGAAGTGAAGAAAATACCTTGCCCGCTATGATTGTCTGGATCAGTCGTTAACTTTCCTTTGCTTAGTTCGAGTAGTGATTCTCGTGGATCACTAAGATTCAAGATGCGGGCAATATGGTTAAAAATGCCCTCTCCGTCATCATAAATTCTAATCATTATCAACTCACCGGTTCTTTCGACTTCAATTCCAACGATAGAGCCTTCAGAGTGGTCAATGGCATTATTCAGCATCTCAGTAAAACCGTAATGACAAATATTCTCGAGTTCACGAGGCAAATCGTTAAATATAAAACCGAAATCGCGATAATAAACATCGCTTTCTTTTAGGCCATTTAGAGAAAATTCTGCTTTATGAAACCTCACGGGCCCGAGAATGTATCTGCGGGCTTTAGTATTGCCCTCGGCTACCAGGCAACCCATCTTGATTAGAGCCGTTAGGTGTCTGTGAATGGCTTGCCGGGTCAGTTGGAAGGTTTCCATTGCATCATGCAAGAAATGTGAATTACTGGCCTTAATAGAATTGAGGAGGAATCTACGTATGATTTCAGCGCGTTTTGTCGTGGCGAGTTTCATTATTTGTTTATATGGTCGAATCGCTTTATTGTAAAGCCTGTTGCCTAATATTGTAATGGTTGTTGATTGTCATAGTAAAGAGGTTGTTTGCATCATGCTGTTTTTCACATGATTAATTGAGATGGTAACTAATAGTCATCAGTACACAATTGAAGGACGTAAGTTCAATTCCTATTAGCGGAATTTAAGGGGATTTATTCTATGCCACACGCCATTTCACAATCTACTGATAGATTGGCATCCAATTAGGTGTTTATGTAACTTAATGTCGCCGAAAAATGTACCAAATGGTGGCTGTAGTCTCTGGTTTAAATATGGCGATTAAACGGTAGTTGAGTTGGTGGATTTTTGATTACATAATCCACGCATCCTGCATAATTTTTAAGCGTAAGTAAACTAAAGGTGATTACCAAGGTCGTATACGCAAAGATAAGGCGGATGCATTTTCGCGAACATCTCACCCCTGAACGAAATTCAGCGACGAACTCGTTTGTCGCCCAACCCGCTTGCTATGTGCATAGTTATAATCCATTTCATGAAATAACCCCAAAAAATTTGGACGCTGAAAAATTATGCTGCTAGACAATGAAAGAGAAAGTGAAAATATTGAGGATCGTCGTGGCGGCGGGCTTATTAAAGGGATTGGAATTGGAAGCGTGGTTCTTGCCTTGATTGGAAGTTATTTAACCGGCGTGAACCCAGCCACTTTGTTGGGCTTGATGGAGCAGGCGGCCCCTGTTCCGCAGGTTAGCGCACACAAGCCTGCTGCAAATGACAAGACAGCCGTTTTTGTGTCGAAGATTCTAGCGGAAACGGAAGATACATGGGGCGAAGCATTTGCGACAAAAGGCAAGGAATACCGTAAGCCGAAGCTAGTGCTTTTTACCGGTAGCACAACAACTACATGCGGCCACGGTGCCGCCGCCATGGGACCGTTTTACTGCCCATTGGATAGCAAAATCTATATCGATCTATCGTTCTTCTCGGAACTCCAAAATCGTTTTCATGCGCCAGGTGAATTTGCTAAGGCCTATGTAATTGCGCATGAGGTGGGCCACCACGTCCAGAACCTTCTAGGAATTTCCGCTAAGGTAAATGCCGCCAAACAGCGGGCATCAAGCAAAGCAGAGGCGAATGCTGCGAGCGTAAAACTGGAGCTACAGGCAGACTGTTATGCCGGAGTTTGGGCGCGGCGCACGGATAGTCAGAAACATATTCTCGAACCCGGTGAAATTGAGCAAGCTATTGCGGCAGCCACCGCGATTGGAGATGATACCCTCCAAAAGAAAGCACATGGGTATGCCGTGCCTGAGACCTTTACTCACGGATCATCGGGACAACGTGTCGCTTGGTTTAAGCGTGGGATGGAAACCGGTGACCCGGCTCGGTGCAATATATTTGCAGCAACTAGGCGAAGCAATTGACCTTATAGATTGTTCCAAAATCTCCACAATCGTTCCCGGCTATGGTTCTTTAAAAAGAGAGTGAGTATTGGGAATGCTCATCTCACTCGACTGGATTGACGGAAAGGTAAGCGACATGGGTGGTTTGCTTGGGTTCATCGTGGCTCTTGATTGATTAACGACACCACAATGAACGCGCTGGCTGATCAGGAAGGCAAGTACTTACAGACAAAAATGGGTAAGCCAATCATAGAAAGGGGTAACGTAGTCAGCAATTTCCCTATTTGTCACATTATGTTTTCAAGATCAGAAATTCAGCTAGAAACAATTCAGGCATACCGCGAGACAGAGTATCGGGTTACCGGTGAACCGTCTTTAGTCCTGCGCATTGGCGAATACAACGAGTCATTATCTCGCTTATATAAATCCAATAAGTTGGAGTCGTGCGCCTTCATCACGGCTTGCAATCCCTGCAGCAAGAGCTTGAGCGATGCAGCCAATGCGGACCGACATGTTGAACTTGGTCGCGATCTTCAACGCCGTGGGTTGAAATTTTTTCAAGGCGAAGGCAAGCATCCTGTGGGTGACTGGCCTGGTGAGGCGAGCTATCTGATCCTTGGCCTTTTACTAGAGGCAGCTAAAATTCTCGGGAAAAAATACGAACAAAACGCCATTGTCTGGTGCGGTTCCGATGCTCTGCCCCAGTTAGTTCTGCTGAAGTAATTTAAGGCAATATTGAACAAGTCCGTTCGCGTTGAGCTTGTCGAAACGTACTCCTTGTGAATCAATAAGTTGCTATTGGCTTCGACAGGCTCAGCCCGAACGGAGGGACTTGTTCAGCGTAGCCTTAATTTGGTGGGTTAGTGCATGCTGCAAATAATCAAATTATATTTTGGAGTTTAATGCATGTCATTTCACTGCCGATCCAGTCGCATCAATTTCCCATCTGGCATCATTCGCTCTACCGTTAGTACTCCGGTGCCCAAATTATTGCTATAGAACAAATCGATCTTTTTGGGCCACAAGATCACAGCATCGTTCACGTAGAGATACAACCCTCCACTCGTTTTCGCGGTAAATTCTGCTACAAGCGTCTTACGTTCGTCAGGTGTTGGATCGGAGCTCATAAGCTGCTCTGCCTCGGAAGGGCTAATCTTCTCAAACGCCTCGCTAGTAACCTTCGCGGCATTCAGGTAGTTGGAGGGCTTGAATGGTGCGATGGGCTCCAGTACATATTCATCGTTGCCGGGCCGGCCTATCCTTGCAATCGGCTTGAACCAATCTTCACGCCACCAGCGCTTCATTAATGTCCCTGCAGAATGCGCTGTGGTGGAGGAAGTTATGCCACCCACATCGGCCCGAGTTGTGCGATCGAACCAGTTGCCGGGAGTCTCCAAGGTAATGCGATAACGAACGCCTTCGTCAAGTGTATAGCCCGACGCCCAACACAGACTGTCGGTGCTGAAGCTATCCTCATTGCTCTTACTGACTTCAGCGCTATGACTATTAGTGCAAAAGTACCCCGTCGAGTCTATGGCGTCGAAGAGCACGCGATTTGCGATCTCTGTGCCGGCGACGAGCAGAACCAGTGCAAACAATATGGGAACCAGCTTATCGGTTATCCAATTGTATATGCTGATAAGAGTGGCGTTCGTGCGCATTTTGCGGGCGAGCGACAGCGCGAAGGTGCTAGGCCATGTCGTCGGGTTTGGTTGGGATTGTGAGTCGATAATGAGTTTTGAAATTCTCATTGCACGCCACAAAAGCAATAGCGTAAATGCAACCGCGATTAATGCGATTCCAATGCTTGTCTGCGCGCTCCAGCCACAGGTAAAGGATGTTACCAAGAGTACTAATGCGCCGCCCAAAGCCACCGTCATGGCATTGCGACCGCCACGCTCGGATCGGAGCAGCCAGTCGAGATAGTCCTGTTTGAGACACTTGTGCCAAGCGAACCGCGCTCGATCATGGATGCGCGTTTTCATCACTTGACTGAGATATAAGCTAACTATTAGGGCACCAAGAATCAAAGTAAATTCGGAAGGGTATTTCCGGAATGATTCAGCCCACGTAGCGCTGTAGCTGGGCACGAAACCACTGGCGAAAGTGACTACGCTGCTCAGCGTTCCGTCGGTGAATTCAAAGAGCCGGGCCAAATTTTTACCGATCACAGGAAGCGCTCTTACAAGTGCAAGCATTGCATCGTGCAGCGTGCCGCCTATCAGGGGGAATGCGCCCAAGAGCGAGGTGAAGGTCAAGGCAAAAAAATAAGCTATTCGTCGCCACCATACGGTGTCCCATACCAACCCGACTGCATGGGTGTCAGGGCGATCGAGTGCCGCTATGGCTTGTTGCAACGCGGTTTTCTTGGCACCAATTTGGGCTGTGCTTAGCGTTTGTGAAGGCGCGGCTGCGGATCGAAGTTTGGTCGAGTCGAGCTGTAAGGTTCCCGGGCCACCCTCCATCGGCAATAGTTCACCGTTTGGCGCCAGTACCCAGAATTCCCGACGCAAAGAAATCGGCGCATAAAGATCGGAACCGTTGGCCATTCGCATTACGACACTACCGTGAATAATCGGGCGAATTCTCAAATCTACGGTATCCATCCCGACCGGGATTTGGCGCGGCGAATAGCGATAATAGACCCCAAATCCGGCGCGTGAATCGTAGATTCGAGCGTACGATGATTTTGTACTAGCGACTTCATCGACGGCGGATCTGCGCAGTGCAATACCATTGGCGTCAGCTTGGCCCATCATCCAATCAAGCGAAACCAATGACAACTGATCTTCTGGATAGCCGCCACCGACATTGGAGTGCACACCAGCAAACCATACTTGGGTGAGACGACCGGCCGGTACTTCTTTATTTGCAACCATCTGGGCTTCCGCGATCTCATCCCAGAGCACGGGATGAAACGTGGCGCGTTCATCATCTAGCGAGAGAGCGTGACAAGCACGTTTGACCAGGGGTGAGAGCTTTAGGTCGGCAAACAGCATCGGCCACAATAGCCAGTCGATCCCATATTTTAGCTCGTCGATTGGCATTCCATAGGCCGCCACGGTGTCCCACAAACCGAGAAAGTGAATAGGAATGTCAGTGCGTCCCGACTTGCGTGTGGCCTCGGCCAGCTCTTTGTAGGTTTGGTACCCGCGCACGCAATTCCACGCCCACATGAAGAAGTCGCGCAGTCCGCGCATGATGACAACGATCGGGCTATAAGAGGGAAAGCGTTTGCTACGATAGTGTCGATAGGCGGCACGAGCGTTGCGATTCAGCTCTTCCTCAGAGCGAAATGCGACCAAGCCTTCGGTGGCGATAAGCCCGATAAGAACTCGAATTGTGAATGCACCGCGGCTGAAACCGAAACCGCTGATCTCGACTCCTGACTCATAATTTCGGCAGACGAACTTATAGAGATTGATGACGTTGCGCTTCAGGCCCCAACCGAAGACACCGCCCAGCATGGCAAGATACTTGTTCGACGATGTCCCCACACCATCGTCGTAGTATGCGATCTGGCCCGGCTCTTTTTGGTCGAGCGCCTGAAAAAGGCGCCACACATTGGTTTTTTCTGACTTGGCGGAACTATTACCGGTGCCGTCGGAAAATAGTACGATTCTCTTGATCACAGGAATACATGCGGGAACAGGCGGGGTATTAGCATTGATCTCGTAGGCCATGTGATTGGCTCAACGGAAGCAGCAGGCGTGAGAAACGGACATTGTAGCCATTCTTCTTGTGAGGCAGATTGATCCGAGTTTAAAAATAATCGCGCTGTATCCAAAAAATACGGAACAGACAACGACAAACCTGCTACTGGCAGGACATGCCAATGCTGCCACCAATTTCATGGGCACGCAACTGGCAACTTTGCCTAATGTCAGGGCTGGTTCCACAACCTTTCGTGAGCTGGCGTATACTGAAAATTATGAATGAAAAAGAAACCAGTCGCATTGAGGCTTTCAGCGACGGCGTTTTCGCTATTGCACTGACGCTACTTGCGATTGATTTGAAAGCTCCGGTGTTAGAAACAATTAACAACGCTAGTTTGACGGCGGCGATAGCCGCGCAGTGGATCGAATATTTCGCATTTTTCAATAGTTTTGTCGTGGTTCTGTTGATGTGGATAAGTCATCACGGTATTTTCAAAATTGTTCGCAAGACTAACACTCGGTTTATGCTCGCTAACGGTTTGGTGTTGTTTTTTGTAGCGGCCGTGTCATATCCGACGAGCGTGTTGGCGAAATTTATTTTGACTGATGCCGCGCCAGCAGCAGCTGCATTTTACGCGGGGTATTCGGTCATTGCGAACGGCGCATATATCATGCTCTTGCGCGTCGTGTCAGGGAATAAAAATCTATTGAAGGACAACGTAAGCGACGACGAGATAAGAAGATTGTCGCGCGGGTTAATTATGGCTCTACCGATTTACGTAGCAGCGACATTGCTTGCCTTTGTCAATGTTTGGATAACCGTTTCGATAACCACCCTGCTTTGGGTTTATTGGGCGGCAATACTAAAAAATGAATGATGGTGAACATCAAACACTGTCTGGGGTAATCTGAGCATGATAGACCCAGATCGATCCGACCTTGGGCATTATGGCGACACGTTTGGGTATCCGACAGTCTGCGACAGTAATACCTGTTGATCATGCGTCAGCCCAAGTGCATCGGCAATCGCCGCGCGATCGATCCAGGCTCGGATGACAGTGGCCAGCCCATTGCTGGCAGCGAACAGATATACATTCTGTGAGATAGCGCCAGTCGCGGCAGACGCATAGGACTCGCGCTGAGCTGCCGGTATCAGACTCATCCGCGAATGGTTGGCCACGTATACCAGATCCAGCGGCGCTTCATCCACGAAATCTTGGTAACCAGTGACACGCCTCAAGTCGCTTGCCGCGACCAATTGCAATTCATTTTCCGTAGCGTCATAGCGGTAAGCTCCTGAAGGTAGCGCGACGAATACGTCAATCTCCTGGGCATTTAAAGCCGAGGGGGCAGTGCGTCCGCCGCCGGCCCGGTTAATCCCATAAGCAGCCCAGAGAAGACCTGAAAGCAGCGGCAAGGGCAATGGGTCGCGAGCAAAGTCTCGGGACGAGTGACGTATGGCTAGCGCCTCCATCAACGGAAGGCCGCCGTGTTTCTCGGGCGGCGGCAGTGAAATAGAAGTTGCCGTGTCACCTTTGGAAGGCTTGGGCTGTAACTGTCCCATCATGCGGAGTGCAAGCTTAGTTATAGTGTTCATTGCAAATCCTCCATGTATGTCCGGTGTATTAATCGCTCGTGATCCTTCCGAATCATATCTATAAATTCAAGAATTTTCCTTGTCTTAACAGTTTCTTCGTCAGCACCATAATTTCATTTTACAAATTGAAGTATATTTAGCAATTACGATTTCATCCGTGCGATATCGAACAAAGTGAAATATCGTTTACTCTTTGTTTGTAAATGGCGGAGTAAAAAAAGGAAAAATGGCAGTGTAATACGAGATGTAGTCCTTGATTTTCATTGCAATAATCAACGCAAAAAATGCACCTAATAGAATCGGCAGATTTAAATGCGCCAACCCAAAGTGAGCAATACCAGGAATGCTGAAACGGAGTCGGTGACCCTATTATGATGAATAACATAGTGGAATTTTTAGCTCACTGGGGTATAACTGCGCTTTCGCTATGGGTTGCGGGCCTCATATTCCACGGTATTTCTTTTTCAAATAGACAATCTTTGTTTGTATCGGCGCTGCTGTTGGGTTTCGCCAATGCAGTCATTAGACCTGTCGTCATATTGCTTACCATACCTTTAACACTTATCAGTTTCGGTTTTTTTCTGCTGGTTATCAATGCGCTGATGATGCTTCTAGTTTCATCTCTTGTTCCGGGCTTCAAAGTTTCTGGATTTTGGACGGCATTTTTTGCTAGCATCTTCATTGCGGTTCTCAGTTTCTTTGTTGGACTATTCATTTTTCAGGCAGGTGACAATCCCATTATCATTCCCGCTCATAAAGGAATATATATCTGAGAATATATTTCGAAAGGCAATAGAGTAACGTCGTATTTTGACGAAACAAGGTAGGCAGACAAGCCGCAAAGCGGCTATTCGAAAAATTGGCTTTTTAGAGATGCCCTTGAACACTGCGTAGTGGGTAGACACAAACAAATGAGTAAATCGGTGATCTTATGATTTCCAAAGTGATTGTCATTACAGGTGTAAGCCGCGGATTGGGGCGCGCCATGACTGAGGGATTTGTTCGCCTCGGCCACCGGGTTTTAGGTTGTGGACGATCAGAGGATGCAATTCATGAACTCAATAACCTTCATGGGCCAGGCAGTCGCTTCAAAGTGGTGGACGTCACCAACGATGAGGCTGTGCGTGATTGGGCTAAACATTGTCTGAGCTTGGCAGGGTCGCCTGATCTGCTGATAAATAACGCCGCACTCGTTAATTGTAATGCATCGCTTTGGAAAGTGCCTGCCAGCGAATTCTCCATGGTCGTCGATGTGAACATCAAGGGTGTAGCCAGTGTCATCAGGCATTTCGTACCTGCCATGGTAGCCAAGCGGAACGGTGTAATCATCAATTTTAGCTCTGGCTGGGGGCGTTCAACAGATACGGAAGTTGCCCCTTATTGTGCGACCAAGTGGGCAATGGAAGGTTTGACCAAGGCATTAGCTCAGGAACTCCCACAGGGAATGGCGGCGATCCCACTGAATCCTGGCATCATTAATACGGACATGCTGCGTAGTACCTTCGGCTCGCAAGCACGAAATTATCCTACCGCCGAGAAATGGGCTAAAACTGCGGTACCGTGGCTGCTCGGTCTTGGCCCGAAAGACAACGGATTTTCGCTAACCGTGGATGATCCTCATTGATTTTTGGTGCGTCAATGCGAACTTTGGCTCAGTTCCCATTGGCGGAATCTAACAGATGTCAGTATTTTCTATGCGCGCTTTCACAATCTATTAAAAGACACGCTGCTAATTAGGGCGCTTTCAGCAATTGTCCGCAGCAGCCATTACAAACCCGATAAAGTTGAGTTGAGTCTGTTCGCTGATTCCCGCGTACTCGTGGAGGTTCGTGCGAGTCACTGCGGACTTCGCCCTTCGGGTATACCACTCGTTAAGAGTCACAATCCATTCTCTCCGGGCCATTCGTTTCTCCTGCCTGGCTCAATAAATACAGCCGAAGTTGAATTGCTGGCCAGTGTGCGTTATCGAACAGACTAAAGGCCATATCTGAAATATTCTGAACCTTGTACTTTGTTTATTGTGCACATTGGGGATAGATCGCAGTTGAGTATGCCCGACAGGACATGGTAGGCAAGGTCGTTCAACCCCATCACAAAAAGGGAACCAACAATGGATACCATTGGAGCAAACAGCGACACCGCCGAAAACCAGACCGACATTTCCCAGTCTGACATTGATCTTCAACCAGGCGATGAAGAGCGGATATCGCGTATTGCTGAATCTGCCTATTACAAAGCAGAAACACGCGGATTTTCACCTGGCTGCGAATTAGAAGACTGGTTGGCTGCAGAAGCCGAGGAACAATAATGGAGTCCGCACTTATGGCACACAATTTTCAAAGCAGCCAATGGCACCTCCGTGCGCTTTTGACGACAAGATAGAATTGACACTGAATGAGCAAGGTATGATCTGCCGCTGCGACATCCCAGCCGGCGATTTGTTCGGCTATTGTCACGATGCGTCAGTCTGGTGGCATATTTCAGAACCGATGCCAGAACTTGCCTCTATCAAACTGATGCGTGACGGCCGGATTAATCCCCGTTTACGTTCTCTGTCCTGTATAGGTAAAAGATTTCAACTGTTAAGTATGTGAGGAAAACTTTTCGACGTTAAGTTTTTCATTCGCGAAATAAAGAGTCAAGGCCGACGTTATTTGAGTGCCATGATTTTTCCATTCGATGTGGAATTTAATGCTGTCGGTATCAGCGGATAACTAACTGTGAATGATAGGTGTAGTGGTCAAGTAATTTCGGACACAACGATAGGTTTTGTTGCTGACCTGTTTCGCTTAAAGAGCGAGGGCGACAGATTGCCCAATACTGAATGTATGCGATTACAGTTATAAAATGCCACGATGTATGCAGTGACATCTGTTTTAGCATCCATTTGATTAGCGTATTCGCACTGCCAGACGCGCTCCATTTTGAGGTTCAGGAAGAAGCGTTCTGCCACTGCATTGTCCTAACCGCTGCTCTTACGGATCAGTCTTTGCAGACGAAGCCATGCTTCGCCAGCAAAGCCTGATATGGATGCGTTCCGCAAGACCTGTATCGGCAAATTCAGCAAAGGCGCTCGATCAGTCCTGTCGTGGCAGGCAAGCCCAACACCGCTTTCGCGACAAATGCATTGGCCAGCATCCCACGGTCATACACCGGGCGCCAGCATCCGCTCCAGGTAGAGCTGACAAACTCTTCTATACGACCCCATTCAAGAGTGTGTATTACTTGTTCCAGTTTCGGTGTCAGCGCTCCAGTTTTACTTCGAAATTCGGGTATGAGTTCGTGTTGAATTACAAACCAGCGTTGCATTATTCCACTACGTTGCGTAGTATTCATTTCAGGTGCCGATATTGTCTTTGGAACCTCCGTCTTGCCAGTAATGGCCTCCCTTCTCTACCTCTTTTGGCTTCCAATTCTCCGGTTAATTCAGCTCAGGTGGGGAGTTTTGCAAGTGCCTCTATTGTTATTGGTTCTTTCTCGATATGGTTTGTTTGCTTCGGTGAGTGTGTCGGAGAAAGATGTCGGGCCATATTACTGATCTACATGACGCATATCTGGGACTATAAGAATGTCGGCCCGGTCATGGATGAAATGTATGGCGACCTGAAGAACATCTATTCGATGGAATCAACAAAAGGTTTCGGCCTTTATATGATGATCCGCGACAAGTAGATAAGGCTTAATTAAGAAGCATTGTAGGTTGCATATTAGAAGGTAAAACGCGCGAGGATTTGAGTAAGGTCAGCAGCAAGTATGACGTCAGGGAATATCCGGCATCGAAAAGCGTGGTGGCTGAATTTCCTTACAAAGGGAAAATATCGATATTCATTGGAATAATGAAAATTTATCCCGCTCTGGGTACCTAATATCAAAGAACACCAATACAATCAGACGCCAAAAAAGGAACTCTACGATATGCAGAATGAAAGATTCGAATATATTGCTTCGATGAATCTGCTTAAGGCTACGCTGAACAAGTCCCTCCGTTCGGGCTGAGCCTGTCGAAGCCAATAGCAACTTATTGATTCACAAGGAGTACGTTTCGACAAGCTCAACGCGAACGGACTTG
>CAIRGS010000111.1 GCA_903878125.1 uncultured Nitrosomonadales bacterium | reverse complement strand
GATGAAAGCAGAGAGGGGACACTTATTCAGGTGGTAGATGCAGCCACGCCTCCGGAAAGAAAGAGCAAGCCCAAACGCGCGACCACAGCTGCAGCGGCCACAATGGCGACGGCCGTATTACTTGCGGCGTGGGTATTGATGCGCACGGCCTTGGGCATGCGTAGGATAGATCTTCCGCCTATTAGACCTATCGCTGCGTCTCCCAAAGAGTAATAAGTGAGAATGCATGTCAAAGGCCAGGAGCGGCTTAGATGACTGCGATTGATTTATTAATACATCACTGCATCAGTGGCTTGGAGCCTATATAACCAAGTAGGTTAAGGTTCGAAAACCTAAAATATTGTTGTAGCCCAGCTAGGTTACGAATCCAACCTACCTAGATCGAACTATATGCCGATGAACTGCGGCAAGACCCCATCCGGTCATTGAATGCTCCTTCGAAATACTATTTATAACCTGATTGGTCTCGGCGCGCCTCTACTGGTCGCGGTGGTCTCGATCCCGGCGCTTATTTCCGCGCTTGGCACGGACCGCTTCGGCCTTCTGACATTGATCTGGGCGGTGGTGAGTTACTTCGGGGTGTTTGATTTTGGACTGGGACGCGCGCTGACGCAGCAACTCGCGATCATCTTGGCGGGAGATGAGCATGAGAGAATTTGTCCGTTGGTCGCAACCGCGACGCTGCTAATGTCTACTCTCGGCCTAGGCGCCGGAGCCTTGATGTACGCGATGGCCCCTTCGGCGATCGGCCTGATCAAGTCAGTGCCCGACAAACAAGAAGCCATTCAGTCTTTGTACGCCATGGCCTGCGCGATGCCGGCGATCATCTTGACCTCTGGATTTCGCGGAGTATTGGAGGCACGGCAAGCATTCGGGGTTATCAATCTCATCCGATTGCCAATGGGATTATTCACGTTTCTGGGTCCGCTCGCCGTAGTAACGTATGGTTCGTCGCAACTTGACTCGATTGCATGGGTATTGACAGCGGGACGGCTGTTGGCCTGCGCAATCCATGCCTGGTACGCATGGAAAGTGTTGCCACCACGGGCTGGCACCCTAACCGTGCAGCCAAATCTCCTGAAATCACTGCTGATATCGGGAGGGTGGCTTACCGTTAGCAACGTCGTCAGCCCGCTCATGGGCTATGTCGATCGATTCGTCATCGGCAGTCTCGTGTCGGCCAGCGCCGTAGCGTTCTATGCAACACCCAATGAATTGGTCACAAAGCTTTGGATAGTGCCGGGTGCATTGACGGCGGTCTTGTTTCCGACTTTTGCGGCGCAGATGGCTGGTGGCCACGACAATGCAATGCGCACCTTGAAACAGGCGGTCCTATGGGTTTTTATAACCCTGCTGCCAATCACTGTCGGTCTAGCGCTGTTCGCTCACGAAATATTGAGCCTCTGGATCGGATCGACCTTTGCAGACCACAGCGCCCTGCTGCTGCAGATATTTTCAATAGGAATTCTTGCGAACTGCACTGCAACCATCCCTTTCACGCTGCTCCAAAGCGCGGGTCGCAGCAAAATTACAGCACTAATTCATTGCCTGGAGTTGCCGTTTTTTCTGGTCACATTATGGTTCTTTACATCGCGCTATGGCGTCACTGGCGCGGCATTCGCCTGGTTGCTGCGCATTGCATTTGATACTTTTTCGATGTTCTTTTTCTCAAATAGAATTCTCGGGCATCGCTGGCAAGATATCGCCTCATCACATGTCCTGGGGGCCCTAGCAGCGGCGTGTGTCGGGTTTCTTGGAAGTCTCTTGCCAAGATTTGAGATGCGAGTCATCTGGCTTGCAATATTAATTGTTTTGCTATTATTTTTTTCAAGAACACAGATTCAACAAGTAGCCGCGAGAATGAAAATGAAGCGGCGTGCATCATGAGCAGAAAATGGCATCCAAGTCAATCGCGTGAAAACGCTGCCGGGATTTGGCTTGTGCCAGCGCTGTTGATCGCAACACTATTCCAAAATTATTACGACCTTTCCGCAATTCTTGATGGTGAGAAACTAGCTCTTTACGCTTACGAAGGTCCTTTAATATTCAAATTAGGTAAGGATGCAATCTACATCACACTGCTAGCAGTTGTTGCTAGACGAGCATTCAAATTCCAGCAATCACCAATGACGGATTATGCGCTGATGACGTTTTGCATCATCGCAATGCTGTTTGTTTTCTCCGCCTTAGTCAATGGACCAATAGTTGCGCTACTTGGAATTCGCTGGTCTTTGCCGTTCTTGCTATTTTTCATCCTGCGCGATTGGGCCAGAGCGATCGAAAGAAACCAGGCGATCCGATGGTTGATGGCGGGCATGATTACTTGTTTAGCGGCACAAATATATCAATTATTTAACATGCCGCCCGTCTTCGGGGAAGTTCTTCCAGGCATTCCTGCCAGGACTCCGGGCATCTTCATTGCGCCGAACTCGACAGCATTTTTTGCTTGTGCCAGTGCGGCATTTATTCTAGCCCTTTCTGGTGGCCTCGGTAAATTTAGTGCAGTATGTATCGCACTGGCAATAATCATCAGTTTATTGGCGCAGTCAGGAACAGGAATGATCGTTTCGTTTATTCTCGGCTTCAGGGCACTTACTAGCAAGCGGCCAGCAATCTTCTGGACCATCAGCTTACTAATCGTACTCGCGACTGTGCCGAATCTTGATAGTTTAACTCAACGTGATGACTATGTCTCTGCGTCGGGCGGCGGGCGCTTGAAAGTACTCGCCGACATTACTCAGAAATCCGCTCTGGAAATTCATAATTTCGGAGTTTTTACCAATGCAGCGAACCTGCAAAGCGACAACCCCAAGGACCAAGTAGCTGCCGATTCGTTGGTAGCATCTTGGATAGGAAATTTCGGTGTTGCGGCACCATTACTCTTTGCATTGACTTGCTTGTTCATCACATTCAATATGAGCAAGGTGGACTGGAAAATTGCTGCGCCCTGCGCGATAACTTTTGCATTTTTCTCGATGACGACGATCGTTTTTGAAGCCTTTCCGATGAATATTTTCGTGGCAATTGGACTCTGGGTTTCGCAGACGCCGCGATCTCAGGCAAATCGCCCACGCCAAAATCAAAGCATCTCATGACTACTCTGCTGTCCGTCGTCATCCCAACGCACAATCGGGCGGGCTATGCGATTCACGCAATCCGTTCACTACTGGCAATACCCGACCCGCGACTGGAAGTCGTCGTTAGTGATACCAGTACAAATGATGAGCTCGCCGATGTGGTGCTCAACGGCTCCAGTCACGAATTCAATGATTCGCGCCTCAAATATTTCAGGCCAGCCGAAAAACTGGATATGACGGGAAATCATAATGCAGTCGTCGCGGCTGCATCCGGCCAATACGTCTGCCTTATCGGCGATGACGATACCATAGTGCATGATGCTGTTCTTGCGGCCGAATGGGCAAGCAAGAACGGCATCGAAATCATTGCTCCAAATGTTGTAGCCAATTACGCGTGGCCTGATTTTAGATCGCGCCATTTTGGTGATCGCCATTCTGCGAGGCTATATTTTTCACGAGAAATGGGCAAGATTTCCCTGAATGATTCAAGGGAGGCCTTGCTTGGCGCTTTGCAGGGAGCAGCTCAGGGCACTGACGGTCTGCCGAAAATCTACCATGGCATTGTTAGCCGAGCCGTACTAGACCGACTACATGGTCGATCAGGAGCATACTTTCATGGTTCCAGCCCTGATGTCTCAGGCGCCATCGGTCTAGCCCTTGTCAGCGACAAGTTCGTCGTCACAGATTATCCGTTGACTATTCCCGGAGCTTCCGGAGGAAGCAACACCGGCCGCAGTGCGATGAATACGCACAAAGGCGCACTAAGCCAAGAATCACAAACCAAGCGGTTTGAGACTTACGGGTGGAGCCCCAGTGTGCCGCGATTCTTTTCCGTCGAAACGGTATGGGCGCACGCGGCGCTAGAGACAATCAATCGCGCAGCGCCAGAGATAATTAATTCATTTAATTTCGTGCGTCTCATCGCGATTTGCCGCGTGCTTCATCCCGAGTTCGGTATGGAAATTGGACAGGCCCAGTCCGAGTTGCTGCGCTCCACCGGGCTGCCTGCGCCAATATTATCTAAACAAATTGCTGCTGAGGCATGGCGATTTCGTAAGTCGCGCTGGCTACATTTCATCAAGCGATCACTGATCCCGACGGCAGCCGGTGGTCGCCTTCACATCGACGGCCTCGGTACCATTTACGCTGCCCCTGAGCCATTGGCCAGGCACATGCTACGCCGAGGCTTACGCTGGGATGATGTTGCCAAGAGCCTAGAGACCCAATGTAAAACGGATCAAGGCTGAGATGCGGTGACACGCAGATCAATCTCAATATTGATTTTTCCTTGCGCAGACACCTTGGCGCTGGACGGCATTGGCAGAGTAAGGTATCGATGCCGCACTTCGGCCGCCGCTCTTGCAAACTGTCGAATTCGCCCTCGAACCGCTGTGGCAGAGCGCCACCAGAAATGACTGAGTTCGCCGACGACTGCGATGAATTGCCTTGGGTGAGCATTGTCACGCCGGCTTATAATCAAGCAGAGTATTTGGCCGAAACCATCGAAAGCGTTCTGGCCCAGGACTACCCTAGGCTCGAATACATCGTCATCGACGACGGATCGACTGACGGCACGCAGACCGTGCTGCAGCGATATGAAGGTAGATTGCACCATGAACGGCATGCCAACATGGGTCAAGCACGAACAATCAACAAGGGATGGCGACAGGCTCGCGGCTCATTGATCGCCTACCTAAGCTCTGACGACACACTTGCGCCCGGTGCAATTACGCGCATGGTCAAAGCACTGCAAGACCATCCAAACGCAGTGGTAGCCTACTGTGATTTTGGGTTGATCGACGCCCGTGGCAGCCTATTTCGTCAGGTCCAAGCCGAGGACTTCAGCGAAGATCGATTGCATATAGACCTTGTCTGCCAGCCTGGTCCAGGCGCATTGATACGGCGCGACATCTTCGACGGCACCGGCGGTTGGGCAGAAGGACTGCAGCAAGTCCCTGATTTCGAATTCTGGTTGCGTGCCTCGTGCTTGGGGCCTTTCGTGCGGGTTGCGGAATCGCTCGCAAACTATCGCGTTCATCAGGAATCCGCCTCATATAGAGCGATTCCCTCAGAGCGAGCACAGGAGATATTTTTGGTGATGTCTCAGTTTTGGCATCATCGCACGGGAAAAAATGCAACGAATGCAATTGCGCGGTCTCTTTGCATCGTTGCAAAGAACCATGCACAGTCTGGTCGAATAATTCAAGGCATAAGATCTTTAGCGCGAGGATTCCTAATGGCGCCAACCATGATGCTAACGCTGCAACCATGGCGTCAATTTTTATTTGGAATAATCTATCGTCACTTCGGTATAGCGTCAGTCATTAGACGGTTCGGCGGAACTGATAAGTAAGCTTCTGGAATCATCGTTGCGATGATTTTTCTGTTGAATTTTCATATCGTCTAGGTTATATATTTTTAATTATACCGCACCACTCAAAAAATTGACGATAGATTTATCTAAAAATTTTTTAGCATGCGGACGCGCCAAAAAATTTCGACAAGACCGTCAATCCATTTTCTAATTAATGATTGAAAGTTAATCTGCCACATCCGGTCTCGCGCCCCCAATTTCGACCACTGATCAATCCATATCCTCGGTAGCGGTCCTGACCTTTGATCAAACAAGTGATTCTTTACGCACCAAATGTACACACAGGCGGAGGGCTGGTGCTCCTGAAAGGCTTGCTGCGTGCATGGCCCGGATCCCTGCCTTTAACAGCATTTCTGGATGAACGGGCACGACACCAACTGATGCCAGATGTGAACGTACTCACTCACTGGGTACGCCCAGTGCTCAGTGCCCGATGGCAAGCAGAACTGGCATTGCACAATGCCAGCAGCCCTGGCAGCACGGTGCTTTGCTTTCACGGATTGCCCCCTTTGTTGCCGAATGCTGGCAAGGTGGTTTTATTCCTACAAAACAGGCTGTTGTTGGGGTTTCACCCGCTGTCAGAACACCGGCTGAAGACAGCTTTGCGCTTGGGCGCCGAGCGATTGGTCTGTCGTCTGTTCCGCCACCGTGTGTCGCAGTACCTGGTTCAAACACCCAGCATGACCCGAGATTTGGCGCGTTGGTATGGCAGCGCTGCTCGCGGACTGAAGAGACCCCCGATCGTGGTGTTGCCGTTCATCGACGCCTGGCCGCAGGTGCGTCAGGCGACAGACGAGCCGCAGCAGGCCTCAACCTGGGACTTCGTCTACGTCGCTGATGGTCAAGCGCACAAGAACCATCGCACCCTTTTCGCGGCCTGGCAGCTGT
>CAIRGS010000110.1 GCA_903878125.1 uncultured Nitrosomonadales bacterium | reverse complement strand
CAAGAAAGGATGGTAATGGTTATATTGACTTTGCTAGTGATGCTGGCCGTAATGATTTTGTTGGCGTTTTTTCGATCCTCCATATGGGGATGGTTGTTGGCGATGGCAGTCTTTGTTTTTATCATCGCTATCCAAACCAAACTTTCTGCTGATTTTTTTCAAGTTGCCATTATCGCGCTGGCCATGGTTGCAGCACTGCTGGGCGTCCCTTCTCTGCGTCGTCGGTTCGTGAGCAGCCAAATCCTAAAAATTTTTCGCACGACACTTCCCCATATTTCGCAAACCGAGCAGGAGGCACTCGATGCGGGTACGGTTTGGTGGGACGGAGATCTCTTTAGTGGCCACCCTGATTGGCGCAAGTTGTTGAGTTACCCAAAGCCAAGGCTCACTGAAGCGGAGCAATCCTTTCTCGATAATGAAACCGAAGTTTTGTGCTCCATGCTGGATGACTGGGACATTACTCATGTGCGCCAGGATTTGCCGCCGCAGGTATGGCAGTACATCAAAGACAACGGTTTTTTCGGCATGATTATCCCCACGGAATATGGCGGGCTGGAATTTTCTGCGCTGGCGCATTCCGCCGTGGTGGCCAAGATTGCTTCACGCAGCATTACTGCATCCGTAACCGTGATGGTACCGAATTCATTGGGTCCGGCAGAGTTGCTCATGCGCTATGGCACGGCTGAGCAAAAAGAGAAATATCTGCGCAGATTGGCACAGGGCAAAGAGGTACCTTGCTTTGCGTTGACCGGGCCATCTGCCGGCTCTGATGCAGGATCGATTCCTGATTATGGCATCGTGTGCTACGGCGAATTCAACGGGCAATCAGATGTGCTTGGCATACGGGTAACGTGGGAAAAACGCTACATCACATTGGCACCGGTAGCGACGTTGCTTGGCCTTGCTTTTAAATTGCATGATCCGGACGGTCTGCTTGGCGAGCAGTCAAAGCACGGTATTACCCTTGCGCTGATTCCTGCAGATACGCCCGGCGTGCAGATCGGGCGTCGTCATTTTCCACTCAATTCGGCATTTCAGAACGGCCCCACTTCGGGCCAGGATGTGTTCATCCCGATGGAATATATTATTGGAGGAATGGAATATATCGGGCAGGGCTGGCGCATGCTGATGGAATGTTTGGCAGCGGGGCGATCTATCTCGCTGCCGGCCTGCGCCACCGGCGGAGTGAAACTGGCGGTGCGAACTTGTGGCGCATATAGCCGAGTGCGCAAGCAGTTCAAGCTATCTGTCGGTAAATTTGAAGGCGTGGAAGAAGCGCTGGCACGAATTGGCGGTAACGCCTATATGATGGATGCGGCTCGCACACTAACGGCATCAGCGGTGGATATGGGCGAGAAACCGTCCGTGATTTCTGCCATCGTTAAGTATCATTGCACCGAACGCGCGCGCACGGTTATAAATGATGCGATGGACGTGCATGGCGGCAAGGGGATTTGCCTGGGGCCGAGCAACTACTTGGGGCGCTCCCACCAGCAGAATCCCATCGCCATTACAGTTGAAGGCGCAAATATCTTGACGCGCAGCTTGCTTATTTTTGGGCAGGGCGCGATTCGTTCTCATCCCTATGTGCTTAAGGAAATACAGGCGGCACGAGATAGTGATACGCAACGCGCGCAACTGAATTTTGATGCCGCCCTGCTTGGCCACATTAGTTTGAGCCTGAGCAATGCGATACGCGCTTGCTTGTTTGGTCTTACCGATGGACGTGGCATTTCGGTGCCGGCGGGCGTGAATACAAAGCGTTATTACCAGCAATTGACGCGCTATTCAGCTGCATTTGCGCTGGCGGCAGATTTGTCCATGCTGATGCTGGGTGGAAATCTCAAACGGTGCGAGAAAATTTCTGCCCGGCTGGGCGATGTGCTTAGCCAGTTGTACCTGTGTTCGGCCACGCTTAAACGCTTCGAAAATGATGGCCGTCCCTTTGAAGACCTGCCGTTTCTGCACTGGGCCATACAGGATGCTCTGTACAGGATTCAGATGGCGTTTGACGGCGTGCTGCATAACTTTCCCGGCCGTCTTTCCGCGCTGCTTTTGCGCGCGCTTATTTTCCCCAGGGGGAAAAATCTGGCACCACCGTCGGATGAGCTGGGGCATCAAGTGTCAGTACTGTTGCAGCAACCGGGCGCTGCGCGTGACCGCCTGACTGCAGGCATGTATTTGCCCGATGATGAGGATGATGCGGTTGGTGCACTGGAAGCTGCGTTACTCAGCACGTTACAGTGCGAACCCGTGCAAGCAAAAGTGGATGCGACGCACAAGGCCGGGCAGGTCACTGCCATGAACGAGTTGATGTGTATTGCAGAAGCACTGCACAAAGGATTCATCAATGCCGAAGAAGCCCGGCTGCTGGAGCGCGACTATGCGTTACAACGCAAGGTCATCATGGTGGATGATTTTGCACCGGAACAACGGGCGGCAGAGTCGAGTATTATTTGAACAATGGGCGACCGATGGTGAGGGGGTAATCATGCCGGACAACCAAGGCCACATTGTTACGCCAGATCAGGCAGTCACCTTGCATGGGTTGTTTGTCGAGCGTGTGAAACGCACGCCTGAGGCTATTGCTTACCGTTATTTCGATGCGAATGACAATACTTGGCTATCGATGACATGGGCGCAGGCGCGCGATCAAACGGCTCGCTGGCAGGCGGCACTGATGCGTGAGGGATTGGCAGTGGGTGACCGCGTCGGCATCATGTTGCGCAACTGCCCGCAATGGGTATTGTTCGATCAGGCGGCGTTATCGCTCGGCCTTGTTGTGGTGCCGCTATACACTGAGGACAGGCAGGACAGCGTGGCCTATATCATCAAGGATGCAGGCGTGAAGGTACTGCTGTTCGAGAATTCAGAACAATGGCAAGAGTTGCACAGTGTGTGCGCAGAATTTCCATGCATGCAGCGCATGATTAGCCTGGACAGGATAGTCGGACATGACGAAGTGCGCTTGCTATGTGCGGAAGAGTGGCTGCCCGCGCATGCGATTTTGGTCGAAGAGCGCGAGCAGGATGCGCTGGCCACGATCATGTACACCTCGGGTACCACGGGTCGCCCCAAGGGAGTGATGCTGTCGCACCGCAGTATTTTGTTTGATGCCCATGCGGCCTTGCTGACCTGCCCCGTTGACGAAACGGACACCATGCTGTCTTTTTTGCCACTTTCTCACGCCTTCGAGCGTACGGTGGGTTATTACATCTGCGTGATGGCGGGTGTCACGGTTGCCTATGCGCGTTCCGTCCAGTTATTGTCAGAAGATTTAAAAATCATTCGCCCCACTATTTTGGTTTCTGTGCCTCGCATTTTCGAGCGCATTTATGGGGCGATTCGCGCCAAGCTGGAAGAGGCGTCGCCGCTGCGGCGTAAGCTATTTGCGTTGACGGTCAATGTAGGTTGGCGCCGTTTTGAGCTCGAACAGGGGCGTACTGGCTGGCATCCATCCTTACTGCTATGGCCGTTGCTTGAGCGCTTGGTGGCAAGCAAGGTAATGGCGCGTTTAGGTGGGCGGCTCCGCCTGACTTTGTGTGGAGGAGCGGCTTTGCAGCCGGAAATATCACGCGTGTTTATTGCGCTTGGCTTGCCTATTTTGCAAGGTTACGGGCTGACCGAGACCAGCCCGGTTGTTTGCGCCAATCGCTTGAATAATAATTTTCCATCTAGTGTCGGTCTTCCTCTTCCGGGTGTGGAGGTGCGTATCAACGATCAGAGCGCGTTGCTGGTGAGAGGGCAGAATGTGATGTTAGGTTACTGGAATAATGCCGAGGCAACACTTGCCATGATTGATGCGGATGGCTGGCTGAACAGTGGCGATATTGCTTCCATTAGCGAATCAGGACATATCACCATTACGGGGCATCTGAAGGAAATTATCGTGATGTCCAACGGTGAAAAAATTTCTCCGGCGGACATGGAACATGCAATTCTGCGCGACCGATTATTCGATCTGGTGATGGTGCATGGTGAAGGGCGCCCCTACCTGGTTGTGCTGGCAATAGTGAATCCGGCTAGCTGGGTATCCTTTGTACAAGAGTTCGGGGTGCGTCCGGATCTGTCGGAATCGTTGCGTCATTCTCGTCTCGAGCAACAAGTGTTGCAGCGCATCGCTTACCAGATAAAAGAATTTCCGGGTTATGCCAAGGTTCGCCGGGTATTACTGCTGGCCGAGCCGTGGAGCATAGATGACGGGCTGTTGACGCCCACCTTGAAGGTTAAACGTAGGTCTGTAGTGGAGCGCTTTGCTAAAGAAATTGATCAGCTTTATCAAGGGCACTGAATATGGATGCACCAGGGTTGACCCTCTTGACGCAATGTAAGCCTACACCAAATATTGTTCGCTTAACCGTTCGTGGTGAGTTTGTCGAACCACCAGCCGCTCACCCAGAGCCCTTCGACAATGCCTTCTGTCCTGAGCAAAGTCGAAGGGTCAGTGCGAACGGGATTTCTTTAACCAAACAGTATTGGGTCTACACTGCGCATGGTGCCATCTGAAGAATGAGTGTCTTCTTTTATTGTTTTTGGAAATGGGGATATGCCTAAGAATTTTAATATACGTAAGGTTGCTGTATTGGGCGCAGGGGTAATGGGCGCGCAGATTGCCGCGCATCTGGTCAATGCCAATGTGGAGACGCTGCTGTTCGAGTTGCCTGCAAAAGAGGGTGATCCTAATGGCAATGTAGCCAAGGCGTTGGAAGGCTTGAAGAAGCTCGAACCCAGTCCATTGGCATCACCGGCCAAGCTGATCCATATTCAACCTGCAAATTACGAGCAGCACCTCGAATTGTTGCGCGGCTGTGATCTGGTGATTGAGGCGATTGCCGAGCGCATTGACTGGAAGTCCGATCTTTACCGTAAGGTCGCCCCCTATCTTGGCGCAGACTGTATTTTCGCCAGCAACACTTCCGGGCTTTCTATCAACGAGCTGGCTCAGGCGTTTCCACAAGCGCAGCGCCATCGATTCTGCGGAATTCATTTCTTTAATCCGCCGCGCTACATGCATCTGGTCGAGCTGATTCCCTGTACCGGCACCGACGCTTTGCTGCTGGACAGGCTGGAAGAGTTTCTTGTCTCCACTCTGGGCAAGGGCGTGGTGCGCGCCAAAGACACGCCCAACTTTATTGCCAACCGCATAGGCGTATTTTCTCTGTTGGCCACGCTGCATCATGCGCAGCGACTGGGGCTGGCCTTCGATACCGTGGATGCCTTGACTGGCCGCTATCTGGGGCGCCCCAAGAGCGCTACTTTCCGCACCCTGGACGTGGTTGGGCTGGATGTGTTCGCACACGTGGTCGACACCATGCGCAATAATCTGGTAGACGATCCTTGGTACACACATTTCGCGCTGCCGGACTGGCTGAGCAAGCTGATAGGGGAGGGCGCGCTGGGGCAGAAAGCCAAGCGCGGCGTGTATCAGAAAGTCGGTAATAAAATTCATGTTTTCGATCTGGATCTGCAGACTTATCGCTTGTCGGATGACAAGTTGGATGATGCGGTGAAGGACATACTGCGCGAACGCGATTGGGCGAAAAAACTTGCCGCCCTGCGTGCAAGCGCGCGTCCACAAGCACAATTTCTATGGGCGGTGTTTCGCGACTTGTTTCATTATTGCGCGTTCCATTTGGGAGGCATTGCCAACGATGCGCGCGATCTGGATTTTGCCGTGCGCTGGGGTTTCGGCTGGGACAGTGGGCCGTTCGAAATCTGGCAGATGGCAGGCTGGCAAAACATATTGGGTTGGCTTAATGATGATATTGCTGCGGGTAGGACAATGTCGTCAGCACCCTTGCCAGATTGGGTGACTGATGCAACGCGTAATGAGGTGCATAGCGCACAGGGCTCGTACTCGCCGGGCAGAAATCTATATCAGGCACGCTCGACGCTAGCGGTATATCGCCGTCAGGAGTTTCCAGACCGATTGCCGGGCGATGCAACGCAATATGGCGAAACGATTTTTGAGACCGAATCCACACGTATGTGGCACAGCGGCAACGATATCGCCATCCTGAGTTTTAAATCCAAGATGCATATTATCGGCAGCGAATTGCTGGATGACATTTTGCGTGCGCTGGACGAAGCCGAGGAAAACTGGCTTGCACTGATAATTTGGCAGACCGAACCACCATTTTCTGCCGGTGCCAATTTGCTGCAAATGATGCAAGGGGTGCAGAAAGTTGGCGAAGAACAATCTGGTGGGTTTTTCGGCAAGTTTAAAGGCGCGGTGCAGCGCGTCAAATATACCGTGGCGGGTGGCGGTGGATTAAGCGAGATCGTCAATGCGGCAACCGGCAATGTACCTCGTGTAGAAGATGTAATCATCAAATTTCAGCTGATGTCGCAGCGCCTGAAATATGCCCAGGTGCCTACTATCGCGGCGGTTGACGGCCTCGCACTGGGCGGTGGCTGCGAAATTTCGATTCATTGCACGCGCATAGTTGCTGTGCTGGAAAGTTATATCGGGCTGGTAGAAACCGGCGTTGGTTTGCTGCCTTCCGGAGGCGGCTGCAAGGAAATGACGCAACGTGCGGCGGCAGAAGCAAAAGGCGGCGATATTTTTCCGTTCCTGCGCCGCTATTTTCAGAATATCGCCATGGGCGAAGTATCCAAGAGTGCAGAGCAGGCACGCGAGATGGGCTATTTGCGAGCCTCTGATCGCATCGTGATGAACCATTTCGAATTGCTCCATGTGGCCAAGCAAGAAGCATTAGCGCTGGTAGCCACGGCCTATCGCCCGCCCCTGATACAGAGTCAGATTCCGGTAGCGGGCAGGGTGGGCATTGCCTCCTTCAAGGCATCCATGCTGAACATGCTGGAAGGGGAATTCATCTCGGAGCATGATTACGCTATTGGCAGCCGCGTGGCCGAGGTAATATGCGGTGGTGACGTGGAAGTCGGCAGCATGGTCGATGAGCAATGGCTTCTTGATCTGGAGCGGCGCAATTTCCTTGAATTACTGGCGATGGACAAGACGCAGGAACGCATTGAGTACATGCTGAGAAATAGCAAACCATTGCGGAATTAAATGGCACCCTTAAAAATCCAATTTTCGTCACAATACGGCGTTACTCGAAAAAAATTATCGCTTACATATAAACAATATGCCTCGCTCAAATTTTTTACTCGTGCCTTGTCTTGTTTAGAAGCTTGAATTTTTAAAATCGCCATGAAATCCTCCGCTCTTATCTGGCATTCCCTTGAAATTAGGACAGAGGCGATCTTAAAAAGGAGTAATTCATGTCTAAGCAAATTCAGGAAGCTTATATCGTTGCCGCCACTCGCACCCCGGTGGGCAAGGCGCCGCGTGGCATGTTCCGCAACACTCGTCCAGATGATCTGCTGGCGCATGTGTTGAAAAGTGTGATGGGACAATGTCCCTCACTTGACCCGGCTGCAGTGGGCGATGTCATCGCCGGCTGTGCCAGGCCTGAAGCTGAGCAGGGCATGAACGTGGCGCGAATTGCATTGCTGCTGGCTGGCTTGCCGAACTCTGTGCCTGGCCTGACTGTTAACCGCTTCTGTTCTTCCGGGTTGCAGGCTGTGGCTTTCGCGGCAGACCGAATTCGTCTCGGCGAAACAGACGTGATGATTGCGGCCGGTACCGAGAGCATGAGTATGGTGCCGATAACGGGAAATAAAATTGCGATGAATCCAGCCATTTTTGCGAACGATGAGAATATCGCCATCGCTTATGGCATGGGGCTGACTGCCGAGAAGGTGGCAGAACGCTGGCAGATAAGCCGCGAAGCACAGGATGCCTTCGCCTGCGAGAGTCACCGCCGAGCCTTGCAAGCTATTGCGAATAATGAATTCAAGGAAGAAATTACGCCCTATCAAATTCAGAGCCATGTGCCGGATTTATTAAGTCGCGAAGCGAGCGTGCATATAAGTATGGCGGAGCAGGACGAAGGTCCGCGAGCAGATACTTCGATGGAAGCGCTGGCTAAACTCAAAGCCGTGTTTGCGCAGCATGGTTCGGTTACCGCTGGCAACACATCGCAGATGTCGGATGGTGCGGGCGCGGTGTTGCTGGTCAGCGAGACCGCGCTGAAGCGTTATAACCTGACGCCCATGGGAAAATTTCTCGGTTTTGCTGTGGCGGGCGTGCCGCCGGAGATTATGGGCATCGGCCCGAAAGAAGCCATTCCGCGTGTGCTGCGTCAAGTCGGATTGCGATTGGACGACATCGACTGGATCGAACTCAATGAAGCTTTTGCCGCGCAATCACTGGCAGTAATAAAGGAGGTCGCCCTGGATCCCGCCAAAGTAAATCCACTGGGTGGGGCGATAGCGTTGGGTCATCCACTGGGTGCCACCGGCGCAATCCGTACTGCTACTTTGCTGCATGGGTTACGCAGGCGCAAACAGAAATATGGCATGGTTACCATGTGTATTGGTACCGGCATGGGCGCTGCCGGAATTTTTGAAGCCTTTTAGTCTGTACGTTATGAAACATCCGGGCTGGGAAAGTGAAATTACTCCATGAGCATTGAAGTTGCCAAAGGACTGAATAGCGATTGCCATTCGGCCATTGTGGATCGTGGCGCGCTGGAACGCACTCTGCATGAGCAGGGCGAGGTTTGGCATCAGCATGTCAATGAGCGCTGCCCCCATCTGTTTGCTGCTGTCCCGTTGTTTATTTCCAGCGGAGAAGTAGAGCAAATGCACGCAGTCATTGAGGCCATTCAACAGGTTGTGGCGCAATCCGCATGGTGCGATGCCGTGTTGCAACACGCATCTGCCGTCGCTCGATTTACACCTCGTGCCAAAGGTGTGTTCTTCGGCTACGACTTTCATCTTAATGCTGAAGGTGTGCATCTTATTGAGATCAATACTAATGCCGGTGGCGCGCTGTTCAATGCGTTACAACTTTACAGTCAGCGTGATGTAGTTGCGCCGGGCAAACCTGCGGCGATTGATAATTTGGAGCAGGTTTTTCTCGATATGTTTCGCAATGAATGGCGCCTGGAACAGGGCGATGCACCGCTGCAAACCATCGCTATCGTGGATGAGCAGCCACGCGAACAATATTTTTATCCAGAGTTTGTACTGATGCAGCAATTGTTTGAACGCGCGGGCATTGCAGCGTTCATCGCAGATCCGTCTGAACTGGAGGTGCGAACGGATGGTCTGTATCTAGGTGAACGCAAGGTCGATCTGATTTACAATCGCCTGACTGATTTTTCCTTGCAACAATATAGTGCCATAAGCACTGCTTACCAGAGCAATCAGGTGGTGCTCACGCCGCATCCTAATGCATATTCGTTATATGCTGACAAACGTAATCTTGCCCTGCTCACATCACCTGACAGCCTGCGCGCTATGGGTGTGACAGAGATGACGATTGCCACTTTAAGTAAGGGCATACCGCAGACCAGGTTAGTGGGCGCGCAAGAGCAGGAACAGTGGCGGCAGCACCGCAAGCAGTGGTTCTTCAAACCCGCCACCGGTTATGCCGGCAAGGGCGCTTATCGTGGTGCCAATATCACGAACCGGGTATTTGCTGCAATTATGCAAGGTGGTTATATAGCGCAGCGCATGGCTCCTCCCGGCGAACGAATGTTATGCCTGGACAGTGCGGAGCCGGTTGCGCTTAAATCGGATGTGCGCTGCTATGTGTATGACGGCCAGGTGCAGCTTATCGCCGCGCGGCTGTATCAAGGGCAAACCACCAATTTCCGCACAACTGGCGGTGGTTTTGCGCCAGTCCGTGTCGTCGATTAGAATGTGCACATGACACTCTATGCCTTTATCGCAGTTGGCTTGGGCGCAGCCATCGGTTCATGGTTGCGCTGGGGGTTAAGTGTGTGGCTTAATGCTACGCTGCCAGAACTGGCGCTGGGTACACTTTGTTCAAATCTGATCGGCGGCTATCTCATTGGTCTTGCTGTGGCCTTCTTCATGCAGCAACCGGAACTGTCGCCCGAATGGCGCTTGTTTATCATCACCGGTTTTCTTGGCGGACTAACTACCTTTTCCACTTTCTCTGCCGAAACCGTCATTTTGCTGGCACGCGGGCAATATGCCTGGAGTGTTGCAACTATTGCCGCCCATCTTGGCGGTTCATTGTTGATGACTGTATTGGGCATGCAGACCTTCAAGTGGTTGCAACAATAAGAAGCAACAAGCACAGCGTTCGCGTTTATTCAGCGCGGCCATTCCCCGCTTGAAATCGTCATGGATTATTATGGCAAACAGTTACCTTACGTCAGATGAGAAATCTGCTGTAACTACTTCAAAGTAAGCGTGCTCAATAACCATCCGCTACGCCTTGGAGAGAGTGCGTTGCAGCAGTTAGGCCAAAGCAAACACACCTAAAACACCCCTCTCAGTCGAATAGCACCGATGGAAACCGGCCCGCGGTCGGCGTTGTATGCGGGATTGTGGATGTGTTGGTAGTCCAGTGTAAGCCAGGTGTTTTTTATAGCCCCAATGTTGTAGTAGGTTTCCAGAATATTTTCCGGTCGGTAGTTGAGCGCGCCATCGCCAATGAAAAAACTTATGCCGCCGGCGCTCAAATAGTCGCGTCGCTGACGTGACAGTCCATTTTGCACGAGTGCGATGCCCACGCTGTCCTGAGTGCGACCCCAGGCACTACCTTGGATGACTGCCCCTGCAGCAAGTGAGTTGTCTATTTCGGTGAAGGCATAGGTTTCTGTTTTACCGTCTGCCCAACTGGCGCGGGCGAACACGCCCACATTTTGGATTAGCTGTTGCTCCAGGTTGAGGCCAAAGCCGTATTTAATCTGCTCACCGTTACGCACATTGTTGATACTCGGCACGCCGCCGTGGAGCGTGGCGTAATCCAGCGCATCCTGGAAGCTTGACATCAGAGTTCGGTTGCGGAAGGCCAGTAGACGTATCTTGCCAGGTTGACCGAAAAGCACATGCCCATGTCCCGCTTCGATCTGATCGCCGTAGTGACGGAATATATTCGGATCCAGCACAAGCTGGTTGGGCAATTTAGGCTGGATAAAGCGGCCAGCGCGTAAGGCCCAATCGTCGTAATAGTATTCCAGCGCGGCGCCCCAGGAATAACCACGCGCATCGGCTGCATAGTCGTAAGCGCCTGCGGTCATGAGAGACCAGTTGATAAACTGGGTTCGCGGATCGTGGCTGTAAGCGTTGTTGTCGAATATGTCCGTTACCGAAAGCTTGCCAATGGTGAGGACTATTTGGCGCTGGTGAATTTTCCCTGCCAGTTGATTAGCACCAGAATCAACTGCATCTTGTATCTCACCTAGCCCCCAGCTTTGGCGCAAGAAGGCCCGGGCCATGTAAAGTTTTGGATTAGGCCCAGAGGTGCGGGCGATTTCGCCATTTGTTATGCCACCCAGCCCAGTGAGGTTGGAGAGAGGGACGCCTTGAACTACTTCGGGGTTGAAGTAGAACTCACCGCCCTCCCATGGCCGTATACCGAGGAAAGCGGTTGCGGTAAAGGAATAGCTTTTTTCCTGTTTTGGAGAGAGGCTATTGCGTCCGCTGTAGGCGGCATCGAATGGCGACTTGCCCTGCCAGATGTAGGTAGTCTGGAATTTGGCGTTCCAATTTTCTTCTTCCCCATAGGCGAGAGGAAGTCCGGTGCTAGTCGCAATACAAGCCAGTAGCCAACAGGTGATCGTACGATGAATGACCATAATGCTACTCCGTTGGCAGTTTATAAAACTACCAACTCGATTAATTTAAAACAGCAGCCCAGTTGCAATGACGCGGTGTCAGCGTAGAACTGGCATTAAGGCAATGCTGAACTAGTCGCTCCGTCCGGGCTGAGCCTGTCGAAGCTCTTTGCAAGTTATTGATTTGCAAAGAGTGCGTTTCGACAGGCTCAACGCGAACGGACTTGTTCAGCGTAGGATTAACTCCTATTCAGGATCGTTATCTGCGAAAATCCAATAGTTGCTTAGCAGAATGAATCGATTATAGCGGCTCTGGCGCTGGATCGGCGAGTTGCTGCAATAACAAAGATTGTGCGCATTTCGGTACAGCACGGCGGGGGGGCTTCGCTCGATAATGGCCATTTGAATCCATTTCCCAAGCTTGAAAATTGTCCTGCATATACACTTTCAGTCCTTCATCGATCACGCGTTTTTTCAGCTTCTTGTCAAGCACTGGAAAACAAACCTCTATGCGACGGAAAAAATTGCGATCCATCCAATCGGCACTGCTCAGATACACGTTATGCGCCAGATTATTGCGAAAGTAGAATATGCGCGTGTGTTCCAAAAAACGACCAATTATCGAGCGCACACGGATATTCTCGGATAGTCTCGGTACTCCCGGTCGCAACGCGCATACCCCGCGTACTATGAGATCCACCTTGACCCCGGCACGTGATGCTTCGTACAACGACTTGATGATTTCTGGTTCGAGTAACGCGTTCATCTTGGCGATAATGTATGCGCGCTTGCCTGCCTTGGCGAGTTTGGTTTCATTCTGAATGGCGCGCAGAATCTGGCTGTGTAACGAAAACGGCGATTGCCACAAATAATTAAGTTTGCCCGCAGTGCCCAGACCGGTAAGTTGTGTGAACACTTCATTT
>CAIRGS010000109.1 GCA_903878125.1 uncultured Nitrosomonadales bacterium | reverse complement strand
TGCACATCTTGCCGCGCTGCTGCGCCAGTAATCCACTGGCTTACACCATTATTCAATGCCGTGCGTCCATCCAGACTCATGGCGATCTTGCTGCGTAGCCACGGTAAACCGCGCGTCATACGTGAGACAAATCCAACGTTCAGTTCACGTGCCGCAACTTCCATCAATCCGCACTCGACCTCGATACCGGCAGCGCGCAATGTTGCCAAACCTTGTCCTGCGACCTGCGGATTAGGGTCTTGCATTGCCGCTACCACGCGCGTCACGCCGGAATCAACAAACGCATCGGCGCAAGGCGGAGTTCTGCCCTGATGGCTGCAAGGCTCGAGCGTAACGTAAGCAGTTGCACCGCGCGCCGCTTCCCCGGCTGCGCGCAGAGCATGCACTTCCGCATGGGGTTCGCCAGCATATTGGTGCCAACCCTCGCCCACGATCTTGTCATCGCGAACCAATACGCAACCGACTTTCGGGTTGGGGCTGGTGGTGTACAGCCCGCGCTCTGCCAGGTGCAATGCCTTGGCCATCCACAAGCTATCTTGCGCGGACAACATGATTTAACGCGCTCGCGGTTTGCGCTTTGCAGGCGCTTTGCGCACCGCCTCGACCGCCTCGGAAAAATCCCGCACATCCTGGAAGCTCTTGTACACCGAAGCGAAACGAATGTAGGCCACCTTGTCCAGCTTCAACAATTCCTTCATCACCAGTTCGCCGATTTGGCGGGAGCCGATCTCACGTTCGCCGAGAGCGAATATTCTTTGTGTCACATGATCAATGGCCGCATCCACCAGCTCTGTAGGAACCGGTCGCTTGTGCAACGCACGATTAAAACTGGTGCTCAGCTTTTCTTCATCGAACTCAGCGCGCATACCGTTCTGCTTGACTACCTGCGGCATTCGCAGCTCGACCGTCTCGTAGGTGGTAAAGCGTTTTTCGCAAGATAGACAGCGGCGGCGGCGGCGAATGCTGTCGCCCTCCTCGTTTTCGCGAGTATCCACCACTTGGGTGTTAGGGCCTTTGCAAAATGGACATTTCATAGGGTTGAAATAATGAAGAGCGGGAGTCGGCAATCGAAAATTGAGGCGTAACAAAACGAATAAAAAATTATAGAGCCCCGGTTTTTCCTAGCACTCTTTCCTTATTCTCTTTTCTTCCTTGGTTATGCTAACCATATACTGGGAATTTCGCGCATAGCTGCTTCACATCTGTTGTCACGCGGTTAATCACAGCATCATCATTCGGTGCATTCAGTACATCCGCAATCAGGTGTGCCAGCTTTTCCGCTTCCAATTCTTTAAAGCCGCGCGTGGTCATTGCCGGGCTACCGATGCGGATACCGCTGGTAACAAACGGTTTTTGAGGGTCGTTAGGAATGGCGTTCTTGTTCACCGTGATGTGCGCACGCCCCAGCGCAGCTTCGGCTTCTTTGCCGGTGATGTGCTTGGCTTGCAGATCCACCAGGAACATATGGCAGTCGGTGCGTCCGGACACAATGCGCAGGCCGCGTTCCTGTAACACCTTAGCCATCACGCGAGCATTATCAATCACCTGTTTCTGGTATTCCTTGAATTCCGCGCTCATCGCCTCCTTGAACGCCACGGCCTTGGCGGCGATTACATGCATCAAGGGGCCGCCCTGTATACCGGGGAAGATCGCGGAATTAAGCACTTTTTCAAATTCCGCCTTGGCCAAGATAATGCCGCCACGTGGGCCTCGCAACGTCTTGTGGGTGGTGCTGGTGACAAAATCAGCGATGCCCACTGGGCTGGGATAATAACCGGCCGCCACCAGTCCGGCGTAATGAGCCATGTCCACGAACAAATATGCCCCTATGCTGTCGGCAATGGCGCGGAAGCGCTTCCAATCGATCACCAGCGCATAGGCGGAAGCACCGGCAACGATCATCCTGGGCTTATGTTCCTGAGCCAGCTTTTCCACTGCGTCGTAGTCAATCTCTTCTTTTTCGTTGAGGCCGTAAACAATGGCGTGATACAGCTTGCCACTAAGATTCACGGAAGCGCCATGAGTCAGATGGCCGCCGTGTGCCAGCGACATACCGAGAATGGTGTCGCCCGGTTTGAGTACTGACATGTATACCGCTTGATTGGCTTGCGAGCCGGAATGCGGCTGCACATTGGCATATTCAGCACCAAACAAAGCCTTTACGCGATCGATTGCCAACTGTTCCGCCACGTCCACGTGTTCGCAGCCGCCGTAGTAGCGCTTTCCGGGATACCCTTCGGCATACTTGTTGGTCAGCTGGCTGCCCTGCGCCTCCATTACTGCCGGGCTGGTGTAATTTTCTGAAGCGATCAGCTCAATATGATCTTCCTGGCGGCGATTTTCATCCTGAATCGCTGCCCATAATTCGGGGTCGGTATGAGCAATAGTATTTTTGCTAGAGAACATGACGGATTTCCAATAGGTCAGTGAAGGGGGAAAGGCGCGCATTTTATCACGTTGGCCGGGACCAAACTTGCTACAGCCACATGGGCGCATGCGCTACAAAGCTTTACGTCGCCACGCCAGATTTGCGCCTCTGCTGTGTGGCATATCTTTTTAAACTGCTTTGAATCAAATCTCGCTTTCCACAACTTTGTAAGGATCAACATATCCAAATTTTGCCAGCAACGTAGTTTCCAGCGCTTCCATTGTGGCGGCGTCCTGCTCGTTTCCGTGGTCATACCCTTGCAAATGCAGGGCGGCATGGATGGCGAGGTGAGCGTAGTGGGCTAGCAAATCCTTGCGTTCTTCGCGCGCTTCCTGTTCCACCACTGGCGCGCAGATCACGATATCGCCATACAGTAATTCGGCAGTATCAGACTGCTGGCCGGTATCCTCGTATGCAAACGTAAGTACGTTAGTAGCGTAATCCTTGCCGCGAAATTTTTTGTTCAGCGCACGCCCTTCCATGTCGTCTACGATACGTAGCAC
>CAIRGS010000108.1 GCA_903878125.1 uncultured Nitrosomonadales bacterium | reverse complement strand
CTGTTAGATCTGAAAATTCTAAGAATTCAAAATTGGACAGGGTATCTGTTCCGTCATTTCCGTCGGCGGTATTGTTATCAACCACGGTGATGGAGGTTGTCCCTAGGCCGGTGATGGTGTAGTCTGCTTTAGCGCCAGTGAATACAGCCGTGTCTGATCCGGCTGCACCATCCATCGTGTCATTGCCCAAGCCACCTTTGAGTGCGTTATTGGCAGTGTTGCCTGTGATCGTATCTGCAGCTGAACCACCTATGGCATTTTCAATCGTCGCACTGTAGGCAATACCAACGTTATCAGCACCTGTGTACAAGGCAGTTCGGCTTGCCACACCGGGGCCACTTCCGCTGGAAAGGCTGGTTGATGGGATGTCGATGGTCCCACCGAGAACAGTTGCCCAGTAAGCCTCTTGCGCAGCTTCGGTAAATAAACCAACGGAAGAAAAAGTGCCCGGCGTCAAATTAATGATGGAGCTTCTTGCTTGCGCAGATGCATCAAAGGTGTCGGCGCCACCAGTATCGACGATCGTCTGGAAATACAGTGGGGAAGACGCAGTCCAATTTGCAAATTGATGGACAGTATTCGTGTTGTTGCTTGACGTGTTCGTGCCGTACATATGCTCCATTGCGGCCACATCGTAAAGACCCGGTGTCGTTGCATAAAAGTATCTAGCGCTTATTGAAGCACCACTTTGAACCCAGTATTGATTCCTGTCGTACTGGGTGTATGTCATAACAGTATTTCTAGCGATGTCATCAGCCGCTGAGAGCGTGGCTCCAGAGGAGGATCCGCCAAATGAGTGACTCAATCCGATGGCATGACCGATTTCATGAAGCGCCGTGTAGTACCCATAGCCACCGGGCGTGAAATCCAAATTAGTGGCTTGATCATCGATGTACCAGATATCACCGCCAGTGATGCCGCTGTTTGGGTAATAGGCATAAGCGGCACTGCCAGCGCTGGCATAGGTTCTTGTGGTGTAAGCGCTTCTCAGTTCGCCTACAGCGGTGCCCGATTCCGTGACTTTTTCAAGCGTGAATGCTGAAGCCAAATCCCATGCTGCGAAAGCCTGATCAAGGTATGCCTGATTTTGAGCTGAGATGGCGGTGGCACCCAAGGGTGCGTTGTATGTTGTACCAGCATAAGAACCATAAGCCACAGCGCCGGTGTAATAAGAATAGCTCAAGGTCTCTGCAGCTGATAAATCCCAGATGGCACCACTGCGGACCGCCTCGACATAGCTGGCTGTAGATGTACTAATGGTAGTTGCACCGGTAACGTTAGCCGAGTTGGTTGCAGCGGCCTCTTCACTTCTCGGTGCGCTAAGCCCAAGATTTTCAGACTTAGGCACGTCGGCATTCACTTTTTGTGCAGCTGCCATCGACTGACAAATGGGGCAGGTACTGGATTCGTGTGTTGAGTTCAAGACCTCAGCCAAATCAACTTCCAGCAATGCAAAAGTGTCTGTATCAGTGCTGGGGGTGAATGCATCTGAGTCGATCGCCTTGATCGCCATCTTGTCAAAGCCTTGGGCCGGTGAATAAAACAGCGAGATATCAGACATGGTGACGCTGCGGCGACCAATAAATCCGGAGAGTTCTAACTCCAACCGTGTGATGTCTTTGATTTGATCTGTTTGGACCTGAGAGCCCTCCGTCATACCTGATAGCGTGTCATAGCCCTGCTGTATTTGTGCCAGATAGTTGGCAACCGAGCCTAGATCATCTTGGGCAAGCTGAACAACTGCCACCATGTTGGAGTATTCATCAACCCTGTCTTTCAAAACCAACCAAGAGGTATTGGCCAGTTGTATGTCTACGTTGCTTGAAGATACTTGCTGTAATTTGGACGTCGCAATATCTAAAACCCGCTGGTCATCGGCCGTGGGAGCAACAGACGTGTTTGCTCCCATGCGCGTAGCCAGCCAGTTGCCAGAAAGTTGCAGACGAGTTTCCATTGGGATATGTATCGGATTGACAATGTAGAACTTTAAAAAAATCAACTTAGAGATAAAAAATAAGTTAAAAGTATTTATTTAAAGATGGCTGATGCAAAAAAAGTCCATGTCTGCATTAGGGAACCTTCTTGTAAAACAGGGGGATGGGAGCGTTTAAATCAGTGCTCGCCGAATAATTGAGGCCAGCAATTGCCGCATTTCAGCAGCGCTGGCAATGAAACTTACAAATTGGTCGCTGATGTCTGGCCGGTGGCAATTTATAGCCACCTGAATGGTGTGTTCT
>CAIRGS010000107.1 GCA_903878125.1 uncultured Nitrosomonadales bacterium | reverse complement strand
TGGGAATCGGCCTGACTGCGATTCGTCGTTGGGTGACACAATATAAAGCCGAGCAAAGTGGACAGCGTGGTATCGGCAATCCACTCACTGCTGAACAACAGCGTGTCCGCCAACTGGAGCAAGAAAACCATCGACTTCGTATGGATGTTGATATTTTAAAAAAAGCGTCAGCCTTCTTTGCCCGGGAACTAAAATGAGCTACCCGCTTATTTACCTGTTGCAACAGAAGGCGATCCCTGTTCAGCAGAGTTGCCGCGTCCTGGAAGTGAGCCGATCCGGTTTTTATGAGGCTAGGAGCCGTCTCGCCAAACCAATGATTTGCAAAACAAGCATTCATCTGCGAGCTGCTTTCATGGCCAGTCATCAATGCTATGGCAGCCGTCGTCTGGTCACCGCATTGGAAGCGCAAGGGATTCAAGTTGGTCGCTACCGGGTGCGCCACCTGATGCGTCAGGCAGGCTTGAAGCCTGTATGGAAGCGTAAATTCAGCCACACAACTGACAGCAAACACAATCTGCCCATTGCTGCCAATATTCTGGATCGGCAATTCAATCCGGTCGCACCCAATATTGCTTGGGTGGGCGATATCACCTATATCCGCACCGGGTCAGGTTGGCTCTATTTGGCGATCGTGCTGGACTTATTCTCGCGCAAGGTGGTTGGATGGGCGATGGCACCGAGCATGCCTGCTGAATTGGTCTGCGCCGCACTGCACATGGCAATACAGCAGCGTCAACCAGAGCCGGGGTTGATCGTCCACTCCGACCGTGGCAGTCAATATGCCTGCGGCCAGTATCAGGCTTTGCTAGTGAAGCATGGCTTCGTCTGCAGCATGAGCCGTAAGGGCAACTGTTGGGACAATGCAGTGGCAGAACGCTTCTTCCTGAACCTCAAAATGGAGCGCGTTTGGCAGCGCGAATATGCCAATCAAATGGAAGCTAAAACAGATATCACCGCATACATCGTGGGATTCTATAACTGTAGTCGCATACACTCAGTATTGGGCAATCTGTCACCCTCCGTCTTTGAGCGGAACAGGGCAGCAAAAAAACCTATCGTTGTGTCCGAAATTACTTGACCACTACAAACCTCATGAAATCCTAGTGGTTTTCTTTGGATGTCTGCTCTCATAATCCTTTGGGCCGGGGTTCAAGTCCCTGACGACCCACCAAATAGAATAAGGCTTGCAGCGATGTGAGCCTTTTTCACATCAATCAGTTTTTGCTCATGTAGGATTTGCTGGACTGTCCAGCATCACTTAACACGTCCTACAAACTAAAATTAGTTTATTGCTTGTAATGGTCAAATTCCCTTTGATTTTCTTTTCGTAAGCTGATAATTCGCCGGTCGCTGTTGTGGTCAACGTAAGCCAAGCAATGCAGCCTTTCACTAATCGCACTGATAAGTGCGTTAGCGCACAGAGTAATTCGGCAAATTCGGGTATTCTTAAAAGAGGTATTTCAGTCTGATTCATATCTTACGAACATCACTTTAAAAGTTTCACACATTATCTTGCTCAATATGATTGCAACCGACTTTTTTTAAAATCAATGTTTAAGGAGAATAACATGACAAATAGTCAATGCTTTTTTCACAGGTTTTTTCTCATGACTGTAGCAGTATTCTCATTAGCGGCAGTTAATAGCTTTGCCGCTGGAACATCGGAAGATTTGAATAAGGAGGCGACTCTAGCGCTTCAAACTTTAATCAAGTCCAATCCTATTGCAGCAGATTTTTCGAAGATTGCTAAGGGGATGCTGGTGTTCCCCAAAATTATCAAAGCAGGACTTATATTTGGTGGAAGTTATGGTGAAGGGGTTTTAATGAAACATGGCTCCGTTGAAGGTTATTATAATTCGGTTGGAGTATCGTGGGGTTTGCAGGCAGGTGCACAATCGTATGGTTACGTTTTGTTTCTTATGAATGATAAAGCGATAGATTATCTCGAGAAATCGAAGGGGTGGGAAATAGGTGTGGGACCGTCGGTAGTTATAGTGAATGAGGGAGTAGCCAAGAATTTGTCCACTACAACATTAAAAGATGACGCCTATGCTTTCATATTTGACCAGCAGGGGCTAATGGCGGCTATAAGCATCGAGGGTACCAAAATTTCTCATGTTAAGCGTTGAATGGTATTGCCAGATTGTGAGAGATTCCAGCTTTTTTCTCGCAAAGAGCAAGAAAAGGTAAAGCTTGTTATGTCGCTACCCGCAAGCCCGCTTGCGCTGGCACAAACTTAATCTTGGATTACTCCGATATCCAAGTTATGGGAAGCGGTTCAGAGCGGCCTTTCAGTCCCGGATCGGCACTATTCACTTTTTCAATTTACCTTAGATCCTCAAGTTTTAGTTTCTATTGATAGCGCAACGCTTCAATTGGTTCCATGTGAGCTGCTTTTCTAGCCGGATAAAAACCAAAAAACACTCCCACTGCCGCCGCCACCATGAACGCCATGGCAACGGAACTCATGGTGATAACAACGGCAGTCTGGGTAATCTGGTTCACCAGCACTGCGCCACCGATACCAAGCCCCACGCCTACTAGACAGCCAACAATGGAAAGGGTGATCGCTTCAAGCAGGAACTGTAACAAGATGTCCCGCTGGCGGGCGCCAATGGCGATGCGGATGCCGATTTCCCTGGTGCGTTCGGTGACCGAGACCAGCATGATGTTCATGATGCCGATGCCGCCCACCAGCAGGGAGATGGATGCGATGGCGCCGAGCATGACGGACATGACACGGGTGGTTTCGGCGGCAGTATTCGCCAGGGCAGTGAGGTTGCGCACCGTGAAATCATTTTCTGTCACCCCCTGAAGACGGTGGCGCTGGCGCAGTAACAGGTTAATGGAACGTTCGGCTACGGGCATGTCCTCGGCCGAGGTCGCTTGGGCCATGATGAGGCGCACGGTGCCCTGAAACTGGGAGCCGAACAACTTGCGCTGGGCGGTGGTGACTGGAATCAACACGCTATCGTCCTGATCCCGACCGTCCAGACTTTGCCCCTTCAGGGTCAGCACGCCTACTACTTGGTAAGGACTTTTCTTGATGCGGATGGTTTTGCCTACCGGATCTTCGTCGCCGAACAGGTTTTTCACCACGGTCTGCCCCAGCAGGGCGACACGGGTGGCAGAGCGCACGTCTGAATCGGAGAAAGGATATCCGGCGGACAGTTCCCAGTCGCGCACATCAAGATAGCTGGGCGTGGTGCCAATCACCTGGGTACTCCAGTTGTTTGAGCCGTATACCAATTGTGCCGTGCCGGGAGCATTGGGTGCGACCGCCGAGATGCCGGGTAGTTCGGCGATGGCCTGTGCATCCCCGAGGGTCAGCGTAGGGGTCGCGCCCAAGCCCATGCGTATGCCGCCGGAAGTCGAGGAGCCGGAAAGGACGATAAAAAGATTGCTGCCCATGGAGGCGATAGACTGATCCACCAGAAACTGGGCGCCCTTACCGATGGCCAGGATGAGGATCACGGCGCCGACGCCGATCATCATTCCCAGCATGGTGAGAAAGGTACGCAGCCGATTCGCACCCATGGCCAGCCAAGCTTCGCTCAGCATCGCGCCTATCATGCGTGTTTCCCATGCAATTCATGCTCAACTGCACCGTCGTGGGCCAGGTGTCCGTCTATGAAGCGCACCAAGCGGTTGGCAAAGGAAGCGATGTCGGCTTCGTGGGTCACCAGAATCACGGTGATGCCCTCATCTTGGTTGAGCTGCTGGAACAGGCTCATTATTTCATGGCTGGTTCGGGTATCCAGGTTGCCGGTCGGTTCGTCAGCCAGGATCAGTCTCGGTCGGTTGATCAGGGCGCGGGCGATGGCCACCCGTTGCTGCTGGCCGCCAGAAATATTGCTGGGGCGGGAATCGCCGAACTTGCCCAAGCCTACCTTGTTGAGCATTTCCTGCGCCCGTCTGTTCCGTTCTGCCTTGCCAATTCCAGCGTAAATCAGGGGCAGCGCCACATTGTCGATAAGATTGACGCGGGGAAGCAGGTTGTACCCCTGGAACACGAAGCCGATCACACCATTCCTTAGCCGTGCGAGCTGATCCTTGTCGAGCGTCCGTATGTTGGTTCCGTTGAGGGAGTAGGCACCGATGGAGGGAGTGTCGAGACAGCCGAGAAGGTTCATGAAGGTGGATTTGCCTGACCCGGAAGGTCCCATGATGGCAACGAACTCCCCTGGATTAATGACGAGATTGATGTCTACCAACGCCGGAACTGGCCCGGCGGCGGTCAGGTAATTTTTGCCCAGGCCGCTGATACGGATGATTGGTTCGCCATCCATCAGAACATTCTCATCTTCAGGATTCCTGGCGACTGTCCTGCATCCTTGGATGAAATAGATTCCTCAGTCACCACCTGGTCGCCTGCCTTTAACTCCCCGGACACGACTTCCGTAAACTTGTTATCGCTGATACCGGTGTTTATCCTGACCGGTTTTAGATTGTTTTTTTCCAGAACATACACAGTTCCGCCCGGAGCTTTTTTGCGTTCCTCTTTAGTACTTGGCTCCCTTTTTTTGGGTACAGCATCGATAGGCTTAAAACGCAATGCCGTGTTGGGCACCAGTAGCACGTTCTTGCCCTGGGCAATAGTGATGTTGACATAGGCTGTCATGCCCGGCATCAGTATCTGCTCAGGATTATCAACCGCCACCACCACATCGTAGGTCACCACATTTTGCAGGGTGGTGGGATTGAGTCGACGTTGCTTGACCTCCCCCTGGAAAGTGCGGTTGGGGAAGGCATCCACGGTAAACCGTACCACCTGCCCGACCCGGATATTGCCCACGTCGGCCTCGGCAAAACTGGAATTGATCTGCATTTTGGAGAGATCCTGGGCGATCGTGAACAGAGTCGGCGTCTGGAAGCTGGCGGCCACGGTCTGGCCGATATCAATTACGCGCGATACCACCACACCGGAAACCGGCGAGCGGATGACGGAGTAGTCGAAGTTTGTACGGTCTTTCTGTAGTTGTGCCCGCGCCAGGGCGAGCTGGGCGCGGGCTGATTTCAGTGCCTGTACCGCCTGATCCAGCTCCTGCCGGGAGACGTATTCCTGTTTGAAAAGTTCGCGCATTCTTGTCTCATTGGCAAGAGCTAGTTCCAGAGATGCCTGGGCATTGCTTACGTTCGCTTCGCTCTGATTCACTTGTGCCTGGAACAAGGCCGGATCGAGCTCCGCCAGAATTTGTCCCTTACTGACCCGGTCATTGAAATCTACATACAGTTTCTTTACCGTCCCCGAAACCTGAGTGCCGACATTCACCAGCACCACCGGATTGAGCGTGCCATTGGCGGAAACTGTTTGGGTAATATCGCCCATCTCCAATGCTTGGGTTTTGTAGCGCTCTTCCAAGGACAGTGAATGTGATTTCTGCCAGTAAAAGTATCCTCCTGCGCCTAGCCCGATCAGGGCCAGAATCAGGGTTATTTTTACCCACAGCAATTGGCTTGGTTTCATAGATGGATTTTTCGTTAACAGTTAAGGAGAGATTTTTTCCGTCTCGATGGCGGAAAAATCAAGTTTGCCCATGGATTGAGCCAGTGCCGCCTTGGCGATGTGCCAGTTGTAAACGGCCTGTATGTTCTGCATCCGGGCGCTGGCGAGCGATACCTGGGCTGTCAGAAGATTAAGGATATTCCCCACGCCCGCCTTGTAGCGCCCGAGTGCGACTCGTTCCGATTGAATGGCACTGGACACAAGAACGATACTGCTTTTGACTGCCTGGGTTCCGGTGACGACGCCTTGGTAGGCTTTCCACACGTCCAGGGCAACCTGCTGGCTGATTTTTTCGTGCTGGGCGAGGCGGGTTTCGATCTGCGCCTCGGCCGCACGAATGCGGTAATTAATATTGTAGCCGGTGAAAAGCGGGTAATTAAATGACACGCCTAGTGCCGAATTATTGGCAGTGGTAAAGATGCTTGATTCGTTATGTGATAAGTTTGTCGAAAGGGAAATTGTCGGCATTCCTGCAGACTTCGCAGCTTCTGCATTGGCCTTGGCGGCGTTGATCTGAGCCTTCGCGGCGGCCAGATCGGGGCGCAATCTTCGCGCCTCTTCGATCAGCCCTGCAATATCGTGCTCGAACTCCGCATCCGCCACCTGAAGGGAAGGCGGTGTGATTGCAAAAGTGCGATTGGCGTCCAATCCCATGCTGTTTGCCAGCACGCCCTGAGCGTTTCTGGCGTCTCCCTCGGCCTGTATCCGATTCAATACTGCTTGCGAATAGGCCGTCTGGGCTTGCAGCTTGTCGGCCGGCGTGCCACTGCCGATGGTGTAACGAGCGGTGGCGGCATTGAGACTTTCGAGGGCGGAGCTTTCCGCTTTCTTCACGGAGGTAACGGCAGCCTGGGTGGCAAACAGCTGATAGTAAGCCTGCACTGCGAACAGGAACACCGACTGAATAGTGGCATCCTGGGTTGAGTTCAGTGTGTTGAGCACCTGTCTGGCGTTCTCCAGGGCGGCGGCACGTGCGCCGAAATCGTACAACAGGTAATTCAATGAGGCGCTGACACTTTGCTGGTCATAGGTTGCCGTGCGGGGCGTGAACGAATTGCTGCCACCGGTGCGGTTCCTCGATACCGCCCCGGCGATGCTGATCGATGGCAGATAGGCAGATTTGCCGATGCCCACCTGGGCCGCCTGAGTTCTTGCATTCGCCCAAGCTTCGCGCGTTTGCGGGTTATTGCACAGCGCCCGCTCCACCACATCAGTCAATGAAAGCGCAGCCTTGGTGAACTGGATGTTTTCGCAGGGAATAACGGGCAGGGGACGCTGAATGCTCTCCGCCACGGAGCTTGCAGTCAGCCCCTGCGTCGAAAAAGGATCGGCCCTCTCCGCCATGGCAGGAATTGACATCCCAGCCAGAAAACTGGTTGCGATGACTATTGCAGCATCACGCAAGCGAGAATGATTATCCACAAACACAATAACCACTTTCGATTCTTTCATGGGCAAGAAGGTAAATCTTAATTTTCAAGAGGGGTTCGTTCTCTTTAAAAAAGAACATGATATAGGCAAAATGTTGCATCTGCCTGATGAATACATTACTTGATAACCAACTTTATATCAAATAGTTACAATGTTGTTTGACGTCGGTATGAATAACTCAAGCAAATTAAATGCTGAGTAGTAGAGGTGTGATCAAAGCTCATTTGCGTTAGAATGCGCGCGCGCCTCGGTAGCTCAGTGGATAGAGCGACCCCCTCCTAAGGGGTAGGTCGGACGTTCGATTCGTCTTCGGGGCACCAATATCCATCCGGTTTTCAGCGCTCCACACCGTTTTAACTTCCAGTTGTTCCTGTGCCTTGTAAGGCCAGTGCAAGAATTTACGGACTGCGTGGCATTAACACGCCACAACGAAAAGAAAAACCGCCAGACTATCTCTAGCATCTGCGGCATGGTTCACCCTTTTCGTATACATAAGCGGCGCATAAAATGCGAAGTATGCGCCGATTGGGGCTGTCAAGTGAGCAAACGCGAACGGCCTTGGGCGACTTGTTAAGGCGCATTTTCTTTCGCCGCAAGTTTTTGACCCACTGAGCCAGCATAGAAAACAACTAGCTTTACCGGCACAGAACCAATATTGCGACCGTTGTGAAGCGTATTAATAACCTCTGCCATGGCTTCACCGGACTTCAACCGCTTTACTGCGCCATTTTTTAACTGAACTTCAAGCTCACCTTCAAGAATCACGCCGAATGAAGGGACAGGGTGTAAGTGCCAACCTGTTTCACCGCCTGGCGCAATTTCGATAATCATGCCTGTAATTTCAGCTTTCCCAGATGGATATTCAATTGGATTGCCATCCCAGCTTGTTTCTGTTTTCAATACCGTGGAAGCCTTGACTGAGGCAGATTGCTCCAGAGAATAGGCTTCAGAATGGCATGCAAACGCAATAACCAGTGGATAAACCATTCTTAGAATTTTCATGCGATTTCATTCCTGTTTGACGGTTGATAAGGGAGGGTAGGAGAGAGCCTATTCTCCCGGTGGTAATCCTGATAATCAACTAACGCGGCATTTTCACCGTCGAAGGTGAAGGTCACCAGTTGTAAATACTCCCTACTCTGCAACGATAGATTAAAACGATAGATTAAATTTCAAATCGCATCGATAAATCGACAGCCTGTATATCTTTGGTCAGGCCACCAATGGAGATACGTTCTACGCCAGTTTCGGCGATAGCGCGTACTTTATCAAGAGTAATGCCGCCGGAGGCTTCCAGTTCGGCACGTCCGGTAGTGAATTTGACAGCAGTACGCATGCTATCGAGATCGAAATTGTCGAGCAAAATTAGCTTGGCACCGGCATCTAGTGCTTCACGCAGTTGTTCCAGATTTTCTACTTCGATTTGGATGCTTACACCCTCAGGAACAAGATGGAAAGCTTGTTCCAACGCAGGACGGATGCCGCCTGCAGCAAGAATATGATTCTCCTTAATCAGCACGCCATCAAATAAACCAATCCGCTGGTTATACCCGCCACCCGTTTTCACCGCATATTTCTGTGCCATGCGCAGACCTGGCAGCGTCTTGCGTGTATCCAGAATTTTCGCGTGCGTATCGCGCACCGCCTCGACATAGCGCCGCGTCTGCGTGGCGGTCGCAGAAAGTGTCTGCAAAAAATTGAGTGCGCACCGTTCTGCAGTCAGCATCGCACGCGCATCACCGCGTATCTTGCACAGCGTTTGCTTGGCTGTTACGGCATCGCCATCCTGCGCAAGCCAATGAATGATGCAATTTTTATCCATCGCTTTGAAACACACATCAAACCAAGCGGTGCCGCATAACACTGCATCCTGGCGCGTAATGACAGTAGCGTGTGCTTCTGTATGCAAGGGAATGAGTTGCGCGGTGAGATCACCACCGCGCAGGTCTTCATCGAGAGCGGTGGTTACATTGGCAAAAATATGGGCGGCAAGTTCATGTTGGTTAGTCATTTCAGTTTAGCCGTAGACACTTGTAGAGTGCTCATTATCAGATTATAAATTTTCATCCAGTCACTTGAAGCCTTGCTGCTCGATACTGGCAGAGAATTGAGTGATATCCAATTTTGGAAATCCATCAAAGTTTAATTGTAAAGCGCGCTCAAAAACCAAGTGCAACATTTTGTGATGAGTTGGTTCGATTGTATAAACAATGTTGACACATATCACGCACGCACCTAAACTGGCTACATTCAATTTGCACGGGGCGCACACATCATGGAAGTCATTATAAAAAAATGGGGCAACAGCGCGGCGGTGCGCATTCCGGCATCCGTTATGGCGGCGGCGCATGTTACTCT
>CAIRGS010000106.1 GCA_903878125.1 uncultured Nitrosomonadales bacterium | reverse complement strand
CTTTATTCAAACGGAACTTTTTTTCAGGTATTAGAGGGTGAAGAGGCAGCCGTTGAAAATTTATTTAGGACAATAGAAAAAGATCCTCGTCACAAAAACTGTACAATTATTGAAAGACTAAATATAACTGAACGAGCATTTCAATACTGGAGCATGGGCTTTGAAAAAATAGATCCCAAAGAATTAAGAAAAATGGAAGGGCTTAATAACTTCTTTGAACATGATTTCACTCCTGCCGGTTTTGCCTCGCATAAAAATATTCTCGGACCTTTATTGAGCCACTTACGTAGCAAACTTGTAAAGCAAGTAAGCACCGAAAGTCATGAAGAACTTCCAATGGAGCATGATGATCCATTTTTAAAATACTTACACCGTACTATACGATTAGGCGTTAAGTTTTTGTCGATATTAATGGTCATTGTCATCCTGTTGAGTATTGTTGATGTACTTTATATTATTTGGGTAAAAATTAGTAACTCGCCGCATTTTCTGATGACCACAAATGACCTGCTGGAAACATTTGGGTCCTTCTTGGCCGTATTAATAGCGATCGAGATTTTCATAAATATAACCATATATATCAGGAGTGATGTAATACCAGTCAAACTGGTTGTGGCAACTGCGTTAATGGCCATTTCAAGAAAAGTTATCGTATTTGATTATAAGCACTTGGATCCAGAATATGTAAGTGCTTCAGCCTTGGTGCTGGTCGCTCTGGGCATCACTTATATGCTGGTTAAAAAAAGCGACTAGTGTCGTGCTTCAAAAATACTGAAGTTGCGGCCGGGATGTCGAACAATGACACGTTTTTTAACTATCTCAAGCTGATTTTGCCGTCCAGCCGAAAAAGGTTGTAACGTGCCTTGTAGAGACGAGGATCGAGTTGTAGTGCAGTAGTGAATTCGCGCCGTGCTTCATCATTGAGGCGGGCCAGCATGTAAGCATAACCAAGATTGTTGTGTACGCGCGCCTTGTCAGGCGACTTCATCACGGTATCTTCCCACAAGCGGATCTCGCTGGCGTAATCCTGGTTTCGCAGAACGGTAAGGGTAGTCAAGCCTAACAGTAGTAGCGCAGCGATAGCTTGGGTTCTTGGTCCGTTCGTCCACAGCCTCAGCTCGATACATAAAGCAAGAGAGAGTGGCCATCCGGCCAGATACATTTGTCGGTCGTTGGCGATATCGATACGGGGCAGAAACAGATGCAATGGGATTAGTTGCAACATCGCCCATGCCAAGGCGAAGCTGATCCACGGGCGTACTCGCCAGCAGGCTACCATGAGCACAAATAGCGCAAGGAAGAAGACCAGTGGCAGCAAAATGGTGGAAAAATTGTTTTGCAATGGCAGGTCCGGATCAATGTTCAGCCATAAGGGCAAAGCCCATTGCCGCATCAAATACGAAAAGGCAGCAGCTTGATTTGCTATGTTGCCTTGCAGGGAGTTGAGCTGGGCACTGCGTTCCATATGCGCCAGGTAGCTGTTGCTGAAAAGAAAAATCAGTGCGCCAAGAATAAGCACCAGCCAGCTCGGCCATTGCGGCGTCAGGGCACGTTTCCATTTGCCGCCACAAGCATATTCCCACAACAACAGCGCCAGTGGAAACGTCACGGCGGTTTCTTTGATGCCTAGGGCAATGACGAAGAGCAGCGGAGTCAGCACATACATTTTGGTGCTGTTTTGCTGTGTGCGTCCGCTGATGTAAGCGAGCATCCCCGCCAGATAAAACAGCGCCATCAATGAGGTGGAACGGCCGCATATATAGGTGACGGCCTCGGTGTAAATGGGGTGGGCGGCGAACAGCAATGCGACAAAAATTGGAACTTGCCGGAGTTTATCCCGCTGCCATTGTTGTTGCACAAAGGCCTGAGCTAACCTGTAGACCAGGTAAGCATTGGTCAGATGGATTAGCAGATTGGTGAGAAGAAATCCGATTACACCTGTGCCCATTGTCCAGTTGATCGTGTAGCTGAACTTGAGCAGAGGGCGGATGCCGGTGGACAAGTCTTTTGCCCAGCCTGCCCAGGAGTGCACGCCTGGATTGTTGACGATGACGCTGTAGTCATCGAACTGGAATGTGCCGGTAAGTGCATTTGCATAGCAGATAGATACTGCCAGCATGAGCCACAGCAGTACGCTGAAGTGCGTTTCAGGGAGCCGTGCGGGCATGATCGAAAGCGAGATCGAGAATGTCTACCGCATCCCACCAACGATCTTTCCCATGTAACATCACGAGTAGTACCTCGTGACCATTCCGTTTGGCAAAGGCTATGAGATATTTGCCGGCATTGGGTGTGTAGCCCGTCTTGAGGCCGAGAGCGCCATCGTAGCGGCCGATAAGCGCGTTTTTGTTTTCTAGCGTGTATAGTTTCTTGCCGTCTAGCGTGGCGATCTGCAAGTTTTTTTGCGAGGTAATCTCGAACAGTGAGGGGTGTCTGAGTAACTCATGCGCCAACCGCGCAAGATCATGTGCGCTGGAATAGTGTTGGGTGGCATCGTGCCCGCAGGCATTGGTGAAGTGCGTATCGCGCATACCTAGCTCAGTTGCACGGCGATTCATCCGAGCCACAAAGCCAGCTTCATTTCCGCCCAAGTGATCAGCCAGCGCATGGCAGGCATCATTGGATGACGCTATCATCGTAGCGGCGAGCAGGTCTTGCACACGGAAGCGTTCGCCAGCTTTGAGCACGATACGCGAACCCGTCTCAAGTGTAGATGCCAGGCTGATCGATGTTGCTTCCTGTAACTGTCCTTGTTCAAGAACCAGCAGCGCGGTCATCAACTTGGTCAGGCTGGCAGGCGGCAAGCGGTCATTGGGACGATGTTCCCAAATGGACGCGCCATTCACTTGGACGAGATAGGCGTTAGCGGCCTGTGGAAAAGGATCGGGCTGCGCCTGTGTGGCCATGATTTGGCACCACAGTAGCAGCCCGACCAGATACTTCATGCTTTAAAAACCGAACAACCCCTTCAGTTTCTTGATACCTTCCATCATATCGTTACCTGGGCTGTTTGCAGCGGGCTTGTCGGTGGCTGGGCTGTTCGCAGAGGGCTTGCCCGAGTCATGCTGTGCATCCGCTTCGCTTGACTTGTTGTCAGCCGCAACGTCATTCATGCCGCTCAAGCATGAGCGCATACTCTCGGCGCTAGATTTGCCAGTGTAGCTGCGGCCCTCGCATTCTTTGCGGCGTTTTTCCTCGCGATAAATCTTGGCCTCTGTCGGACAATATGCAGATAGCTGCTGATAATTAGTGCTGTTGAACCCCTTGCAAATCGTTTTGGTGGCGGCAGCCATATCCAGCTTGCACTCTTTGGCGATGGAAATGCTTTTTGGTTGTTGATCATGCTGAACTAGCATGACATAGGTTTGCGCATCTTGGGAGGCATCCTTACGCACGAGATCGCAGAACTTTTTGCGCTGGTTGGCACAGTTGGTAAAGATGTGATCAGCACCGCTGATCCAGACAGCCGTGCTGTCATAAGCTGAGGTGTCACACATTTGCGCTTTTGCTTTAACAAGCATCTCTTCCGAATCGCAAGCTCCTCCAATGCGCTTGCCGCTGTAAGCCATGTCCATACTTACGTCTTGACCGCCTGACTTGCCTGAAAGCTGCATTTTTCCGGAATAGCTGCTGGCGGTACCAGTTTGCTCGCCGACGCCCGTCATTATTTCACCGTTATGGTCGCAACGCGCCTTCCATGAGACTTTGTTGCCGACGGTTCTGATATCAGACACCTTGCAATTCTTGTCGCCGGAAGTCTTTCTGGGATCGTTTTCCCCGCCTCTGGGGAGGCACATCTTCGTCGCAGTGGAGGGCATCGAGAAAGGCATGCCGGGAATTTCCATCTTGGAAGTGATTTCCCAGTATTCGCCGGGTGCGGCATATGCGACGGCACTCAATATGCTGGCTATCATGGCTAGAATGGCGGTGAGGTGTTTGTTCATGATCGTTCCATAAAGTTGGTTGCTGACATGGGTGTAAACCTGAGCCTGGTTGCGTATTGAATTTTAACCTGCTCTCAGCTTACCTCACGGGTTTAAGTTCGAAGTGCAATAACTAAAGGTGGCTTACTATAGCGCATAGTTTTTCTGAAGAATACTCTTTCTATTTGGCCTCGACCGTGGATGGTCTCGTTGCATTCATGAGTCAGATCACCAATGTTTCTCGTTCAAAATTTGATCCGCCCTCAAACTCAATTCAAATTCGATAAGGTTAAGGCTTGCATTTCATTAGATATGAGAATACAGTTGCGAACTATTATCACTTGCAGTCGTATATAGGATTATTCAAGAGGCAGTCAGGTATTGCTCCTCTGATCTGTATTGATAAGTGCAAAATTATGCCTGATCGAATTGAGCGTTCACAGTTATGCCGTGTTTTGCATGGGGATGAAGTACTTATGCAGCATCAGGGTAGGCGTGCCGATTGGACGCACCATTTTTAAGAATGCGGCACCGAAATTTCCCGCCGCCAGTTCTGAATTACGTACCAGATATTTCTTGGTTTGATATTAACTTTGATTTGGAGAGACATCAATGTATGCCCGAAACCTCAAATGCATGACTACCTTGGCGCAAAAAAATGCCGGCATGCAAACTAGATGTAACTATCACCAAACCAAGCTCGCCATTGCAATAAATAGCGCGTTAATCTGCTTTGGAGTGGCCACTATTACTTTATCGGGTGCCGCAGTTGCGCAGCCAAACATTGTCTCAAGCACATCCACGCAGGCATATAAAATCCCTCCCAGCTCGCTTAAAGTTGCACTCGGTCGTTTTGCAAAACAAGAGGGGATTAAACTTTCTTTTAGCGAGGAAGTAATAAAAGGGAAAACGACTAAAGGGTTGAATGGCAATTACACCATACAAGAAGGGCTAGATCAGTTGTTGAGCGGAAGCAAGCTGCAAGCGGTACGGAAGGGTAAGGTTTATGTTGTGCAGAAATTGCGAGCACCCAAATCCAAGGCGTCTAAATCAAGCGATGCTGTAACAGAGAGCTTGGCTGCCACACCTAAGCCAAGCAATGCCGTAACAGAGAGTTTGGCTGTCGCGCCTAAACCAAGTATTTACGTAACAGAGACTTTGGCTGTCGCACCCAAGCCAGTTGATGACGTAAAGGAGAGCGTTGCCACCCTTCCATTAATAATGGTTTCAGCAAAGAGTTTGGCTGTCGCACCCAAGCCAGTTGATGACGTAAAGGAGAGCGTTGCCACCCTTCCATTAATAATGGTTAAAGCAAACAAAACAGATGGTTATGTCATAGCTAAAACCACCACTGCAACCAAGACCAACACGCTTCTGCGTGATGTACCGCAATCTGTATCTGTTGTGACGCAGGATATAATCAAAGACCAGGCTATTCAAAGCATGGCTGAAACGGTGCGCTATGTTCCAGGTATGGGTATCTCGCAAGGGGAAGGAAACCGTGACGCCTTGGTTTTCCGTGGAAATCGCTCCACAGCGGACTTTTTCGTTGATGGCATACGCGATGATGTCCAGTACTATCGCGACCTTTACAACATAGACAGAGTTGAAGTGCTGAAAGGGCCTAATGGGATGATTTTTGGCCGGGGTGGCTCCGGGGGTGTCATTAATAGAGTTGCTAAAGAGGCTGGCTGGAGCCCAATACAAGAAATCACGGCACAGGCGGGATCATTCAATACAAAACGGGTGGCTCTTGATGTCGGCCAAGGCATTAATGAAGCTGCTGCTGTCCGCCTTAATGCCGTGTATGAAAATTCTGGCAGTTTCCGTGATGGCGTGGATTTGAAGCGATATGGAGTTAATCCTACCGTTACGATTATGCCAACTGACAATACCAAAGTTGTATTAAATGCGGAGTATTTCAAAGATGAGCGCGTAGCCGATCGAGGTATCCCTTCCTTTCAAGGGCGTCCTGTAAATACTAATGTGTCAACATTTTTTGGTGATCCCAATCGCAGCCCGGCGGACTCAGAGCTTAAAGCAGTCAATGCGCTTATTGAGCATAAATTTGATAACGAAATAACGATTCGCAACCGCACACGTTTTGCGACTCAAGACAAATTTTATCAGAACGTATACCCAGGCGCGGTAAATGCTGCGGGAACCGAGGTGGCGATTAGTGCTTATAGCGATACAACCAAGCGAAATAATTTCTTCAACCAGACGGACCTTCTGTTTTCCCTGAACACAGGGGAGGTGAAACATGATCTGGTAGTTGGCCTCGAAATAGGTCACCAGGAGACGGATAATTTACGTCAAACCGGATTTTTTAACAACTTAACCACATCGGTTAACGTACCCATCAACAACCCGATTACGACTGTTCCATTCACATTAAGGACACAGGCCTCAGATGCTGATATGCATAGTGTTACAAAACAAACATCGCTTTATGCGCAAGACCAGATCAAATTGTTGCCTGAATTACAAGCAATTCTCGGATTGCGCTACGACAGGTTCGAAGTGGATTTCCGCAAGAATAACGCCACGCCTCCTCTGGATATAAATACCAATGATAATTTCCTCTCACCGCGAGTAGGATTGGTTTACAAGCCAATCGAGACCGTCTCGATTTATACAAGCTATAGCTTGGCATATGTGCCCAGAGCCGGTGAGCAACTTACTTCGCTAACGGTGACCAACAAAGCGCTCGAACCGGAAAAATTCAAAAATGTGGAAGTTGGAGCCAAGTGGGATATTCGTCCTGACCTGGCTTTGACCACAGCGGTGTTTAAACTAGACCGTACCAATGTGATTATTCCCGATCCGAACAATTCGGCCTTGTCTATCTTGGCTGGTGGTCAGAGCAATAAGGGCTTTGAGTTAGGCCTAGCCGGTCGAGTTACTTCGGCTTGGAGCGTCATGGGTGGATATACCTATCAAGATGGTGAAATTACCAACACGCAATCCTCTACCGCTAAAAAAGGGGCAGTCTTGGCGGAGCTTCCAAAAAATACATTCTCACTGTGGAATCGATATGATTTCGCCCCGGGATGGGGTGTTGGGCTTGGTGTGATCAATCGTGGCGCCATGTATACCTCGACTGACAATACCGTTCGTTTGCCGGGCTTCACTCGAGTGGATGCGGCAGTTTATGCCAAGCTTGATAAAAATCTGCGGGCTCAGTTGAATATAGAAAACCTGTTTGATACTAAATATTTTGCTTCCGCCCACAATAACAACAATATCTCACCAGGTTCACCCATTGCTGCAAGGGTGTCGATAATCGCTAATTTCTAGATTTGCCAGGTATCAAAAAAAATAAATTGCCCCTCCGGATTGGCGGG
>CAIRGS010000105.1 GCA_903878125.1 uncultured Nitrosomonadales bacterium | reverse complement strand
TGGGAATCTAACCGAGAATACCCTGTTGCGCAGCACTTTGCTGGGTTTTGAAGAAGTGTTGTTAAGCAGGGGAAAGTGCTCGGATTGTCGGTTGTCGCAGGGCGGAAAAATGTTCGACGACTTACTGGCAACGATGCAGCCGTTAACTAAGGCACTAGGATGGGATGGAATTGCGTTACAAGTGCTTTGCGAACCGAAAAAACTGGATGGCGGCGACTTGAATCTCTCTCGTAGGGCACTGTTTACTGGCTTGATAGAGAAAGTCGTCAGCCATGCTGCTCACGCAGACCACGTCCGGGACAGGAATGCCACTGAGTTATTCGACCAGTCGGCTGAAATGAAGAATCAAAAAAGGGCGTCACTGAAACGGGAAACGCTGCGTACCATGCTACGCGAAGAAAACGTGGCAGCTTTTGCAGATGAACCCGAGGCATGGAGCATTCCCTGGAAAAAAATGACGGTGGATCAGGGTAACTGCATTGCCTGTGGAATATGCGTCTCAGTTTGCCCAACGGGTGCCTTGGTCAAGTTTCAGGAACTAGGTCAGGTTGTCCGGACGATCAACTATGCGCTCTGCTCCAACTGTCTGCTCTGCCAGGAAGCCTGCCCGAAGCATGTCATCAGTTTCACGGAAAACTCCAGTTTGGCGGATGTGGTTGAGGATCAGATCGTCGAAGTAGCACGCATTGATATTACGCCTTGCGTAATCTGCGGCGAACCAATTACTCCGGCCGAAGGTGGTCAGATATGCATGACCTGTAACAAACGGCAGATGTCGTGGCCAGTGAGATGAGCATTACTTCCCCAAGGCGTGGAGTTGGCTGAACACCAAGTCAACATTAGTTATTGCACTTCGAACTTGAATCCGCCTATCTTTCGGGACGCATTTGCGGAAACAAAATTACATCGCGGATGCTGGGGCTATCGGTGAGTAACATTACCAGCCGATCTATTCCTATGCCTTCTCCGGCGGTGGGCGGCAAGCCATATTCCAGTGCGCGAATATAATCGCTGTCCTTGAACATGGCTTCTTCGTCTCCTGCCTCCCTGGCCTTTACTTGCGCATCAAAGCGCGCTTCCTGGTCTTCCGGGTCATTCAACTCGGAGAAGCCATTGGCGATTTCGCGACCAACCATAAACAGTTCGAAACGCTCGGCAATTTCCGGGCGAGTATCGCTGCGCCGCGCCAGTGGTGAAGCTTCTGCAGGATAGTCAATGATGAAAGTTGGCTCGAATAGCTGATGCTCGGCCAGCTCTTCAAACAGCGAAAGTTGCAGCCCGCCCACGCCATCCGCCGCCCTGTATTTGGCCTTCAGATCTTGTAATTCGTTGATGAGAAAATTGCGGTCATTCAACTGCTCTTCAGAAAACTGCGGATGAAATTTTTTGATTGCCTGTGCCATGGTCAGGCGATGGAATGGTTGCCCCAAGTCGAGCTCACGTCCCTGATAAGTGAGCACGGTGGTGCCCAGCACCTTGCGCGCCACTTCGCTAAACAGCTTCTCGGTGAAGTCCATCAGATAACGATAATCCCGATAGGCTTCATAAAACTCGATCATGGTGAACTCGGGGTTATGTCGCGTAGAAAGCCCCTCGTTGCGAGAGGTGCGATTGATTTCAAATACCTTCTCAAAGCCGCCCACCACCAGCCGCTTGAGATATAACTCCGGCGCAATGCGCAGATACAGCTGCATGTCCAAAGCATTGTGATGCGTGGTAAAGGGCTTGGCTGATGCACCGCCCGGAATGGAATGCATCATAGGCGTCTCGACTTCGAGGTAATTGTGGCGCAGGAAAAATTCCCGTATTGCCTGGATTACCTTGGAGCGGATGATGAATGTATTGCGTGTTTCTTCATTTGTGATGAGATCTATATGCCGCTGGCGGTATTTTTGTTCCTGATCGCTCAGACCGTGAAACTTTTCCGGTAGCGGGCGCAGTGCTTTAGTCAACAGACGCAGCCCGGTCACACGCACAGAAAGTTCACCAGTCTTGGTTTTGAACAGTACGCCTGTTGCACCCAGAATGTCGCCCAAATCATAGTGCTTGAATGCATCATGCGCTACTTCGCCGGCATCGTTATTGTTAATGAATAGCTGGATGCGTCCGCTCATGTCCTGCACGGTGGCAAAACTGGCTTTGCCCATTACGCGCTTCAACATCATGCGCCCGGCTGCAGCCACGCTGACATGCGCGGCTTCCAGTTCGTCATGGCTCATTGCTTTATAAGCGGCATGTAAATCACCGGCCAGATTTTTGCGCTCAAAATCATTCGGAAAAGCTACGCCTTCTTGGCGAAGTGCAGTGAGCTTGACGCGGCGCTCGGTGATGATTTGATTTTCGTCTTGCTGAGGGTTGGTTTGGTCGGTAGTCATGATGTTCGGGTAAATTATGATCAAGAATTCAGGAGTGCTTTCACAGGCGCAGGATTGTGGCACAAATGCCGCATTACGCGCAATTTAAGCAATGTATATGTGATGAGGTGGGGGCATCAAAATGCATTACCCATTATCGGCTTGCAAATTTTAACAGCGCAAATCAGGATAGGGATAAGCTATCATGTGGTACAAATAATGCATCATCAAACCCGTAGTGCAAACTCCTCAAAACCCTGGACTGGCAATGGTCGGCTGAAGAAATAGCCTTGGTAGGCATGGCAGCCTATACTGGCTAAAAAGTCGCGCTGCAGCTCGGTTTCAACTCCCTCAGCGATCACCCCCATTCCGAGGCTCTGAGCCAGCGTTACGATAGCCCGTGCGATGGCGGCGTCGTTGCGATCGGTGAGCACATCACGAACAAACAGCTTGTCGATCTTCAATTGGTTCAGCGGTAGCCGCCTCAAGTAGGAAAGCGAAGAATAGCCGGTGCCGAAATCGTCTAGCGAAAAATCTATGCCTCTGGCTTTCAGCACGGTCATCTTGTCGATGATGTCCCCGACATTGTCCACCAACAGGCTTTCAGTCAATTCCAGTTTGAGCCGGCTCGGGTTGGAACCTGTTTGGATGATTGCCGCCATCACTTTATCCACAAAATCAACTTCGCGAAACTGCTGGGCACTCACATTAACCGACACCGTGAGATGGGCCATTTCGGGTCGGATGGCCCATAGTGCCAGTTGGGCACAGGCTGTTTCCAGTACCCATTGGCCCAATGGCAGAATCAACCCGGTTTCTTCAGCCAGAAGGATGAATTCGTTAGGCGGCAACATGCCGCGATGGGGGTGCTGCCAGCGCACCAGCGCTTCGGCACCTGTGGCACGACCATCGCTGGCCACCTGAGCCTGGTAGTGGAGCACAAATTGATTGTCCTGAATCGCTGTATGCAGATCCAATTCCATGGCGGCGCGCTCGACAACAATTGTCTGCATGGCTGGATCAAAGAAACGCAAGCCATTACGCCCCATTGCCTTTGACTTGTACATGGCGAGATCAGCTTGCTTCAGCAATTCGTCTATGGATGTCTCAGCGCACTGGATCAATGTAGCACCCATGCTCGCTGTACTACGGTGATGGATACCGCCAAGCTGGTAGGATTGACTGATGGCAGTAAGAATTTTTCTGCCTATTATTTCAGTTTGGGTGGCCGCCTCCTCAATGGAGCCGGTCAATCCCTCCAGCACCACCACGAATTCGTCGCCGCCCATCCTCGCCACCGTGTCACCTTCGCGGACACTAGTAAAGATCCGTTGTGCTACTTGCTGTAGCAGCAGATCCCCCTTGCCATGGCCCGATGTATCATTCAACGTCTTGAATTGATCGAGATCGATGAACAGCACCGCACCGAAAGTCCCATTGCGCTTGCCGGAAACGACAGCACGTTTCAGGTGATCCAGTAGGAGTGTGCGGTTGGGCAAATGGGTCAGCGGATCAAAGAAGGCCAACTCCGTGATTTTGTCTTCTGCCAACTTGCGTTCAGTAATGTCAATGTGTGAACCGACATGGTGGGTGACCATCCCTCGGCTGTTTTTAACAGTACTAATGGTAAGCAATTTTGGATAAATCTCACCATCTTTCCGTCGATCCCAGATTTCTCCCTGCCATGTTCCGGTGTCCTTGATAGTCTTCCACATCGTGCAATAGAAGTCGGCGTTGTGGCGGTCAGAGCTGAGTATGCAAGGGTTATTGCCAATGAGATCCTCTGCTGTATAACCTGAGCTCTCGCAAAATGCCCGGTTGACACGCAGAATCTTATTGTCCGCATTGGTAATCATCAAACTTTCCTGCGATTCGAAGGCAACAGCGGCTATGCGAAGTTCGGCCTCTGCATGTTGACGCTCAATCTCATGGACATATAACTTGATCTGCATTTCGGACAGGCCAGCAAGTACGCTGTTTTCCATGCCGGGTTTAACCGATATGTCGGTAGAAAAATCACCACTGCCGATTCTAACTAAATTTTTATGGATTTCGTCCGCAGTACCACCCAGAGCTGTGCGCAGGGAAGTATAAGTTCGCCAGAGCATGAAGATCGTCCCAAGCGTGGTCACGATGAATATGAGCCGGAACGTTAAAGCGATGTTCTCCGCATCATGGACTGCATCAAGCGTTCTCCTTTCCATCAAATTATGAACCTCATTGATGGGTCTCATAATCTTTGCCTTGCCTTCATAGTACTCGTCACTATGCAACATCAGCGTTGCCCTCTCCCGGTTAACTGCCGTTTCCAGGCGGGGAGAGTCAACCAGCTTCATGGCCGCGAATCCCAAGGCGGCCATACGATCCGAATTCAATTTAGCTTCAGTCAGCTTGCCAAGTTCCTCATCGGTAAATCCAGACCGACGTATCATGTCCAGCAAAGAAACGGTCTGTCCAGCCTCTGAAGGTGGTAGTTGAGCATTGGCCAGTACCATATCCCAGTAGCCATAAAAGTACCCATACGGCCTGGCCATTTTGCCATCACGAATGTCCAGTATGTTTTGATAGTATATTTTGTAGCGGGGATCGCTGGTCACCACGAAGGCTCTGGCCATCCGTGTTAAGTCATCTGAACTCTGGAGCAGTTGATCTGTTAACTGAAAGGAGTTGAGCCGCTGCTCATTTGCACGATCAATCTTTTTTTCAGTAATGACGTAGATACTAAAAACAATAGCAAGCACAAAGAAGGAAATCACTGTCAGCAAAATCCTTGGGGCTACATTTCTATTATTTGATTTTGAATTCATTTTTTAGCTTCGCTTCATCTGAGCTTTAAAATTGGTATCGTAGAGCTAAAATGACGATTAAGACGATTACCAAAGGTCAAAAGTTATGCAAGGTTAATAATAATCAAATAAATTAAGTTAGTGTTGAGTTTCAATAGAAATTGGAATATCTCGAAGGCATGATTCATGCATTGAAGCCGCCTGTCAATCTTTGCTACGTCGTTTCGCCGAGCTGATTTAGCCGTGGTTAACTGCGACGCTTCAATGCATTGAGGGTGGAATTGAGGTATGCAGATTCATCATACGGCGTGCGAATCTGCCAGAAGCGGTTGGGTATTAGTTCACTTGAAAGCTATCTGTTCAGGACATTATTTGATAGGGCTCCATGGTTACTGATTCGACCTTGTCACCAAGCAGAACCAGTTGACCTTCAAGCCGGGTGTTACCAGTTTCGCTGAATAAAAAACGATAGGTGCGTCGCAACACCCTTCGCCCTGTCTTGTCGCGAGCCAGAGTCAGTCCGATGTTGGCAACCGTGTCGTCGAGGAATTGTAAATTCTCATTGTTGCAGATATGTTTTCCCGTATCCCGGGCAATCTCAAGAGCGCGCAGACTGTCGAACCAGAACCATCCCAGCGCAGCTATCAACAACAGAAAAAACAAACTTATCGTATCCATTGTTTGAAAAATATTGATTACACCCCTTGCTTCAAACTGGCACTAATAAATTCATCCAGGTCGCCATCAAGCACACCCTGAGTGTTGCCAATTTCCACATTGGTTCGCAGATCTTTGATGCGCGATTGATCCAGAACATAAGAGCGGATTTGATGTCCCCAGCCGATGTCGGTTTTCCCATCTTCCATTTCCTTTTTTTCAGCATTGCGTTTGCGCAGCTCGGCTTCATACATGCGCGACTTCAGCATTGCCATCGCTTCGGCGCGGTTGCGGTGTTGCGAGCGGTCGCTCTGGCATTGCACCACTATGCCGGTGGGTGCGTGGGTGATGCGCACCGCTGAATCGGTTTTGTTGATATGTTGTCCGCCCGCACCGCTTGCGCGGTAGGTATCCACGCGCAGGTCTGCCGGATTGATTTCGATTTCGATGGATTCATCCACTTCAGGATAGACAAATACGCTTGAGAAAGACGTGTGGCGGCGATTGCCGGAATCGAATGGGGACTTGCGCACCAGTCGGTGCACGCCAGTCTCAGTGCGCAAATGACCATGAGCATAGTCGCCAGTTACCTTGAGTACGGCGCCTTTGATACCGGCAACTTCGCCATCGGATTGTTCCAGCACTTCCACCTGAAAGCCCTTTTTTTCGCAATAGCGCAGGTACATGCGCAGCAGCATCGAAGCCCAGTCTTGTGCCTCGGTACCACCAGAGCCTGCCTGAATGTCGAGGAAGCAGTTGTTGGAATCCATAGGCTTGGAGAACATGCGGCGAAATTCCATAGCCGCTACTGTGCTCTCCATTTTTTGAACATCCTGCACGATGCTGTTGAGGCTGGCATCGTCATATTCCGCCAACGCCATTTCAAATAGCTCGGCTGTATCATCGAGATCTTGATTGAGCTGATTCAAGGTGAGAACGATGCCTTCAAGCATCTTGCGCTCACGCCCCAGTTCTTGAGAGCGCTTGTTGTCCTGCCAGATGGCTGGGTCTTCGGCGAGGATTACGACTTCGGCCAGCCTCTCTTGTTTGCCATCGAAGTCAAAGATACCTCCGTAATTCAGCTATGCGAACACGGAGGTCCTGTAACTGGTTGGTGAGGGCGTTGAGTTGTTCGGCTTCCATTAATATTGTCGAGTGCGGAAAAGATGGCGATTATATCTGAAAGCTCAGCTCTGAGTTTAATGAGGGAGCTATTGAGACAAGAGCATGTCCTGCGGCAGAATACCTGCTAAGTGTCGTTCATGCTTAAGGCTACGCTGATTAAGTCCACCGATCTCACAGGTCGCGCGTTATAACCGTAGTAGACAAACATGGTGGACGGCAATGAAACAACAGACTCTGGCGATGGCGGCGAAATACGAAACTGGATTTGAACAGCACCGCAGGCCGACACGGCGCGACGAATTCCTGGACACGATGAACCGCATCGTGCCGTGGGCTGATC
>CAIRGS010000104.1 GCA_903878125.1 uncultured Nitrosomonadales bacterium | reverse complement strand
TGCTTTGACTTCCGCTGCTTCTTGCTCTGCCTTGACTCTTTTCACTTCTTGCATTGCCTGGAGACGGGCAAGCTCCGTTTCTACTCTTGCCTTGGCTTCTGCTTGTACCTTGGCTTGCGCAGCGGCTTGCTCGGCCTTGGCTTTTGCTGCTTCCTGTTCCACCCTGCGTTGTGCAGCCTCTGCTTCCTCTCTCGCATTGGCGAGCGCAGCTTCTTGCTCTAGCCTGATTTTTTCTGCCGTTTCGATTTCAAGTGGTGTGGGACTTGGATTTATTTCTGGTTCATCCGGTTGCCTAACAGGTATATCAACTGGCAATGGCTCAGGTGCTGGCTCAGCAGTATGAGGCTTTACCTTAACTGGAGCAGGAATGGCAGATACCGAAGGGACAGCAGGTTTATCCGCCATCGCAATAGTTACTTTCATCTCACGCACAGGCTCAGCCCCCCCCTGTGACTGTGCCATTGTGGGATAGAGAACGGCTGCGTGCAGCACCAAAACAATTGCAACAACAACCGCTCGCTCTCGCGCTTCCTGCGTGACAGGCCATGCAGGTATAAAATTATTCAGCCTTGCCTCCAAAAATATTATTATTTAAACCACATGCTACCGATAGGGCAAGAATAACAACCGTAATCAATGCCACCCTCCAGCTTACTTACTCATATTTATTAAACTCATATATTACCCGCTTTATAGGCCGCCAATACTCTATCCAGCACAATTGTTCCCATATTTTGAGATCTGGGTCTGACCAATAAATTTCTTGCACAGAATGCGCTAGCTGGGGGGAAAAATTTGTGTTGCACACCCGATACTGAAATTTTGCTTACCAAAGACAATTAAAAAATAAAATTCTTAATAATAATGACTCGTAACAATGCTAGCGCAATAGATGAAGTACACTATCTGAAGATGCAAATTACAAGTTTGATTTAGTATCCAGAAGTCTGTCGGACTCAGCTAATTTTGAGTGAGCTAGCGATGACAATGCAGGGGGGTAAATTTGCAAGCCCAGACCAGTAATAAAAGCTGTTCGAATTTTTATTTTTTCTGTTCAAATTTAACTTTGTGGCAGCAATTTACACAGGACACTTCGCTTGAGTTAACGGCTTTTTCAGTTCCTGACGTGGGCCGAAAAACTCGAAATGCACCTGCATCGAAGGAATTCCCCAAGCGAGCAGTTCATGATAAATATTTACCATGAATTGCTGTGGCCCACAGAAAAAATAATCCGCATCACGGTAAGGCATCAAGGATTCAATCAACTTTGCGTCAATAAAACCTGTACTGGCTGAACCTTCACGTACAACTCCCGCTTCTACGGGATCACTGTAGCGATAGCGAACTGTCAGATTAGAATGCTTTGCAGCCAGCACATCGATTGTTTTTTTGAATGCCTGCGTATCTTCATTCAGATTGCCATGGATGAATATAATCTGGCGATCTGGCATCGCGTCGAGAGCGCTCAGCAGGATACTTAAAATCGGTGTAATACCCACACCTGCGGCCAGCAGAACCAATGGTCGCTCGTGCTTTTCAGTAACATCAAAGAAAAACTCGCCGCATGGCGGGGCAATTTCCAGCGTTGCGTCTACATCAACATTACTGTGTAAAAAATTGGAAACATAACCGTCTGGCGTACTGGCATTTTGCCCTGCCTCACGCTTTACACTAATGCGGAACCATTCCTGTCCTGGCTTATCCGAAAGGCTGTAGTTTCGCATGGTGGTATGGCCACATGTGCTAGGCACACGCACAGTGATATATTGGCCAGGCTTGAATTCAGGGAGCTTGCTACCATCTGCGGGGACCAGATAAAAAGAGGTGATCACATCACTTTCCACCTCTTTTCTTATTACACGAAAAGACCTAAATCCTTCCCATCCACCTGGCATGATGGTGTGTTCATGATAAATCTGTTTTTCACGGCCCATCAAAATATCAGCCAGGAAACCATACGCTTCTGCCCATGCATTGATCACATCATCCGTTGCTCCTTCGCCAAGAACTTCACGAATAGAAGCAAGTAAATTTTCCCCCACGATGGGGTAATGCTCAGGCTTAACCTGCAACGATGCATGCTTTTGCGCTATGAGCTCTACCGCGCCGCCAAGAACTTCAAGATTATCTATATTTGCAGCATAGGCACAGATTGCGCCTGCCAATGCCTTTTGCTGAAGTCCCGCTGCCTGGTTTGCCGGATTAAAAAAAGGAGCAACTTCAGGATTATGCGAGAACATTCTTTTGTAAAAATGTCGCGTAAGTGTTTCGCCATGCTCCTCAAGAATTGGCGCTGTGGATTTAACAATAGCAATGGTTTGAGTGCTTAACATTTAGTTCTCCATTTATATATTTTTGATAGGCATTATTTACATCTTCTTGCAACACGACTGAAATAACAGATCACGCACGATCCATTCAGCCTGCTGCGCTTTTCCTGGTTTTAAAAATTATTCACTACAATTTCGCCACCTGAAATGACTAGATCAGGATATTCCAGAATTTTGAAAGCATGAGCAGGATTACCCTTTACTGCAATAATATCGGCAGGTGCACCGGGTTGCAGGGTCCCCAGCAGCGGTATATTCAGATGCTGTCCTGCCTTCAACGTTGCGCTACGCAAAACATCAATCGGTTGCATTCGTGCCATTTGCACCATATAGATAAGCTCTTGGGCATCGATACCCCAAGGAATGTCTGAATGCGCAACTTCAGCACCATACAAGAATACAGCGCCCAAAGATGCCAGCACATTGGCATTGTGAGAGACACCCGAACATCTCGCCAGGGTATCCAGGGTAGTGACTATTTTAACGTTCTGCGCCACCGCTTTTTTTAGCAACGATTCGGGGACAATGTCACAGGGAATATGTGCCCATTCGTCGACACCTGCATTAATTGCCAGCTCTACACCTCTTGCTTCAGCAATATGCGCTGTCACTCTGCGATCATGTTTATGTGCTTCATCCACAATCGCTTTTACAATATTTTCTGGTAAAATTGGCCATGCTTGCTTCGAGGAGTGAGCACTGTGTGCGGGCATATGATTGGGATTGGAATGCCCTGCATCCGCTTGCTTGTGATGACCATGACCAGATGACCATGGCGCCCCCGCTTCGCCACCGGGTTCCAATGCGACCTTAATTACTACTGCGCCTCCGTTAATATTATTTCGGACAGCTTCTCGAGCTTCTTCTTCTGTAGAAACAGCTGTTGCGATGTTTGTAGCACCCAAGCTTGGAATAGGATAACCACCAGGTGCGGTAATAATCGTCCCGGAAGTAAGTACACGTAAGCTTCCTTTACCTCCGTACGGCCTGTGAACAGGCCCTCCTAAATCTCGAATCGTCGTAATTCCATGCTTCAGAACGATATCAGCTGGAACATTCTGAAACGAAAGATGCGCATGTAATTCAATAAAACCAGGCAGCATGGTTGCATCACCTAAGTCAATGACTTGAGCATTACCAGGTTTAAAAGATTCGCGTGTGTCGATTCGTGCAATTTGCCCGTTTATCACTAATATCGAGGTGTTGGTTCTGATGTTATTACCGTCAAAAACTCGCGCAGCATGCAGAAGAATTGGTCTCGGCTCCGTTCCTTGAGCGGCGGCTTGAGTAGCGGTAAAGACTGCCAAACCTAAAAGCAAGAGATACTTGACTCGACTGACTAATCCTAAAAGTATTTTCATGGCCATGGAGTTCATCATTTTTTATCCTTGGTATAAGGGTATTTCAACATGCTAATTTTTTTCCTGAATTTATCCGACCACCATTCATCACAGAGAGACACGGGACGGGACAAATGCCTTTCATTGCGGACATTCCCTAGAAGCTCGCAGATAAGCCAACCTGCCCCCATCTTCCCGGCATTGGATATCCCGGACGGTAAGCATAGGTTCGGTCAAAGAGATTTTCGACTGCAGCGAAAACTTCCCCTTTTTTGCCCAACCCACTTACCGGATACGAAACGCGGGTATTCGCTACCGTGAATGCACTTACCTTGTCCGTGTTGATTGCACCGGCAGCACGAGCACGATTCAACGCCCATACTTCTGATTGGTATTGGGTGTCAAATGCGATACGGATTGGCCCGATTTTGCCATTCATGCCTGCGGTAAACGCGCGTTTTGGTGCATATGGCAAGTTATCAATGCTAGGGTCAAGCAAAGTCAAACCGCCAAAGGCAGTCCAATTACGCGCAATGGTTTGCCGGATCGCCAGTTCTGTTCCCCTCAACCGATATGAACCGAGATTGATGAACTGGGGCGGAGGCGGAACATCAGGCGGGAAACCGAATACATATCTGTTCTTCACCTTATCGTTAAAAACGCTGGCGTCAATTTGCGTGGACTCTGTAGGCAAAAATTTAAAGCCGATTTCAGCATGATCAAGCTCTTCCGCCGACAACTGTTTCCAGCTCGTTCCAAGCGGCTGTATTAGCGATGAAAGGACGGTTGTTTCCATACCTGGGTAGTTGATGCCGCGTGATACGTTGGCGAATACGGTCAGCTTCTCCGAGACCAAAGATAATCCAGCGTGAGGCGCCGATTTGGATTTGAACTCACTATGATCATAGAAGCGTACACCGGCGGATGGCACCAAACTCCAGTCATGATTGAGCGCTATCTGTTGGTTCAACGATACATAGGGTGATGTGATCTTGAACGTCGGTGCATCAAAATGACTTTGCGGTGCCGGAGCGACTCGATTGAACTGAATGTCTCCTGAAATCTGGTCATGATCGACACCAGCAATGACAGTACCACCCGCCCACGGAGAGAACTGTTCCTTCCAACGTAGACCACTCATGCGGAATTTTGATAATAAGTCACCATCCGGCGCAGGCTGATTGAGCCAATTCCCTTCTCCGCTGTTGCTATACAACCGGAATTCCCCGCGCCAATCTCCATGAGCATGCGATACGTTGGCTGTGACCATGCCGGCCTGTGTGTTGTATTGAGGTGCGATAGTCGGCGCCGCGACCCGGTTATCGCCGGGATCGCGTGCTTTATTGTCGACATAAAGAAAACTGGCACCGGTAGTCCAGTTTTCATTGATCCGCAATCCTATGCGCCCCATGATGTTGTTCAGCTCACCATCGGCATTGGTGCGGTGCCCACTGGATTTTGCAAAGCCTTGCGCCAGAGCGAAATCAAGATCGCCTTGCCGACCGACAAGATCGGCTTGTTCGATGACCGTGCCAAACGACCCCGCTGAAATCCGCGCGTTGCCATGAACACCGTCTTCCATTGCGCGCTTGGTTTGGAGATTGATCGATGCAAAGTTATTGCCATTGATTTGAGGTTGCGGGCTTTTATATACCGTGATCGATTGCATGCCGTTGACTGGCAGTAAATCGAGCAAAGGGTGGTTCCATACCCCCATATAAAACGGCACACCATCGATGTACGTTTTTATTTCACTGCCTGGACGGCTTGCACCCATGCCGCGGATGAATACCGCGCCTCCTTGATCTCCTCCAAACGCGCCAACTGGGTTATAGCGGGAAATTTGAACGCCTGGAGTTCGGCGCAATGCGGATGCAAGATCAATTGCATTCTGGTCCCTCACCTGATCTTGAGTCACCACGGATGAAGTGGCCGAAAAAGAATCAATCTTGTTTTCTTCAATAATAGGGTTGGCTACCACCCACACCGTTTTCAGCTCAATAGCTGATTGCGCTTCTGTATTTTCTGGCTTCTTTTTTTCAAATACAGCTGCATCATAGCTGGCGAGCTTGTCATTAGCTGTCGCTGGGTGATACTTATCGACTGCTTCAGTTGAAGCTTTCGCATCAGCAACAATTAGAGAACCAGCATCTGCCTTAATGGAAGCTGGCGGTGTGGTGGTTTCGACAGTCGATTCTTTAACTACTGGCCGCGTGATTTTAATTATATCTCTTGCCTGAAGTTCCAGATCATCGGCCGCCCAAACAGTAGATGTACACAGCAGGCTTGCCAAGGCAAACAGAATCGGCTTTTGTTCCGAACTTAATTTTTTCATGCGAATAATCAACATATCCTCCTCACAACAATATTATTGTTATTTGAGGATAACTTAATGTTTCAGCTGTGAGAATGTGACAAATTGTCGCGCGACAATTTGTCACACCCTGATCGATTAGCGCTTATCGGCTTCCGATTGAAACATCTTTCGGCTACCACGCTGCCTGCAAGCTAGCAAAAACAGTTAGTGGCAATCCAGGTGACAGAGTTGGTGCAGCACCTGTTCCACCTGCACTGTCGGCATAACGCTTGTCAGTCAGATTCATGACACGACCTGATACTGAGATCCCTTTCTGAATTTCATAATTAGCCCGCAGGTTCAATAGCTCATGGCCTTTATATTTACCCGTGTTGGCCGCATCAAGCCAGTATGAACCCATTTTCACCCATTCTAATTGTGTACTAATCTTCTTCGTTGGTGTCCAAGTCAGACGTGAACTACCGAACTGATTAGGTGCAGATTCAACGTTCTTGCCAGTGTTGTTTGCACCGGTGAATTGATTGGTAACCCAAGATTCATAGGTATGCTTGGCATAAGTATAAGCAAGGTCCCACCGCCATTGTTCTGTAAACGCGGTACCCACCCCCAATTCAACACCCTGATGCTTGGTACTGCCGTTATTGGTAGAAATCGTGATCTGATTAAGTGCGTCACGCTGACTGAGAATGTCATCCTGTTTTTTTAGCGAATACCCGGTCAGGTCGTAGTTCCAGCCCCTCACATCGCCGCGCATTCCGACTTCATACTGGTCAGCTTTGATAGGTTTGAGTTGCAGCAAATCGTTCGCTTTGGTTTGTCCTCTCACGAGCGTCGTATCATGACCTGCTCGGAACAGGTTGCCTTCGCTTGGTGCACGGAATCCCTGCTTGTAGGAAGCATATATGTGCGTGAGAGGGGTCAATGCATAATTAAGTCCCAGTTTAGGGTTGACCTTCGAAAACGACTGCGAACCACTGGCATTTTGCCAATAATGTTTAGTGCCATTAACAAGATCACCTGCTGTCAAATTGTTAGTCATATCGTAGCTTAAGGAGTCATATCGCAGCCCAGCCGTCACACGCAACTTCTCTACCGGAGAAAACTCAGTATGAAGATAGGGTGACGCACTTTGATAGGTCACATCGTAATCATAGATACGCGGCCCTACTGTATAGCAATTAAACTTCTGTGAACTTACTGCCGTACCAGGAACTGAACAACCCGGTGCAGCAAAACTGATGGCATCCTCGGTGCGTTTTCCGGGGCTGTAGTCGTAATCAAAACCCACGATTACACGCGCCCTCAATGCTTTTGGAAAGTCTTTACGCCATTTCGCAAGTACGCCTAGCGATGTAACCTCGGATTTTTCAATCCGAGGATCACCGGCCGAACTAGTACTGAAGTTATAAGACCCATTCAGGTCCATTTGGTTATTTCGGAAATATGGCGTAATTGAGACCAGTTCATTTTCGCCAATATAATGATCTATATTAGTAGAAAGCCGCAACGCATCTACCTTGCGATATGCAACAGGCCGTGCATTCACGGTCGGAGTATTTTCGTATTCAGTTGGAGTTAGCGCCGAATTTGCTCCGGTCTGTTGATCGATCTTGGTATATCCCAGAATGGTTTTTAGTACCGTGTCACCGCTAGGTGCATAGTCCCAGCGCAGATTAGTGCTCAACCGGTCATATGCAGTACTATCGCGCCAGCCGTCGGTATGCGAGACATTAACATCGGCACGTAGAGCGCCAAACTCCTTTTGCCCGCTGTTGATATCACCCAGTATCCGATACCAACCGTAGCTTCCAGCTTCAGCAGAAAGCCCGGCACCACTTTGGTTGGTTGGCTTATTTGTCAGAATATTTACCGTGCCGCCGATCGCATCGGAGCCATATAGCGCCGAGCCTATTCCCTTCAATACCTCAACGCCGCCTGCTTGAGGAATATTGACCTCATACAGCGCATTATGATTAAAAAAACCAGTAGCACGAATTGGAATGCCGTCTTCAAGATACAAATAAACTGGATCTGTGCCGATCTTCTGACGAATGCCCATGGTATGCCCTTCACCGTTAGTCACGTTCACCGCCACCCCAGGAATTTGGGTAAACAATTGCTGCGGATGGGTTGGAGCAGCGAACTTGATGGTTTTTTCTTTAATAACAGCAATTGATGCCGAACTCTCGGACAAGGGTATTGCTTCGCGAGTTTCAGTGACGGTCACCTCCTCCAATACAGGGAGCTCTTTAACTTCATTTTCCGCAAACACAGCATGATTGATTGCCAGGGTAAGCAGGCTGAATGCGAATTGTTTTGTGCGTATCATTATTTTCTTTCTAAGTGTGAATTTTGGGGTGTAGCGCGATTATTCAATGCCGGACATGATTGGGGACAGTTAAAGCTCCTGTGTTCGCTTTTTATTCATTCTTTTTTCTTCCGCGTATCCATCGCTCAATTTGGGCATAATCCAATTTGCCGCTTAGTGCTGAGGCATGTCCTTGCGCATCGTAAAAATAGGTGCGGGGTAACTCTCCATACCATTGCGTATCCACCTCATAACGCAAGCGCTCAACAAAACTGTCTGCAAAAACCCAGGATTCAGCTTTCTTCAGCGGGTATTTTTGTAGCGTGTGCGCAATTTCCTTTATTTGTTCCTTTGTATCGGTAGAAATTAGTACCAAATCGAGGTCATGGTATTTTTTCGATAGCTTGCCGAACAACACCATATCGTCGAAACAATATGTGCAGTCGAGAGACCATAAACTGACAATAAAAGGTTTGCCCGCACGGGCTGAAACAATTTCCTGATAGCTGCCGCGCACAAAATATTTGGTTATTTGTTCTGCTACGGAGCAGGTGGAGCTTAAGCACATTAATGAACCGAACAAAATTTGAATTATTATTCCACTGAATTTCATTGCGGGTTCTCAGGCATGTAAATAAGACGGTAACCTTCTTTGTCGGTGTTCCAAGAGAGATAGTTTTTTTTGCTATCACTGATCAGGAATGGATAATCTGAAGCACCCGTGGTAGACGCGATTTTTTGGGGAGCCGACCAGAGATTGCCTCCATCATTGGAATGCATTAGATAGATGCCAGTAGACATGCCATCAAATTCTTTCCAGACGATGAAGACGCGTTGGCCCAGACTCAAAACATGCGGGTGTGAAGCTTGAGCCTTGAAGTTTCCAAAATTTAATGGGCGAGAAAAATGCTTGCCTTGATCGGAAGAATAGGAATAAAACAATCCATGTCGTTCAGACGAATTGCTGAACCAAACGAAATGATAATTGCCGTCGTTAGCAATGGATACTGCTGGACCATGGTGAGGGCAGGCATCAACTTCCCAGTTTTCGTAACTTAGACGGATAGGTTGAGACTTACCATCAAGCCGCATCATGGCGTGGTCGCGTATGTTTTTGCCGAAAATATGCCGCCACACGATAATCGGAGTGCCATCCTTATCCATTACCATCGCCACGCGGCAGCATTCGCAGGAATGGTCGGCGGCTTTGATGTTGGTATGGAAAGTTTTACCTTCATCATCAGAAATGGCGTAATAGATCGCCGCCCCAGTGTATTTTTCCCCAATTTTTTTTGCGATTGACATATCGCGCTTATCCAGCCGAAGTTGAGGAAGTCACTTTGTGCTTTGAACTTGGCCGCGCCACCATTATTGTGCGCGACGATCAACTGAGTCTTGCCATTGGTCGACGCGGACAAAATGTTCGCCTTGCCGCGCGCTTGACCGGTTGGGACGTGGACATTCTCACGCCGCCTGAGTTCCAAAAGGGTCTC
>CAIRGS010000103.1 GCA_903878125.1 uncultured Nitrosomonadales bacterium | reverse complement strand
TTGATTCCACCTGCCATTGATGTGCGCCAAGCACGTAAGCGCTACGGCCAATTAAATGCATTGGACGGCGTGGATTTGCGTATCGAGCAGGGTGAATTTTTCGGTTTGCTTGGCCCAAACGGTGCGGGCAAAACCACTCTTATTAACCTGCTGGCCGGACTTGCTTTGCCAGATGATGGGCAGCTGTCCGTTCTGGGGCACGATGTAGTCAAGCAATATCGCGCTAGCCGTAGCCTGTTGGGTGTGGTGCCGCAAGAATTGGCGTTTGATCCTTTTTTCACAGTGCGCGAAACGTTGCGTTTGCAGTCTGGTTTTTTTGGATTCCGTCGTAACGATACCTGGATCGATGAGGTGATGCACCACTTGGATTTGACCGATAAGGCCGATACCAATATGCGCCGCCTGTCCGGTGGTATGAAGCGCCGAGTGTTAGTGGCGCAGGCCCTGGTACATAAGCCGCCTGTTATTGTGTTGGATGAACCGACTGCCGGGGTGGACGTGGAGCTGCGTCAATCGTTATGGCGCTTCATTCAGCAGCTTAACCGCGATGGGCACACCATTCTTTTAACTACCCATTATCTGGAAGAGGCGGAAGCCTTATGCACACGGATTGCCATGCTCAAACACGGCCGGATTGTCGCGCTGGATAGCACACAAAATCTACTTAGCAGCCTGGCCGGTTGTCGCGTCCAGCTGAAACTCGCGGGTGATTTACCGGCCACATTGTTGCCGCAAGTGGTCGAACAGACGGACGGTGATTACCTGCTGACATTGCCGTCTTATCAAGCATTGGAGTCAATGTTGGCGGAATTGCGTTTGGCTGGAGTTGCGGTTCAGGAGATGACCTTGCAGCAGCCTGATTTGGAAGAAGTCTTCCTGCGTTTGGTGGGGCGGACCGTGCAGTGAAGCGGGCGTTGAGTTTTTACAGCCTGCTCTACAAGGAGGTATTCCGGGTGTGGAAGGTGGGCTTCCAGACCGTGCTGGCTCCAGTGTTGACCGCATTGCTCTATCTGCTTATTTTTTCACATGTGCTGGCACAGCATGTCGAGGTGTATCCGGGAGTGCATTACACTGCCTTCCTTATTCCGGGACTGATGATGATGGCAATGTTGCAGAACGCTTTTGCCAACAGCTCTTCCAGCCTGATTCAGTCCAAGATTACTGGCAATATCGTGTTCGTGCTGCTGGCGCCGATTGCCTATTGGGAATTCTTTGCGGCATATGTGCTCGCTTCCATGCTGCGCGGATTGGTGGTCGGCATAGGCGTATATTTGGCCGCACTGTGGTTTGCCCAGCCGCCGTTGTTGTTTCCAATCTGGATTATATTGTTCGCCGTTCTGGGTAGCGCGATGCTTGGCTCACTGGGGGTGGTGGCCGGGATGTGGGCAGAAAAATTCGATCAACTCGCAGGGTTCCAGAATTTTATTATCATGCCGTTGACTTTTTTGTCCGGCGTATTCTATTCCATACACTCGCTGCCGCCTTTTTGGCAGACGTTGTCGCGTTTTAACCCATTTTTTTATATGATAGACGGTTTTCGTTATGGATTTTTTGGCGTGTCGGATATTTCTCCTTGGGTGAGTTTGATGGTGGCGGGCGGGTGTATGCTTGGTCTGACGCTTTTGTCTTTGGGGTTGTTAAAGTCCGGATATAAATTGCGGTACTGACACAACGAAGGTATGGCAAGAGTACATTAAGATGAAATCGAGATTTTTAAAGATGCCAGTATGCAAAAATTAGTTGTACAAGGCGGCATTCCATTGCGTGGCGAAGTGCGTATTTCCGGTGCTAAGAACGCGGCGTTGCCTATTATGTGCGCCAGTTTGCTGACAAGTGATGTCTTGCAGTTAAGCAACATGCCGGATTTGCACGATGTCGCAACCATGCGTAAATTGTTGGAGCAGATGGGCGTGAAGGCTGCTGTACAAGGTGACGAGATGGCTTTGCACGGTGCGCAAGTGGATAAGCTGGAAGCGCCGTATGACATGGTAAAGACCATGCGTGCCGCAGTGCTAGTGCTAGGCCCTCTGGTGGCGCGTTTCGGCGAGGCGCGTGTATCCATGCCGGGTGGTTGTGCTATTGGTTCGCGTCCCGTCGATATTCACATCAAGGGCCTGCAGGCAATGGGCGCTACAATTTTCATTGAGCATGGCTACATACATGCACAGGCAAAACGCCTCAAAGGCGCACGAATTTTATTCGACATCGTCAGTGTGACCAGCACAGAAAATCTGATGATGGCTGCTGCTTTGGCAGATGGGGTAACGGTGCTGGAAAATGCTGCGCGCGAACCGGAGGTGGTGGATTTGGCGCACTGCCTGATTGCAATGGGTGCGAAAATAGAGGGGGCAGGCAGTCACACGATTGTCATAACGGGTGTGGACAGATTGCACGGTGCAACCCATCGCATTATGCCGGACCGTATCGAGAGTGGGACTTTTCTAGTGGCGGCAGCAGCAACGGGCGGTAGCATCGTGTTGCGCGATACACGAGCGGATATCCTCGATTCCGTGCTGGAAAAACTTGCTGAAGCCGGCGCGCAAATCCGTAGCGATAGTGAGAGTATCCATTTGAACATGACGGGCCGGCCCAAATCGGTGAACGTGCGAACTGCGCCGTATCCAGCATTCCCAACGGATATGCAAGCACAATTCATGGCGTTGAATGTTATTGCCGATAGCAGCGCGATGGTAGTGGAAACGATTTTTGAAAATCGTTTTATGCATGTGCAAGAATTACGCCGTCTTGGTGCAAGGATAGACGTGGAAGGTAATACTGCCCAGGTTCACGGGGTTGATTATCTGGAAGGCGCAACGGTGATGGCAACGGATTTGCGTGCATCGGCTTGCCTGGTTATTGCCGGATTGGTGGCGCAGGGCGAAACCGTGATTGATCGCATTTACCATCTGGACCGTGGTTATGAACATATAGAGATAAAACTGTCGCAACTCGGAGCGAACATATTTCGCATCAATTAAATGAAAGATACCTCATGATTACCATCGCCTTATCCAAAGGGCGCATCTTTGAAGAGACCTTGCCGTTATTACAGGCGGCGGGCATCACGCCGCTGGAAGCCCCGGAGCCAACGCGCAAGTTGATTTTATCCACCAATCGTGCCGACGTACGTCTTATTATCGTGCGTGCTTCCGATGTGCCGACCTATGTGCAATACGGCGCTGCTGATTTGGGGATCGCGGGCAAGGATGTGCTGGACGAGCATGGCGGCATCGGCTTGTATCAGCCGCTGGATTTGAATATTGCGCGTTGCCGCATGATGGTGGCAGTAAGGAATGATTTTGATTATGAATCGGCAGTGCGTCAGGGCGCGCGCCTGCGCGTGGCGACCAAATACTTGCAGACCGCACGCGAGCATTTTGCAGCTAAAGGCGTGCATGTGGATTTGATCAAATTGTATGGTTCGATGGAACTGGCTCCGCTGGTCGGTTTGTCGGATGCAATCGTGGACTTGGTCAGCAGCGGCAACACACTGAAGGCCAATCACCTCAAGGCGGTAGAAGAGATCTCTGCAATTTCCTCGCGGCTGGTGGTGAACCAGGCCTCACTTAAACTCAAACATGCGGCTATTCAGCCCATGCTGGACGCATTTTCGTTGGCGGTAGTTCAATGAACATCAGACGGCTTTCCACGCGGCAGCCAGATTTCAATACGCAACTGGACCGGCTGCTGGCATTCGAGGCGACTCAGGATCACCAGCTGGACGCGACTGTGGCAGCTATTCTGGCGGATGTGCGCAGCCGAGGCGATGCGGCCCTGCTTGAATACACCCGACGCTTTGATCGCATGGAGGTGCATGATAGCGCTGCACTGGAACTGCCGCCTGCTGTCTTGCGTGCCGCCTTCGAGGAATTGCCCGCCGCACAGCGCACCGCGCTGGAGCAGGCCGCACAGCGCGTTACTGCATATCATCAAAAACAGTTGCAAGTTTCATGGAGTTATACCGAGACGGACGGGACCCTGCTCGGTCAACAGATTACGCCATTGGATCGGGTTGGTCTTTATGTACCAGGTGGCAAAGCTGCCTACCCATCTTCAGTGCTGATGAATGCGCTACCAGCGAAAGTGGCCGGAGTGGGCGAACTCATTATGGTAGTGCCGACCCCAGACGGAGTGCGAAACGCGCTGGTGTTGGCAGCAGCCCATCTGGCTGGAGTGGATCGGGTGTTCACCATTGGCGGGGCGCAAGCGATTGCTGCGCTGGCTTATGGCACGGCAACCGTGCCGCGAGTAGATAAAATCGTTGGCCCCGGCAATGCTTACGTGGCCGCCGCCAAGCGCCGCGTATTCGGCGTGGTTGGTATTGATATGGTGGCTGGGCCATCAGAGATTCTGGTGATCTGCGATGGACAAACCGATCCGGACTGGATTGCGATGGATCTGTTTTCTCAAGCAGAGCACGATGAATTAGCGCAGGCCATCCTGCTAACACCGGATGCTGCTTTTGCTACAGCCGTGGCGCAAAGTGCAGATCGCCTGCTGGCACAGATGCCGCGCTGCGACATCATACGCACCGCATTAGAGAACCGCGGTGCTTTGATTGAAGTGGCTGATTTGGACGAGGCTTGCGTTATTAGTAACCGCATAGCACCTGAGCATCTTGAGCTTTCAGTGGGCAATCCTCAGCAATGGCTGAAAAAAATAAAGCATGCCGGGGCAATTTTCTTGGGTCGTTACACGTCCGAGTCGCTCGGTGATTATTGCGCCGGTCCCAATCATGTCCTGCCGACCTCCGGCACGGCACGTTTTTCTTCCCCGTTGGGAGTGTATGACTTTCAGAAACGCAGCAGCTTGATTCAAGTATCCGAGCAAGGCGCAGGGACGCTGGGCGAAATTGCAGTAGTGCTGGCCCTCGGTGAAGGCTTGCATGCGCATGCGCAGTCTGCCCGGTTCAGAATGGGATCGTGAACTCGTTGAGAGTAAGTCGCCTCGGAAGTCTCAACTACTGAAATCTCATGCATAACGGCAAGATGTGCAGTGGATATTTCAAATACGCCGCCTTTCTGATTGCGTTGGAGCGTAGATGAGAGAAATTATTCGCGCCCGTTCCGTTCTTCAAAATTGCACTACACCAGAATGGCACTGTTATAATTCGTCACCATGAACAACGCCATCTTCGCTTCCCCGCGTGCACTTGATTTAGCTCGCGAGGTATTACACATTGAAGCTGCAGCTGTATTGGCACTTACACAACGCATTGATGACAATTTTCTACAGGCGTTAAATATCATTTTAGCCTGCGAAGGGCGCGTGATTGTAAGCGGCATGGGTAAGTCCGGCCATATTGCACGCAAGATCGCCGCTACACTCTCTAGTACGGGCACTCCAGCGTATTTTGTACATCCCGCAGAAGCGAGCCACGGCGACTTAGGCATGATCACCGCTAAAGATGTGTTTATTGCGTTGTCATATTCCGGAGAGAGTCAGGAATTACTGACTATAGTGCCAGTCATCAAACGTCAGGGGGCACGGCTGATTAGCCTGACAGGCAATCCGCGATCCAGTTTGGCAGCGGCGTCGGACGCGCATCTCAATGCTGCGGTGGATAAGGAGGCTTGCCCGCTGGGGCTTGCGCCCACCGCCAGCACCACGGCAGCGCTGGCATTGGGCGATGCACTGGCCGTGGCGCTGCTGGATGCCAAGGGGTTCAGGGAGGAAGATTTTGCTCGTTCGCATCCAGGTGGAAGCTTGGGTCGCCGCCTGCTTACCCATGTGCGCGACATTATGCATTCCGACAAGGGGATTCCTGCTGTGAATCAAAATGCAACGCTGGCCGAGGCAGTGCTGGAAATCTCGCGCAAAGGGTTAGGTATGACCGCCATAGTAGATGATGATCGGCAGGTGCTGGGCATCTATACTGATGGAGATTTACGCCGCACGTTGGAAAAGCGAATTGATTTCACCACCACTACAATCAGCTCAGTCATGTCGCACAATCCGCGCAGTATTATGCCGGAGGCACTGGCAGTCGAAGCGGTACAGATCATGGAACAATATAATATTAGCCAGATGCTGGTCATAGATTCAAACAATAAGCTGGTAGGCGCACTGAATATGCATGATCTGCTGCGTGCGAAAGTAATTTGATGTCGTTAAGTCAAGCACAATCTATTCGCCTCATCGCCTTTGATGTGGACGGCATCATGACAGATGGCGGTCTATATTTAACCGACTCGGGTGAAGAATTCAAGCGCTTCAATTCGCTTGACGGACATGGCTTAAAAATGCTTAAAGCATCCGGTGTGGAGCTGGCCATCATTACTGGTCGCACCTCCCGCTGCGTGGAGCTACGCGCGCACCATCTTGGCATCTCGCACCTGTATCAAGGCGTTCACGACAAACTTGCTAGCATGCAAAAAATGCTTGCTCAACTTAAACTGCCATTGGATGCCGTCGCTTTTATGGGTGACGACGTAATAGATCTGCCGGTAATGCTTCGTGTAGGGTTGGCTATCAGCGTGCCGAACGCACCAAATGTAGTGCGCGACCGCGCTCACTATATCACCGAGCGTGATGGCGGCCATGGCGCAGTGCGTGAAGCATGCGAATTGCTGATGTCAGCGCAAGGCACACTAGATGCGCAACTCGCGCCTTATTTGGCATGAATCAGACACTCGTCATTGATCGTTTGCGCGCTTGGCTCGCCGGATTGCCGATGCTATTGCTATTGTTGCTGCTGCTGCTTCTGGCAGCGACTTATTGGCTGAATCAGCAAGTGCAGCCGCTGCCGAACATACCCGACAGCAGCAAGCGCCATGACCCGGATTTTATCGTTAATAAATTTGTCGCTACCACGCATAATGAGCAGGGCAAACCGCGCTTCGTGATGGCTGCAAAAAAAATGCTGCATTACCCGGACAACGATAGCACGTACCTGGAAGCCCCCGAACTTACCAGCTTTGATCCAGACCAACCCCCCGTGCATACTAATGCGAATAATGGAATGGTTTCAGGCAAGGGTGAAGATATATTTTTACGCGACGATGTAAAAATCGTGCGTACTGCCAGTGCCACGCAAAGAGAAATTACATTCACCACTAGGTATCTGCATGTTATTCCTGACCGTGGCTGGGCCGAAACAGACCAACCTGTAACTATGATTGATGGACGCAACATTGTGCATGCAGTAGGTATGCAATTTGATAATAAAGCGCACATAGTAAAATTGCTTGCGCAAGTTAACAGTGAATATGTGCCCGAAAATAAATAAATACACCACGCTGCTCTGCATAGGGCTTGTCTGCCATATGCCAATCAGCCAGGCGGAACTTGCTGACCGTGATAAACCAATGCATCTGGAAGCCAACAAGCTCAGCATTGATGATTTCAAACAAATCAGCGTGTTTGAAGGTAAGGTGCAGCTCACTCAGGGCACGATGATCGTTAACGCCGATAAAATTGTAGTGGTACAGGATAAGGAAGGATTCAAGCACGGTACGGCAACCGGACAGCTCGCCAGTTTTCGCCAGAAGCGCGATAATGTTGACGGATATGTGGAGGGGTATGGTGAGCGCATTGAATATGACACCAAGACCTCAGTTATAGACTTTTTCGGTCAGGCGCGCATGAAGCAGGATCAGGATGAAGTGCGGGGGGAACATATTACCTATAACTCAAAAACTGAAATATTTCAGGTGAACGGAGCCTCCAACAAGGGGCGCGTGCGCGCTGTCATTCAACCTAAAAACAAGCGCTCTGCAGTCGGCGAACCCCTGCCAATCAAGCCGACGGCGACGCTAACCAAGCCTAACGAACGTCAATGAGCGAGTTGCGTGCCGTTGCACTGAAAAAGCGCTATCGTTCCCGCACCGTAGTGCATGATGTTTCCTTGTCGGTACAGAGCGGCGAGGTGGTCGGGCTGCTTGGTCCTAACGGTGCCGGAAAGACCACCTGCTTCTACATGATTGTCGGGCTGGTAGCTGCGGACGGAGGTGATATATTCATCGATGGACAGAACATTACCCACCTCCCCATCCATCGCCGTGCACGTTTGGGGTTGGGTTATCTGCCACAGGAAGCCTCTATTTTTCGCCGCTTAACGGTCGCGCAAAATATTCAGGCTGTGCTGGAATTACAAGATTACGATAGCAATGAAATTCAAGCACGGCAGGATGAGTTGATGGAGGATCTGCATATTACTCATATACGTAACAATCCAGCTATCAGTCTGTCCGGGGGCGAGCGACGACGTGTCGAAATCGCTCGTGCGCTGGCCACCAACCCTCGTTTCATTCTGCTGGATGAACCATTTGCAGGGGTAGATCCGATTGCCGTGCTCGACATTCAAAAAATCATTCATTTTCTTAAAGAGCGTGACATTGGCGTGCTGATTACTGACCATAATGTTCGCGAAACATTGGGAATCTGTGATCGCGCCTATATTATTAATGCCGGGTCGGTAATGGCGGAAGGTAAGCCCGACGAAATCATTTATAATGAAGGTGTCAGAAAAGTATATCTTGGTGAGCATTTCAAACTATAAATGCACACTATGCACCGCTCTTGTACGTAAATTGCGTAATGAAGCCCACTTTACAACTTAAGCAATCCCAGCAGCTGACGCTTACCCCCCAGTTGCAGCAAGCTATACGCCTGTTGCAACTCTCCACTCTGGATGTCAACCAGGAGGTGGCACGCTTGCTGGACGAAAATCCATTGCTCGAACGTGAAGATGAAGACGCTATGCAGCCCTATGCACATGGAGATGCTGCCGCCACCTCCGCTGTAGATAATACCGAAGTAAAAGATGAAATACCGCATCAGGCGGATGAAGAATGGGTAAAAGAAGACTGGAATGAATCTTCTTTTTCCACAGCAAGCGGGCCGGATGATGAAAAAGAAGCTCGTGCCGAAGTTGTGGCAGATACTCCCAGTCTGCGTGAACATCTCATATGGCAACTAAATATGAGTCAGCATGATGTGCGCGACCGAACAATTATCGGTTTGTTGATCGACGCATTGGATGCCAACGGTTATCTGGCGCAGCCGCTGGAAGAAATAGCTGAAATGCTGCCAGAACAACTCGACATAACCTTGGATGACTTGGAAACCGCACTGGTGCAGTTGCAGCATCTGGATCAGCCAGGCATTGCCGCACGTACCTTAAGCGAATGCCTTGCGCTACAACTCAAGGCACTCCCGGAAACCACCCCATGCCGTGATCTGGCGCTGCGATTGGTGACGCAGTACCTTAACCTGTTGGGCGCGCACGATTTTGCCAAGCTGAAGAAGGTTCTTCGTTGTGACGATGACGCATTGCGCACGGTGCAATCACTCATCACCCATCTGCAACCAAGACCTGGCGTTGAATTTGAACAGCGAGCCGCAGATTATGTGGTGCCTGACGTGGTGGTAGAGTGCCGCCATGGTAGATGGCATGTACGCCTGAATCAGGGTGCCATGCCTCGCCTTCGCGTTAACCAAATGTATGCCGATATTTTGCAGCAGGGCAATGAAAAAAATGCACAACAACTGGCCGGACAATTACAGGAAGCGCGCTGGTTCATCAAAAACCTACAACAGCGTTTCGATACTATTTTGCGTGTGTCGCAAACAATTGTTGATCGCCAACGTAATTTTTTCGAGCACGGCGAAACCGCCATGCGCCCGCTGGTGCTGCGCGAAATCGCAGAACAGCTTGATCTGCATGAATCCACCATCTCCCGCGTGACTACGCAAAAATTCATGCTGACCCCGCGTGGCATCTATGAACTCAAGTATTTTTTCTGTAGCGGAATCGCGACCGAAAGTGGCAGTAAGTGTTCCTCTACGGCGATCCGTGCACTCATCAAGCAGTTTGTTCACCAGGAAGATGCACGTCATCCCCTAACCGACAGCCGCATGTCTGGAATCCTGGCGCAGCAGGGCATATTGGTTGCACGGCGTACCGTGGCAAAATACCGGGAATTGCTGAACATCCTCCCAGTTAATCTTCGTAAATCACTCTAACCATAAGGAGCAGGCCATGAACCTTAATCTCAGCGGACATCATTTGGAAATCACCCCCGCCATTCGCGAGCATGTGGTAAGCAAACTCGACAAAATAGAACGCCACTTCGACAACATGATTGATGTCAATGTCGTCCTTTCGGTGGAAAAACTGAAACAAAAGGCCGAGGCTAACGTCCATCTGAGCGGCAAGACGATTTTTGTGGAATGTGATGATACGAACTTATATGTCGCGATTGATAATCTGATCGAAAAACTCGATCGCCAAATTATCAAGCATAAAGAAAAAAATGCCGCTCGTCGCCATGACGAATCCGGCAATCCCCCTGCAGTGGAGCAAGAATGATAGCCGGGCGGCTTACGGCTGCCACTTCCTTTTTTTGATGTGCTTGAATTATGAACCTGTTCAGCAAAGTCCTGCCCCTTGAGAACGTCATACTGGACGCCGATTCAACCAGTAAAAAACGGGTTTTCGAAAGAGTGGGGGTATTATTTGAAAACACTCAGAAAATCGCACGCAGCCAAGTATTCGATAGCCTGTTTGCGCGCGAGAAGCTCGGTTCGACTGGCCTGGGGCACAGCGTTGCTATCCCGCACGGCCGTATCAAAAGCCTGCGAGATGCGACTGCCGCTTTCGTCAAGACACAGGCATTAATTCCGTTCGACGCACCTGATGGTCAACCGGTTAACCTGATTTGCGTGTTGCTGGTGCCGGAACGGGCCACCGATATGCACCTGCAACTACTTGGCGAACTGGCGCAAATGTTCAGTGATAAAACCTTCCGCGAACAAATACAGAATAGCAATGATGCAGGGGTAATTCATCAAGCATTTACTAACTGGGTGATGTAACAGTAATGGCACAGGTCAATATCCAACAGCTGTTCGAGGACAAACAGGAGCAGCTGGCATTGAGCTGGGTCGCCGGAGCGAATGGTGCTGCAAAAATACTGGATAGTGATTTAGTCAGCGCCTCTAACAAAGGTTTGATTGGTCACCTCAATATGATCCACCCGAACTGGGTGCAGGTATTGAGTGAAATCGAAGTCGACCATCTTCAAGGGCTTTCGTCCGCCGATTTCACAGAGGCGCTGACGGAGCTTGAGCGCGGTGGTACGCTATGCCTGATCGTGGCCGGCACGGAGAAGATCCCGCAGGAGTTGATCGTTTACGCTAACCGCACACATACACCGCTGTTTCGCTCTCCGCTTCCCAGCGTACATTTGATGTGGCTGGTGCGTCATTACATTGTCAAAGCACTGGCGGAATCGACCACGCGCCACGGCGTATTTCTCGATGTGCTGGGAGTGGGGGTGCTGGTCACGGGTGATAGCGGAATAGGCAAGAGCGAACTGGGACTGGAACTGATCACGCGCGGCAATGGTTTGGTGGCGGACGATATCACCGAGCTGTACCGTATTTCTCCGGAAACGCTGGAAGGGCGCTGCCCGGAACTATTGCGTGATTTCCTCGAGGTGCGGGGGTTGGGTGTGCTTAATATTCGCACCATGTTTGGCGAGACCGCAGTGCGGCGCAAAAAAAGTTTAAAACTCATCGTACATCTGCAGCGCCCCCAACGCGGCGATCTGTCCCATCTGGAACGCTTGCCGCTAGTAGCAAGTCATCAGGAAATACTTGGCGTGAAGATTACCACGGTGAGCATCCCGGTCATGGCTGGGCGCAACCTTGCGGTGCTGGTAGAGGCGGCAGCACGCAATTTTGTACTACAGCAACGCGGTATCGACAGCATGCAAGAATTTATCAGTCGTCACGAGCAGCAAATGCAGGAACAATAAATCATGCAATTATTTCTGATCAGCGGCCTCTCTGGCTCAGGAAAAAGCGTGGCGCTCAAGGCGTTGGAAGACAGCGGCTACTATTGTGTGGACAATCTGCCCGCTGCGTTGTTGCCTGTCCTCATGGAAAATCTGCGTCAGACCGGTAACACATGCATTGCGGTCAGCATAGACGTGCGTAGTGGCGACAGCGTGAAACAACTGCCGCACTATATTGAACGACTCAAGCAACAGGGTATAGATGTGCACCTGCTATTCCTCGACGCGCAGACCGACACGCTGGTGAAACGCTTTTCCGAAACACGTCGCCGTCATCCGCTGCGTAATACACTACCTTCGGCGCAGACTAATGAAGGGCTTACCCTGCCTGAATGCGTGCAGCTCGAGCGCGAAATGCTGGCCGAGATCAGCAACATCGGCCATCGTATTGATACCAGCGAGCTCGGCGCCAATGCCTTGCGTGCCTGGGTCAAAGATTTTAAGGGCGTTGACCGCGCACGCATTACCCTGCTGTTCCAATCGTTTGGTTTCAAGAATGGTGTTCCGCTCGATGCCGACTTGGTGTTCGATGTGCGTTGCCTACCCAACCCACATTACGATCCCGCGCTGCGGCCACTAACCGGACGCGATGCGGCGGTAATTGAATTTCTAGAATGCAACCAAAATGTACAAGATATGTGCGAAGACATCCGCAGTTTTGTCGAGAAGTGGCTGCCCTGCTTCATCGCTGATAACCGCAGCTATCTCACCGTCGCCCTTGGCTGCACAGGTGGTCAACATCGCTCGGTGTACTTGGTGGAAAAGCTCGCGCGCTATTTTAAATTGCAGCAACAAGTGTTGCTGCGACACCGCGAACTCGGTAACACTGATTAATTTTTATATAGTCTTTGCTACGGCAGCAAAGCTGTTTGGTAAGGTAAATGACCTGATTGCGGCACGCTACCTGGATGCACTCCACACTGGGTTCGAAGCGACAAAATTGACTGGTTGAAAAGCACATGAAAACTATCGTACTCGCCCTAACCGGCGCATCCGGCTTGCCCTACGCCATGCGACTGCTTGAGTGCCTGCTCCAAAGCGGTCAGCGCGTGCACCTGGTTTATTCGCAAGCGGCACAAATTGTTGCCAAACAAGAGTTGGATTTCGTGTTACCCAACCGTCCGCAAGATGCGGAAAAAATCCTGGTGGAACGATTCGGAAAAGTTAGCGGCGAACTGCGTGTGTTTGGGCGCGATGATTGGTTCGCGCCCATGGCCTCTGGCTCTAACCCTGGCGATGCGATGGTAATTTGCCCCTGCACTATGGGTACGCTGGCGGCGGTGGCGGTGGGGTTAAGCGACGATCTCATCACCCGTGCAGCTGATGTCATGCTCAAGGAAAAACGCCCCCTGATATTAGTGCCTCGCGAATCACCGTTTTCCGCCATCCATCTGGAAAACATGCTCAAGCTGAGCCATGCCGGTGCGGTCATTCTGCCACCCAATCCGGGCTTTTACTATCATCCGCAAAGTATGCAGGATTTGGTGGATTTTGTGGTGGCAAAGATACTTGATCACTTGGGTGTTGAGCATGGGTTAGTGAAACGGTGGGGAGAGAATAATAGGTAGTGCTGAGGAGCGAAGCACAACTATTGCGCTTGCAGCCACCTCCTTAAGATGAAAGAAACTACCGGTTGGAAGGTGGAGCGTGCACATTAAGCAGGTCGTTGGCGGTAGAACTAAAAATTATTTTGGTTACTCATTTGACGGGTCAGGTTTCTTTAAACTATAGTTCGCTTCATGCAAGCAGAATTGGACTCATTGGAAAGCAAGTTGGCTCGATTGGTGCATTTGATTATACATCTGCGCGAAGAAAACCATGACCTGCGTCAAGAGTTGGCTCAAGCGCTGAGTCAAGGTCGTCAAAGCCACGACAAGATTGACTCTGTCAAGGCGCGCTTGGAACGACTGCTGACGCAATTACCTGAAGAATCAACATGAGCAGAGAAAGTGCAAAATCGCTTGATGTTACAATTTTTGAACAGGAATTCCGCGTCGTATGTTCTGAAGTGGAACGCCCTGAGCTGCTTGATGCGGTCGCTTATCTTGATAAGAAAATGCACGAGATTCGCGATATCGGCAAGGTTGTCACGATCGAGCGCATCGCAATCATGTCCGCCTTGAATATTGCTCATGAGCTATTAACCACGCGCCTCGGCACTGGATTTGATATGAGTCAATTTAAGCGTAGAATGAATTCCATGGAGGCAACAATCGACGCGGTACTTGCGGAACAAGATGAGTTGTTTTAGGTTTTTCCCTGCGGTGCTCGTCAGGCTCATAATTCTTTGAACCAATAAGCTCTGCTTAAGTCGCGACCCTTGATGTTACTGTTGTGCGCATCCCTTGCGGATGTACCTGATGTAACAGGGAACCGGCTCTCTTGAACCCAGGTTCAAGATATTGGGTCAACGGCACAGGCGGGGATCTTTAATTTAAAATGCGGCTTTACGCCGCATTTTTTTATCAGTGCGCCAGACAGATTATTAGAATTCTAAATGGAATAACGTGCGTTACTGGCTAATGAAATCTGAACCGAGCGACGTCAGCATAGATGACCTCGCTAACCTGCCCGACCAAACCGTGGCATGGTACGGTGTTCGTAACTATCAGGCGCGTAACTTCATGCGCGATCAGATGTGCAATGGCGACGCGGTGCTTTTCTATCATTCAAACTGCGCTGTGCCAGGCATCGCGGGTATCGCGCGCGTTTCAAGCACTGCCTATCCCGATGCCACTCAGTTCGAATGCAATAGCAAATATTTCGATCCCAAGGCCACGCAGGAAACACCGCGGTGGTTTAATGTAGATGTGCAATGGGTAAAGAAAATTGAACACATTTCATTGGCGGAGCTGCGTCGCCATCCACAATTGGAAGGTATGCGCATTTTGCAACGCGGTAACCGATTGTCCATCACACCGCTTGATCCCGCCGAGTGGAACTTCATTCTGAAACATCTGGTACACGACTAATATGGAATGGGCGCTCGCCTATCTCGCGTTAGGTGCATTGGTTGGGCTATTTAGTGGAATGTTCGGCATTGGTGGCGGAACAATTCTGGTGCCAGTGTTGCTGATGTTGTTCAAAATGCAGGACTTCCCTGCCCCCTATGTCATGCATCTGGCGCTTGGTACCGCTATGGCAACCATTTTGTTCACCTCGCTTGCCAGTATGCGCAAACACCACCAGCATGGTGCAGTGAACTGGGTCGTGGTTCGTGCCATGACTCCTGGAATTTTGTTCGGAACAGCGCTGGGCGCGCTATGCGCCGCATCTGTTTCGCCACGTGGACTAGGAATATTTTTTGCTTTGTTCGTGTATTTTGCCGCAATTCAAATTCTGTTTGAATTGCGTCCGCAAGCCTCACGTCAATTGCCTGGTATGGCCGGCATGACGCTGACGGGCATCTTCACAGGCTGGATCAGCAGCCTGGTATCCATTGGCGGCGGCACGGTTGTAGTCCCGTTTCTAATTTGGTGTAATGTGCCGCTACGCAATGCAATTGGTACCTCTGCAGCGATCGGCTTCCCGGTCGCCGCAGGTGGCACAATAGGCTATATTGTTACTGGCCTTGGTTTCCATATGCTACCCTTCCCTAATCTGGGTTTCGTGTATCTACCGGCATTGTTGTGGGTCGCGCTTGCCAGCGTCATTGCCGCGCCGCTGGGCGCAAAAGCTGCTCATCGCATGAAGATCGGGCTATTGCGCAAATTTTTCGCAGTACTGATGCTGGTTCTGGCGACACACTTGCTAATAAAATTTATATAGCAAAAAAATACTCAAGCCTATGCGGGGTAAACTGTGCCGGGCGTGTCATGATGAAGAATGAGGCGTGTTGCTGCACGATGATCGTGGGCTATTCGAATTGCCTGTCATGACGCGCATAAAATTTGCTATGGAATGCAGGCTGGTGGCATGGCAAACCACCACATGATGGATTGCTTGAGACATTTGGAATTATCAGAGATGAAGAGATGATATTAAAATTCACCAAGATGCACGGTGCCGGTAATGATTTCGTAGTCTTTAATGGGGTGCGCCAACGTATACAGCTTTCACCGGAACAGCTGCGCTTGTTGGCTGACCGGCACTTTGGCGTGGGCTGTGATCAAATCCTGCTAGTGGAAACTGCACAGCATCCCGATGCGGATTTTCGTTATCGCATCTTCAATGCCGATGGCGACGAGGTGGAGCAATGCGGTAATGGCGCGCGCTGTTTCATGCGCTTTGTGCATGATCAAAAACTGACATTCAAGCGTGAGATCGTGGTAGAAACAAAAAGTGGCCTGATTGCGCCGCGCCTTGAGGACAATGGTCAAGTTACTGTAAACATGGGCGCGCCGATTTTCGAGGCGGCACGTATTCCGTTCCTGGGAAGCAGCGATGCTGTTATCCAATCGCTGGAAGTGGCGGGCGAGACAGTGCAGATTACGGCACTATCGATGGGCAATCCACATGCGCTACAGGTGGTGAATGACGTGGAACATGCACCAGTCGCCATGCAGGGGCCGCTCATTGAATATCACCCACAGTTTCCGCAACGAGTGAATGCAGGCTTCATGCAGATAGTGGATCGTAATCACATCAAATTGCGCGTGTATGAACGCGGCACTGGTGAAACCCTGTCTTGCGGCACTGGCGCGTGCGCCGCAGTGGTAGCCGGCATCTGTCGCGATTTGTTGGACGCACGCGTGAATGTTGCCACGCGTGGTGGGGTACTGAACATAGCTTGGGCCGGAAATGACGCACCAGTATTTATGACCGGACCGGCGATTGCTGTATTTGAAGGCGAAATAAATTTATAAGAGGACGACATGAAATCCGCAGAGATCGCACTATATTTACTAAATAATCCACAGTTCTTCGAAGATCATGCCGATATGTTGGCGGACGTCACCATCCCCCATCCTTACAGCGGGCGCACCATTTCATTAAGTGAGCGGCAGTTACTGACTTTGCGTGAGCAAAACAAAAGCCTGGAAAAAAAGCTACATGAGATGGTAGCGTTTGCTCAGGACAACGACGCATTACAGCAAAAAGTGCATCAATTCACTCTGGCGTTATTTGGTGTGCGTGACCTGATGAGTTTGCAGGATGTCATTACGCAGAATTTGCGAGAAATTTTTGCCGTGCCGCATGTTGTGTTGCATATCTGGAAGGGATTGCCGCCCAGCTCGGAAGTGCTGGCCTTCGCTGACCAGCAACTGCAACCCGTCTGTGTTCATCACGCTCTTCATGGAACTTTGGCCTGGTTTGGGGAAAGCGCGGCTCATTTGCATTCGTTTGCTTATTTACCACTGCGCGCGGACGAGCAATCCATCGGCATGTTAATACTGGCTAGTGAGGACGCGCAGCGCTTCTATCCCGGCATGGGTACGCTGTTCCTGCAGCGTATTGCGGAAATTGTGAGCTGCGCGCTACGCCCCACTCTATAAAAAGATGTCAAACAGCACCACGCAGGCACCCACTCCTAATCAAGATGCACTGCACGGATTTCTCAGCCATCTGCGCAACGAGCGCCGTTACTCCCCCCTTACTGCGGAAAATTACTCTCGCGATATTTGTCGTTTGTTCAAGCTAGCCGGTGCTACGCCCCTAAACGAGCTAAAAAACCATCAGATTCGCCGTTTCATAGCCCAATTGCATGGTGGCGGTTTGGGCGGCAAGAGTTTGGCGCGCATGCTGTCGGCATGGCGTAGTTTTTACGCTCATCTAATACGCGACCACCAGTTTAAGGACAACCCTTGCATCGGGCTGCGTGTGCCCAAATCAGCGCGCAATCTGCCGCATGCACTTTCCCCGGATGAAGCTATGCGCATGATGGAACTACCTACCACAGGCGATATTCTGGCGGTGCGCGACAAAGCGATGTTTGAGTTATTTTATTCTTCCGGTCTGCGATTGGCAGAGTTGGTCAGTCTCGATCCTGCTGCGCTTGATTTTGCAGATGCAGCTGTACGAGTTATCGGTAAAGGCGCCAAGACACGCATCGTACCGCTGGGCAGCTTTGCGATCTCCGCGCTGCAAGCGTGGCTGGCACTGCGCGGACAATTGGCCAAACAGGATGAAACGGCGCTGTTCGTTAATCGCAATGGTAGCCGCATTGGTTCGCGCGCGGTGCAACTACGCATGTCAGGCTGGGGCGTCAAACAGGGCATCACCAGCAGCGTTCACCCACACTTGTTGCGCCATTCGTTCGCCTCACATGTGCTGCAATCGAGTGGAGATCTACGGGCAGTGCAAGAAATGCTCGGCCATACCAGCATTTCTACTACGCAGGTTTACACTCATCTTGATTTCCAATACCTCAGTAAAATTTACGATGCAGCGCATCCTAGGGCCAAAAGAAAACCCCATGAATAAAATTATTCTTAACGAGGGGAGGGAGAAATCCCTTCTGCGCCGTCACCCTTGGGTATTCTCCGGGGCAATTAAACGTGTGGAAGGCTCACCTACGGGTGGTGATACGGTACAGATATACTCAGCACAAGGCGCTTTCCTCGCTCATGCCGCATACAATGCTCACTCACAAATTGCTGCGCGAGTGTGGTCATGGGACGCAGAGCAAGGCATCAATGCAGATTTTTTCCGCAAGAAAATCACCCATGCACTGGCATTACGCAAAGATCTAAAATTGGCGCAACACAGCACTGGCCTGCGCCTGATTCATGGCGAATCCGATGGCCTGCCCGGGTTGGTAGTAGATCAATATGGTGATGTGCTGGTTATGCAGATTGGTAGTGCGGGAGCGGAACGCTGGCGCGACACTTGCGCCGATATACTGCAAGAGATGTGCAATCCGGTTTGTATTTACGAGCGTTCCGATTCTGACTCACGTGCATTAGAAGGCTTGCCGGAACGCAATAACGTACTGCATGGCAACTTGCCTGAATCTTTAATCATTGTTGAACACGGGCTACATTTTGCCGTGGATGTAGCGCACGGGCAGAAGACGGGCTTTTATCTCGACCAGCGAAACAACCGCGAACTGATTGGAACCCTGGCGCAAGACAGGGATGTTCTGAATTGTTTTTGCTACAGCGGCGGTTTCTCGCTGTATGCACTGCGCGGCGGCGCGAAATCAGTGCTATCAATTGACTCTTCGAATGAAGCGCTGCAACTGGCACAGCGCAATGTGGAACTTAATGGGCTGGATGCCAGTCGCGCTGAATGGCAATGCATCGACGTGTTTCAGGCGCTGCGCAAGCTGCGTGACCAGAACCGCAAATTTGACCTGATCATCCTCGACCCACCCAAATTTGCGCCTACCGCCGCCTTCGCCGAAAAAGCTGCGCGCGGCTACAAGGATATTAACCTGTTAGGTTTTAAGCTGCTCAGACCGGGAGGAATGCTCGCCACCTATTCTTGTTCCGGCGGCATAAACGATGACCTGTTCCAGAAAATTATTGCCGGCGCCGCCTTGGACGCAGGAGTGGGTGCGCACATCATACACAAGCTGCACGCCGCGCCGGATCACCCGATATTATTGAATTTCCCAGAAGGCGCATATCTCAAGGGGCTTATATTGCGCGTGGCAGGTTAATTGAGGTTTGTGATTGAAGTGATGTCAGAAAAACGGAGAAGCAATACTATGCGAACAACAGTGAAGCTGGATCGTTGAATCTAATTCGGCATATCCAATTATTTCTTTAGAGATAGCCAGTTTGAAATCATCTTGGCAATTACTATTGCGTCGGGCGTAACGGTGGGTCGCCCAGCCGCAATAGAGGGCAAGGGCAGTTGGCGACGATCCCCGACATAGAAACCAAGCGCGGTTTCCAGCGCCTCGCTGGCATTCTGCAGTGCTTCGTCCTTGTCATCTCCTTGGGTAATTGCTTCCGGTACATCGGGAAAGGTCACGATAAATCCGCCTTCCTTGGCAGATATCAATTCCACTGGGTATTCAAACATCGCAAGTCCCCTAATTCAACCCTAGCTGTTTTTTAATGTAGTCGATAGTACCGGTTTTCAGTTCCGTGCCGTGCATCGGCAAAACTGATTGACGGCCATCAAGTAATACCTTGATGTGAGTCCCCTGGCCTGGCTGAAATTCAGCGCCTTGCTTGACAAGCCATTGTTTAAATTCATTGCTATCCATCTGTTGAATTTAACAGAAATACTCCAGATGGTCAAACTCTAGCCTTGTCTATTTTTTCTCCTGTTGCCCTAAAGAGGGCAGTGCGGCATAATTACCAACTGTTTGTTGTTTGTTGCAAAAATAATTTATTTATTCTTAGAGATGTTCAGGAGGTTAGTGAGAAATGGCTGCGGCGCGTAAAGTACACCCCCCCAAGTTTAATGACATAACTGGAGCGATCCGCGCTTTGGCAATGGATGCGGTTCAAAAAGCAAACTCTGGCCATCCTGGTGCTCCCATGGGCATGGCAGAAATCGCCGAAGCGCTGTGGATTCACAATCTGCGCCATAATCCGGCTAACCCTAAATGGGCCGATCGTGACCGTTTTGTATTTTCCAACGGCCATGGCTCGATGCTGATTTATGCCCTGTTGCATTTGACCGGTTACGACTTGCCGATTGATGAGTTGAAGCGCTTCCGCCAACTACACTCACAGACTCCAGGCCACCCTGAATATGGCTACACCGCTGGTGTAGAAACTACTACTGGCCCACTGGGCCAAGGTATTACCAATGCGGTGGGTTTTGCCTTGGCGGAAAAATTGCTGGCAAATGAATTTAATCGTCCCGGCCACGAAATCGTTAACCACCATACTTATGTCTTCCTCGGCGACGGTTGCATGATGGAAGGCATTTCGCATGAATCCTGCGCACTGGCCGGTACTTGGGGGTTAGGCAAGCTGATCGCCTTCTGGGACGACAATGGTATTTCCATTGATGGACATGTTGAAGCCTGGTTTACCGACGACACTGCCAAACGCTTCGAGTCTTATGGTTGGCATGTAATCGCCGATGTGGAGGGCCATGATCCAGAAGCAGTAGACAACGCCATCAAGGCCGCCAAGGAAGTTACTGACAAACCCACTCTGATCTGCTGCAAGACCATCATCGGCGCGGGCTCCCCGAACAAGGCTGGTACGCATGATGTGCATGGCGCTGCATTAGGGGATGCCGAAATCGCCGCTACGCGCGAATATATAGGTTGGAATTACCCGCCGTTCGAAATTCCTGCGCACGTTTACCAAGCGTGGAATGCACGTACCAAGGGAGAGGGTTTGGAAAAATTGTGGGACAATAAATTTGCAGAATACAGCAAGGTTTTTCCCCAGGAAGCGGCTGAGTTTGAGCGACGAATGAAGGGTGATTTGCCGGCAGACTGGGCGCAGCATGCTGCGGACATGATCGCCAAGACCAATGAGAAAGCAGAAACCATTGCCTCGCGCAAGGCGTCACAGAATGCAATTAACGGTCTGGTGTCGGCACTACCTGAGTTTCTTGGCGGTTCGGCAGATCTGACCGGTTCGAACCTGACCAATTGGACGGGCGCCAAGCACATTCATGGAAAATCGACAGGTAACTACATTAGTTACGGAGTACGTGAATTCGGCATGTCAGCCATTATGAATGGCGTGGCTTTGCATGGTGGCTTGCTACCATTTGGCGGCACTTTCCTGATGTTCTCGGAATATGCTCGCAATGCACTGCGCATGGCTGCGCTGATGAAACAACGCGTGATTTTCGTGTATACGCATGACTCCATCGGTCTGGGCGAAGACGGCCCAACTCATCAGCCCGTAGAGCAAACTACTACGCTACGTTATATTCCAAACATGGACGTTTGGCGTCCATGCGATACGGTGGAATCTGCCGTGTCATGGGTTGCAGCGGTTGAGCGCAAAACTGGCCCTAGCAGCCTTATCTTCAGCCGCCAGAACCTGGCATTCCAAAAGCGCGATGAGGCTAAAATCGCCAACATCCGGAAGGGTGGCTATGTGTTGTCGGAAGCCGCCAATGGCAAGCCACAAGCGCTTATTATCGCGACTGGCTCCGAGGTCGGCCTGGCAATGGATGCACAAAAAACCCTGGCTCAAGACGGCATTCATGTACGAGTAGTTTCCATGCCTTCAACCAATGTATTTGATCGTCAAGATCAGGCATACAGGGACAGCGTGTTGCCCAAGGGCAGTAGGCGCGTAGCTGTCGAAGCGGGTGTGACGGGATTTTGGTACAAGTATGTTGGTTTGGACGGCGCAGTAATTGGCATGGATACCTTTGGCGAATCTGCCCCGGCAGGCGAATTGTTCAAACACTTCGGAATTACCGTAGAGAATGTAGTGAAAGCCGTGAAAAGCGTACTCTAAATTTTAGGTGAAGAACGCAGAAAGTGTCCCTCATGACCTTGCTGCGATGATTATAAGTAAAACCATATCAAGCTGGCTTCAATGATGCAATTGTATGTGGCTAATACAAAAATTGGGGCTCACATACTGCTCACTTCTGTCGAAGTAGATACTTAGCGTTGCAGCGGCAGGACTGGCGGCACGCTCTAGGGTCATCCTGCCGTCCGGTTATTTGTGGCGGAGCATCGTAACGATGCTTGTAGTTTAACTATTTGATTAATTAGGTTAAAGCATCATAATAGTTTCAAGGAATTTGTCTGAACAGTTACAATTTTAGTTATAAAACCAGGAGAGAAGCATGACAATCAAAGTTGGTATCAATGGGTTTGGTAGAATTGGCCGTATGGTGTTCCGCGCAGCGGTGAAAAATTTCAAGGACATCGAGATCGTGGGCATTAACGACCTGCTTGAACCCGACTACTTAGCCTATATGCTGAGCTTCGACTCCGTGCATGGCCGCTTTGACGGCAGCGTTTCCATTGAAGGTAATACCTTGGTCGTCAACGGCAAAAAGATTCGCCTGACTGCCGTCAAGGATCCCGCCGAACTGAAGTGGAATGAAGTGGGCGCTGATATAGTTGTCGAGTCCACCGGTCTTTTCCTCACTAAGGAAACCTGTGAAAAACACATCGCCGCTGGTGCCAAAAAAGTCATCATGTCAGCACCGTCCAAGGATGACACGCCTATGTTTGTGTACGGTGTGAATGACAAAACTTATGCTAACCAAACTATCATCTCCAATGCTTCCTGCACTACAAATTGCCTCGCCCCGGTTGCCAAGGTATTAAACGACACTTGGGGCATCAAGCGCGGGCTAATGACCACCATACACGCTGCCACCGCTACCCAAAAGACCGTGGATAGCCCGTCCAACAAGGATTGGCGTGGTGGCCGCGGCATCCTCGAAAACATCATTCCGTCTTCGACTGGTGCGGCCAAGGCCGTTGGCGTGGTTATTCCCGAACTGAATAAAAAACTCACCGGCATGGCTTTCCGTGTACCCACCTCTGACGTATCCGTGGTTGACCTCACCGTGGAATTAGACAAGGCTGCGACCTACGCGGACATCTGCGCTGCCATGAAGACCGCATCCGAGGGTTCCATGAAGGGCATACTTGGCTATACCAGCGAAAAAGTGGTCTCTACCGACTTCCGAGGTGAGAGCTGCACTTCTGTTTTCGATGCAGAGGCTGGAATGTCTCTGGACAGCACTTTCGTCAAGGTCGTCTCTTGGTATGATAACGAGTGGGGTTATTCCAGCAAGGTTCTGGAAATGGTTCGCGTCATTGCCAAATAAACATGCACCCAAGGTGAGGAACTACCTCACCTTTTCGCATTTTCTCTTACGTCTTACCTCGAATGCTTAATTGGAGAAAGAATTGTCCGTAATCAAAATGACTGATTTGGATCTCAGGGGCAAACGTGTCCTGATCCGCGAAGATTTGAATGTTCCCCAAGCCGATGACGGAACCATAACCGATGACACCCGCATCCGGGCAAGCATGCCCACCATCCAGCATGCCGTGAAGGCAGGCGCCAAAGTAATGTTGATGTCCCACCTCGGTCGCCCTGAAGAAGGCATATATTCAGAAGCCGATTCCCTGAAGCCTATAGCCAAGCGTTTGTCTGACTTGTTAGGTACAGAAATACGGGTAATTAAGGATTGGCTGGATGGCGATTTCATCATCGCCGATGGCGAAGTCGTACTATTTGAAAATGTTCGCTTCAATAAAGGTGAAGGAAAAAACAACGATGAGCTTTCCCAAAAAATGGCTAAGCTATGCGACATCTATGCGATGGATGCATTCGGTACCGCGCATCGCGCGCAGGCTTCCACCCACGGTGTAGCGAAGTATGCACCAGTGGCATGCGCTGGCCCACTGCTGGCAGCAGAGCTGGATGCATTGGGCAAGGCATTGAAAAGTCCCGCTCACCCGCTGATCGCCATCGTTGGAGGCTCTAAGGTTTCATCCAAATTAACCGTACTGGAATCACTATCTCACATCGTGGATCAATTGATTGTCGGTGGCGGCATTGCCAATACCTTCATTAAAGCGGCTGGTTATAACGTCGGCAAATCTCTTTATGAACCTGATCTTGTAGCCGAAGCCCAGCGATTAATGCAAGCTGCCAAGGCCAAGGGTGGATCGATACCTGTACCTACCGATGTAGTCGTGGGCAAGAAGTTCGATGCCAATGAGCCTGCCGTGGTCAAGAAAGTGGCCGATATTACCGATGACGATATGATTTTTGATATTGGCCCCGAAACTGCCCAGGCTTATGCAGCCTATCTGAAGAACGCGGCAACCATCGTATGGAATGGCCCAGTAGGCGTATTTGAATTTGACCAGTTTGGTGCTGGCACCAAAACACTGGGCATGGCGATTGCGGAAAGCCCTGCATTTTCGATCGCCGGCGGCGGGGATACGCTGGCGGCGATTGCCAAATACAAAATCAGCGATCAAGTAAGCTATATTTCCACGGGCGGCGGTGCATTCTTAGAATTCCTCGAAGGCAAAAAATTGCCAGCGGTAGAAATTCTTGAGCAACGTTCCATGAAATAAATAAGACGAGAAATTTATGTTACGCAGAACCAAGATTGTTGCCACCCTGGGGCCAGCCTCCAGCGACCAGAAAGTGCTGGAGCAAATGATACTTGCTGGCGTGGATGTGGTGCGCATGAACTTTTCCCATGGCACAGCTCAGGACCACGTGGAGCGTGTTGCAAAAGTACGCGCTGCCGCTGCAGCATGTGGCCGTGTTATAGGAATTCTTGCTGACCTGCAAGGCCCCAAAATTCGTGTGGGAAAACTTGAGAATGACAAGATTATTCTCAAGCAAGGGGATACTTTTATCCTGGATGCAGAATGGACAGGCCTCGGTAATCAGGAACGCGTTGGTCTCGACTACAAGGACTTGCCCAATGATGTCAGCAAAGGTTCAGTGCTGTTACTGAATGATGGAATGCTGGAATTTGATGTAACCGAAGTTAAGGGCGCGCAAATTATCTGCAAAGTCGTAATCGGCGGAGTGCTGTCAAACAACAAGGGTATCAACCGCAAGGGCGGCGGCTTGACGGCCCCCGCACTTACCGATAAGGACAAGGAGGACATCAAGACCGCTGCCTTGATTAAGGCCGACTATCTGGCGATTTCCTTCCCGCGCTCGGCTGATGACATGAAATTGGCGCGCAAATTGATGCAAGCGGCTGGCGGCAAAAGCTTATTGATGGCTAAAATTGAGCGTGCCGAAGCCATTGCTGTACTGGATGAAATTATTGATGTATCCGACGCTATTATGGTGGCTAGAGGCGACCTTTCTGTGGAAGTAGGGGATGCAGCCGTGCCCGGATTGCAAAAACGCATGATCCGTATGGCGCGCGCCAAAAACAAGCTGGTTATCACTGCCACACAGATGATGGAATCCATGATCACTAACCCGATTCCCACCCGTGCGGAAGTATCTGACGTGGCGAATGCGGTGCTGGACGGCACCGATGCGGTAATGCTGTCGGCAGAAACCGCAGTGGGCGATTATCCCATAGAGACCATCAAATCCATGGCGCGCATCTGTATCCAAGCGGAAAGCGAGATAGAAAATATCGCCACCAGTCACCGTCTGCTACAAACGAAATTCACACGCATCGATCAGGCTATCGCCATGTCTGCGCTATATGCGGCTTCTCACTTTACGATCAAAGCGATTGTGGCGCTGACTCAATCCGGTTCGACTCCTTTATGGATGTCCCGTGTAAATGCAAGAGTACCAATTTTTGCGTTAACGCCGTCTGAATCAACTTTGAGTAAAGTAACTCTGTTCAGCGGAGTTCATCCGATTGCGTTTAACATTACCTCCAAAATTCCATCAGTAGAGTTACGCGCAGCGGAGGATAAGTTGGTAAGCTTGGGGTTAGTACAAAAAGGGGACATGATTGTGATGACTATAGGCGAAGCCGTTGGCAAGGCGGGCTATACCAACACCATGCAAATCGTCCGGGTAGGCGATCACCGTAAGAACTGAGGGGTTGAAGCACAACCAAGTTTTCCCGTACACTGCCAAGTTCTATTTTTTGATTTTGTTTGATAACGTTAAAATTTGCTAGGAGAAAAAAATGGCTCTTGTTTCATTACGCCAGCTGCTGGATCATGCAGCCGAAAACGGATACGGCCTGCCCGCATTCAACGTCAACAATTTGGAACAGGTCAAGGCAATCATGGAGGCGGCGGATGAAACCAACAGCCCGGTGATTATGCAAGGCTCAGCTGGCGCCCGCAAATATGCGGGCGAACCATTCCTGCGCCACTTGATTCTCGCTGCAGTAGAGGCTTATCCGCACATTCCAGTAGTAATGCATCAAGATCACGGAGCCTCCCCGGCTGTATGCATTAACGCCATTCGTTCCGGATTCTCCAGCGTAATGATGGATGGTTCTTTGAAAGAAGATGCCAAGACTCCTTCCTCTTACGAATACAACGTTGAGGTAACAAGTAAAGTTGTTGATATTTCCCACGCTGTGGGCGTATCCGTTGAAGGTGAGCTAGGTTGCCTGGGCTCACTTGAAACGGGCATGGGCGAACAAGAAGATGGCCAAGGCGCGGAAGGCAAATTAGACCACTCGCAACTACTAACCGATCCAGAAGAAGCAGCCGACTTTGTCCGGAGGACTGGTGTAGATGCGCTGGCAATAGCCATTGGCACCTCGCATGGCGCATACAAATTCACCCGCCCGCCCACAGGCGACACTTTGGATATCAAGCGTATCAAGGCTATCCACGCCCGTATTCCTAATACTCACTTGGTAATGCATGGCTCTTCTTCCGTACCGCAAGAATGGTTGAAGATCATTGACCAATTTGGCGGCGACATGGGGGAAACCTACGGTGTGCCAGTTGCAGAGATAGTTGAGGGTATCAAACACGGCGTGCGAAAAGTTAACATCGACACAGACCTGCGTATGGCATCTACCGGCGCGGTACGTCGTTACTTGGCACAAAACCCAAAAAATTTCGATCCTCGTAAATTCCTGGCGGAGTCGACTATAGCCATGAAGGAGATTTGCAAGGCACGTTATGAAGCGTTCGGTTCTGCTGGCCAAGCCTCGAAAATAATACCGATTTCTCTGGACGCTATGGCCATCAGGTACGCCAAAGGTGAGCTCAAGGCTATCGTCAAATAAATTCAATGCAGGCACAATTAAAAAGCGGTTTTCGAACCGCTTTTTAATTATTTCGAGAATTAAAGGTAAGCATCCGTCGCTAACGCAGCAAATTGTAAATTATTCCTCTTCCCGTTAAAAACGCCTCATCTCCCACAAATTTGTTCAACTCCTTTCCTGAAAGATCCAGCCGATCAATCAGTTAAAGACTGGGAAGATCGTTTACGCCAAGTATTTGTGCATTATGGGAAAAACGTAAAGCTGGTAACATTGAAATTCCCGCAAACATGAAATCAGAATATTTAAAACAGTATGCAACACATACAGAACCGTCCCCTTCCTCCGTCTTTAAACGGATTAGAAGATAACTATGAAGTAAAAAAGTTAACTGAAATCAAACCAGTGAAACCCGTATCAGAGCGTATTGAGCCATCACCGGTGTTTCGGCAATTTACACAATCTGAACATCAGCGAACCCCTGTCAGGCCACTCGAGAGGCGAAATGCAGCACCCTATCATGGTGAACGCCGTACAGTTTGCCGCCGTATTAAAATGCAACCTCTGCTGAAAGAGCTTCGTTCAAAGGTGGATCGGCGACGCCACAAACAAAGGGAAACAGATATAACGGAGCATATAGATGAAAAGGTTTAGAACTCGAAGTTATTCAAAATAACCTCTTGCTCCAACCGTGAAATGGTTACCTATATGACAGAGTTGCTTCGCGCAACCTGCTAAACCAGATTCACAAATCAGCAAGCATGAATACCAAAAGATTCTCCATGCCCTTCAGGTTGAGCTTATCGAAACGTACCCCTTGTAAATCAATTGGTTGCTAATTTCTTCGGCAGGCTCAGCCAGCGGAGGGACATGTTCAGCGCAGCCTTAAACAGGTTTAGCTCGTTAGCGGTCTGTTTTCGCGGCATTCAACTTAACCATGGTGGGCCGGAATTTTTTAACAAATGGCATATTCATTTGCTTGACAACATTTTCAAGTAAAGATACATTGAAAATGTATGTTAATAAAATTATTAGATAATGAAAATTGGATGACAAGAAGAATGACAATTACCTTGAATATATTGTGTGCATCCACTGTGGCACGCTATCTCAGGAATATTTTAATATTTTGTTTCTTGGCGGGAATTGCCACTGCAAGTTGGGCTGAGCAACGCGAATTCAGCCTGAGCATTGACGAAGTTTCAATAGAGGTTGCTCCGGGCTTTACCAATAAAGTTTTCGCATTCAACGGACAAGTGCCAGGGCCACTCATACACGTCAAGGAGGGAGATGATGTGATGGTGCATGTAACCAACAACACCACCCTTCCCCATACCATCCACTGGCATGGCGTTAATCAGACCGGCAGTTGGCAACAAGATGGCGTGCCTGGTGTCTCGCAAGAAGCGATTCAGCCGGGCGAGTCGTATACCTATAAATTCAATGTTGATCGTCCCGGGAGCCTTTGGTACCACTGCCATGTAAACGTCTGGGAGCATGTGGCGATACGCGGGATGTGGGGGCCACTGATCGTCGATCCAAAAAATCCTATCGCACTCGAAAAAGAGGTTACCTTGGATGCCATTCTGATGATGAGCACTTGGCAGTCTCCATATGCTAACGCATATGGCAAAGGAGGCAGCCCGCAGGATGTTTCTGACTACTTTTCAGTAAACGCAAAGTCATTCCCCTTCACCCAGCCAATTCGGGTCAAGAAAGGAGATGTTATGAGAATGCGCTTTATTGGCGCTGGTGATGAAACACACCAAATGCATATGCATGGCCATGACATGCTCATCACCCACAAAGACGGTTATCCACTTGCCAATCCTTACTATGTGGACACTGTTCCGGTAGGGCCTGGTGAACGTTATGACGTGATCGTTAAAATGAACAATCCTGGACTCTTCGTAATGCATGACCATGTTGACAAACACATGTCAAACAACGGTGCCTCGATGGGTGGGCCAATGACCGTTTTTGAATATGACGGCATCAAAATGAATGACTGGTACGCATGGAAAGGTAAAGTTTTTGATCCGAATTTCTTCTACAGTGTGTCGCTAACGCAGGGATATGGGCTTTTCAATAGCGCACCTTTCATGGGCAAAGTAATCGAACAGGGAAAAAGAAGGAGATAAATATGAAGCATATAGTTCTTATTGTCTTACTTTGTTTTTCCGGGACAGCCCTCGCCGAGGGAGGAGTGCTTCAGGGGAGTTGTGCCACCTGTCACAACATTAAGGGGCCGGCAGTACAGACTTTAAAAGCTGCCTTCGAGGAAAAGGGGCCGGATCTCTTTTACGCGGGCAATAAATATCGCCAGGAATGGCTGGTATCCTGGCTGCAAAAGCCAAGCCGGATACGTCCAGCCGGAATGTACTATGGCGGGCATATCAAGACTGGAGCTAAAGGTGACGAAATTGATACTTCGACGCTCACGGATCATGTCGCGCTCTCCAAGCCCGATGCCACCTCGGTTGCAACCGAGCTCATGAAGATGAGGCCGCATGACGATTTGATCGCCAAGGAAAAAATTGAGTTCGGTACGATAGCAAAGCAAATGGGGGAAATGGCCTTCACTAAATTCCTGGGCTGCATGGCCTGTCACTTGATGAGCCTGAATATGGCGGGCTATCGGGGCCCGAGCTTTATACGGCGGCCAAGCGCCTGCAACCGCAATATATGGCGAGCTTCATCAGGTCTCCGCAAGCTTGGGAGCCCAAATCCATGATGCCAAACAAAAATTTGTCGGAGGTGAACATACAGAAAATGATCCATTATCTTGAGATACTGAGCAAGGAGGCTACACATGCCAACTAAATCATTTTTGTTGCTTTTTCTGGCAGCTTTCTCATTCCAAGCCCAAGCCAAGGAAGTACCCGCCGACAATTACAAAGCCTATTGTGTTCAATGTCACGGCAGTGAGGGAACCGGAAAAGGCGTGAACGTCCGGGACATGTCGGTCGTGCCGCGCGATCATACCGATGCAAAATCAATGTCAGGCCGCTCGGACGAAACATTATTCAAGGCGATCAAAGAGGGTGGGCCATCAATTGATAAATCAATACTGATGCCTCCTTGGGGTGCAACATTAAGTGACGAAGAAATCAATGAGTTAGTGCAGCATCTACGCATGTTATGTAAATGCAAATTCGGTTAATAAATGGCAGTAGCAAGAAGTAGTAGTAAGAAATAAGCAATTTGTAGTTAACTTTAAATTAAAGAGGGGAATAATATGTTTAAACTAAAAAATGCAGCTGTTGCTGTAATGCTGATAACTGGGCTTTTTTCCGCACAGCAAATTTTCGCGAAGACCGTGAAAGTCACGATGACGGCTGTGGAGGTTGATCTAGCCGTGAATAACAAGGGCGATGTCAAAATGGCAGCATGGACATTCGATGGCTCCATTCCTGGCAAGCCTGTCCGCGTAGACGAAGGTGATACAGTTGATTTCACGCTGATCAATCCACCTGAAAATAAAAATTCACATGCAATGGACTTTCATGCGGCGCAGGTTGACGTGCTGAATGAATTCGGTGAAATCAAGCCGGGACAAAGTAAACATTTCAAGTTTGAAGCCAAGGTTCCAGGCGTATTTATGTACCACTGCGGCGCAAGCACGATGGCTCAGCATATTGCCAAGGGCATGTACGGAATGATCATTGTCGATCCAAAAGACAAAAAGAACTATCCAAAAGCCGACCGTGAATACATGCTGATTCAACAGCAATACTTCCCTGATAGCGAGAACATCACTGGCTTACTTGAAAACACAGGTTGGAAAGGCGCTCTCATCAACGGCAAAATGTTCCATTACGATCCAGTTCATGAGCCAAATGCAACTCAGGTTCTGGAATCCAAACCTGGCGAGCGCGTCCGTATTTTCTTTGTAAATGCGAACATCAACAATCCGGTTGCTTTGCATCCTATTGCAGGGATTTGGGATCGTGTTTATATCAACGGCAACCCGAAGAACACGCTATATGGCATTCAAACATACAACGTGGCGGTAGCTGAAGGCGGTACATTTGACATTGTTTCACCAGCTAACCGTTCGACCAATGTCGCAATCGTCGATCATGCGATGGGGGCGGCATTACGCGGCGCCATCACGGTTTTGATGAACAAGCCCGATGCTGACCCGAAAAAAGGACGCGGCGATCAAATCCTGATCAGATAGTTTTAGTAACGCTATCCCGCTTATTTTGAGGAGGCTGTTATCTCCTCTTTATATTTAAGTGGGACATATGCGCATCAAGTTGACAACAAACTGTTGCAGGCATAAAGTCAAACTTCTTGTTGACTCGTCTTTTTACTCGGTGCGTTACCGCACATACATGCCACGGTAGAAGATGTATAAAGCAGGGCTGCCTGTGTATCGAAATGTAACGGGGGCGTTGAAATGTTTATTTTTACAAAATGGGCTGAGAGCCCACAAGTAATAATAAATAGGCATGGAACGTATCGCAATCATCCGAACGTTAACAATAAAAATTTACAAGGAGATGCAATTATGAAAATCAGCAAAGTCTGCGTTCTTGTTTCCTCATTAATCACAATCGGCTTCTTGTCCGCTCCAGCTTTTGCTGCGGATAAAAATCCTCTGAGCGGTTATACAATTCATGTTATGGCGCCACATGTCATGGATGGTGAAGTTATCGGGCCATTCCATCATTACTGCAAACCAATCAATAACGACGTTATTCAATGCATTTTGTTTGAGTCAACTGAGCCTAACGCTCGCTTGACCGAAATTGAATACATGGTCTCCAAAAAACTTACCGGATCACTCATACCGAAATGGTCGCATACGCAAAACTGGCACGATCACAAGCAGGAAATTGAAACTGGCCGCGTTGCCATCATTAATCCATCTGACTCGAAAGAGCAAAAAGGGTTGGCGGATTATGTGGCTGGAACCGATGGCATCATCTTCCATCTGTGGCCTAAAGACGCGCCCTTTCCCGACGGTTCAGTCGGCATTCCCCAATCAGTTGGACATTGGGAAGAGCTACATGGAACAATTGGAAAAAAATAAGTTTATTTGATTTTTTCAAGAGACACGGGGTTTGTCCATGGTGGGATGAGCATCGTGTCTTTTGATTTTATAGGCGCCCTTTATATGTGAGGTGATGTCATGTTTTTTTTCAAGAAAAATAGGTGGGCATGGATTGCTATCTTTTTGAGCGCCGTCTCGCAAAGTACATGGGCTTTTCACAAAGACGTGTATGAGCCGCGTGTACCCAAGGCAATTCTTACGCAGGAACAGCTCGTAAAAAGCCCTTATTCCGTAACTCCAGAGCGAATTGAAGCAGGCCGTAAAGTTTATTTTGGGGAAGGTTTTTGCGTAACTTGCCATAGCAATAATGGCAGAGGTGTCAATCTACCCGGACATGCTCCGCGTGATTTTACCGATGCAAAATGGCAGAAACTTCGCACAGATGGGGAATTAATGTGGGTTTTAAAACATGGTAGTCCGGGAACCGGGATGCCGATTCGTGTGGGAACGGATATAAATGAGGAAGACGGTTGGAATGTGATCCAATTTATACGTACCTTCGAGGGAAAGTAGGCAGTTTTCTTTCAAAAACAAGGCAATCCCCCCTCATCAAGTTTGTAAATTCACCTCTGCCCACCATGGGCACAGGGTGTTCGTATATGATTCATACCCCCAGGGTAATAAATTTTGCATCCTCAACAGGAAGACGCGGTTGAAGCCTGCGCCGCAAATAACACATCGTGATCAGGTATAGCCCAGAGGAAATCGGACCATCAATATGCCGAAAAAAATAACGGCAGGGATAGTGCTGCTAGGAATCGTCATGCTGGCCGGGTATCTCATCAGTCAGCGCATTTCTATTTCATGGCTTGATACTCAAACCACAGCTCAAACCACAGCTCAAACCACAATTCCCGGCATCAAGACCTTATCTTTAGCTGAAATAGGCAAAGCCGGAAAAGAGCAAATCTGGATTTGTCCGATGCACCCGGAGATCATGCAAAACCATCCGGGCACTTGCCCGATTTGCGGCATGGATCTGGTTCAGTCAAAAAATCCCGCAGCGCACAGCCACGACCACGGCATTCATATCGATACTGCATCCATCCAGAAGCTTGGGGTCAGGTTGGAAAGTGTAAAAACAGCCACGCTCAGCCAGGAAATCCGCACTTATGGCAACGTAATAGTCGATGGGGACACTCTTTATAATGTCCACACCAAGGTCGATGGCTGGATAAAAAAGCTGAATATCAATTCGGTCGGACAGCAGATTCACAAAGGGCAAGTAATCTATGAGATTTATTCTCCCGATTTGATTGCACAGCAAAAAGAGTATTTGAGGTATGTGGTACGTCGTGATCAGACGTTAAAAACGATAGGCGACATTTCACCGCTAGTGGAAAACCCCTATGTGATGGATCTTCTGCAAGAGCTTTCCAGAGAAAGAACTAAATTCCTGCATAAAGATATTGGCATTGAATCTGTTCAACAGATCGAGGATTCCAAGCAACCCCTTGAGGTGGTTAAAATACTGGCGGGTCAGGCAGGTGTAGTAACACAAATTAATGCACGCGAAGGTAACTTTGTCACGCCTTCCGCCACTTTGTTTACGCTGGCCGATGTTTCCAAGGTATGGGTTGATATCACGCTTTATCCCGACCAAGCTGGCCGGATAAAGAATGGCGATGCGGTAACCATAAAAACCCCCGATGGGCAGGAAATAAAAACCAAGCTCGACTTTGTCAATCCACTCGCCGAAAACAACAAAATAAGCGCGAGGGTGACGCTTAACAATGCCAATCTGCGTTTGCGTCCGGGCAGCTTTGTAGACGTGATCATCCACGCCCAGCCGCATGAAGCACTCGTTTTGCCGCGCTCGTCAGTCATCCACACCGGGCAGGGAGATTTGGTAATCCTGTCCCGTGGAGAGGGGCATTTCCTCCCTGTCAATATCGAGACCGGGATCGAAAGCGGGGACTGGATCGAGGTTGTAGATGGCTTGCTGGAAGGCGCAGAAGTGGCAGTAAACGGCCAGTTCCTGCTGGACGCAGCATCGTCGCTGCATGATGCCGCGCAACGCATGCAGGAATCGCACAAGCACCAATGATTGCCCGCGTTATATCCTGGTCATTACGCAACCATCTGCTGGTTTTGCTGCTTGCCGCCTTAATCAGCGCCTGGGGAATGTACTCCTTGCGTCATACAGCACTGGACGCAATCCCCGATCTTTCTGACGTCCAGGTCATCATCAAAACCACTTACCCAGGCCAATCGCCGCAAGCGGTGGAAGACCAGGTGACTTATCCGCTTACCTCGGCGCTACTGTCGGTCCCCGGTTCTACTGCGGTTCGCGGTTTTTCCATGTTCGGCGAGTCGTTTATTTACATCATTTTCAAGGATGGAACCGATCCCTACTGGGCGCGCACGCGCGTGCTCGAATACCTGAGCCAGATGGCGGGAAAGCTGCCGCCCGGCGTCACACCGGCACTCGGCCCTGATGCATCCGGCGTAGGCTGGATTTTTGAATATGCGTTAACCGATCGTCAGCATCACCACGATCCTGACCAATTGCGCGCGCTACAGGATTTCTTCCTGAAATATGAATTGCAAAGCCTGCCCGGTGTCGCCGAAGTGGCGAGTATTGGTGGCATGGTGCGGCAATACCAGATCGAAGTAAGTCCGACCCGACTGGCCGCGTATAAACTGACATTGGACAAAGTGGCGCAGTCAGTGCGCGACAGCAACCTGTCTGGCGGCGGCTCAGTAGTAGAAATGGGGCGCGCCGAATACATGATCCGGGCGCGCGGCTACCTCAAAACGATGGATGATTTCCGGCAAATTTCGCTCGGCACAGACGCACAAGGCATCCCCATCCGTTTGCAGGACGTGGCGCATATCCAGACGGGGCCGGAAGCGCGCCGTGGCGTGGTTGATCTCGATGGCGAGGGCGAAACAGTGGGCGGGATCGTCGTGATGCGCTACGGCAACAACGCACTGGAAACGATAGAGCGGGTCAAGACGCGCTTGCAGGAACTGAGGGCAGGATTGCCCCAAGGTGTGGAATTAGTCGTCACTTATGACCGCTCCGGCCTGATCAAACGCGCCATCAGCACCCTGCGCGAGAAACTGATCGAGGAATCACTGGCAGTCGCTCTGGTCTGCCTGCTGTTCCTGTTTCACCTGCGTTCATCGCTGGTGGCAGTCGTAACATTACCCATCGGCATTTTGGCCGCTTTCATCATCATGCAACAACAGGGCGTCAGCGCCAACATCATGTCGCTGGGCGGCATCGCCATCGCCATCGGCGCAATGGTCGACGCTGCCATTGTGATGATCGAAAACATGCATAAGCATCTGGAACGTGCCGGAGCCAACCCCGATTACTGGCAGGTGGTGAAAGCAAGTTCACTGGAAGTTGGCCCGGCCCTGTTCTTCTCGCTGCTGGTAATCACTATCTCTTTCCTGCCGGTATTAACGCTGGACGGGCAGGAAGGCAGGCTATTCGCACCCCTCGCATACACAAAAACTTATGCAATGGCCGCCAGCGCGTTCCTGGCGATAACGCTCACGCCGGTGCTGATGGGTTATTTCATTCGAGGGCGTATTCGCCCGGAACAACGCAATCCGTTAAACCGCGCATTACAAGCCCTGTATCGGCCAGTGCTGCTGGCCGCCTTAAGCAAACGCAAGTTGACCGTACTCGCCACGTTACTGCTATTGGCAACTGTGGCGTGGCCGCTGGCCAAACTGGGCAGCGAATTCATGCCGCCACTGTATGAAGGCGACCTGCTGTATATGCCAACAACCTTGCCCGGCTTGTCCGTAGATGAGGCGGCCAATATTTTGCAAATCACGGATCGCCTGATCCGCGCCCTGCCGGAAGTTGAGCGCGTATTCGGCAAGGCCGGACGCGCCGATACGGCGACCGATCCGGCACCGCTTTCGATGCTGGAAACTACCATTCTGCTCAAGCCGCGTGACCAGTGGCCCCCGGGAGAAACGGTAGAGCAATTGATACACAAGCTCGATGACCAGGTGCGTCTGCCAGGGCTCACCAACTCTTGGGGCTATCCAATCCGCACCCGCATAGACATGCTTTCCACAGGTATCAGAACGCCGCTGGGAATTAAAGTCACCGGCCCGGATCTGGCCGGCATCGCTGAATTGGCTCAGCAAATCGCGGCGGTGATCAAGAGCGTGCCTGGCACGCGCACCGTATTCGCTGAACGTGCCACCGGCGGCCGTTATCTGGACATCGACATTAACCGGGCTCAAGCCGCACGCTATGGCGTTACCGTCGCCGATGTGCAGCGTCTGGTGCAAGGCGCAATCGGTGGCGAAAACATCGGCACTGTGATTGACGGGCGCGAACGCTTCCAGATTAATTTGCGATATCCACGTGCCCTGCGCGATTCCCTGCCGGCACTAGCGGCCAGCCGAATCACCATGCCATCCGGGGCACAAGTGCCGCTGGGTGAATTGGCGCATTTGCACTTCAGTGACGGCGCTTCAGAAATCAAAAGCGAAAATGCGCGTTTGACCGCCTATGTATATATCGACATCGCCGGGCGCGATCTCGGCGGTTATGTGGACGAAGCCAAGCGCGCACTGGAAAAATCGGTGACATTGCCGCCCGGCTTCGCCATTGCTTGGTCGGGACAGTACGTAAATTTGCAACATGCCAAAGATCGCATGCAGTGGGTCATCCCGCTGACGCTGATACTGGCAATCTTGTTGCTATACATGCACTTCCGCCATTTCGGCAAAGTGCTGCTGGTGCTGCTATGCCTGCCATTCTCCCTGATCGGCGGCTTCTGGCTGGTATACGCGCTGGGATATAACTTATCGGTGGCAGTAGCAGTGGGCTTCATTGCGCTGGCTGGCGTAGCCGCCGAATTTGGCGTAGTCATGCTGCTGTATCTTGACAATGCCATCGAAGACTTACGCTGCGCCGGGCGCTTGAATAACCGGCATGATTTGCACCAAGCCATCATTCAGGGAGCACTGCTGCGCATCCGCCCAAAAATGATGACCGTCTCGGTAATCGTGGTGGGCTTGTTGCCGGTGATGTTCAGCCAAGGTGCCGGTGCAGAAGTCATGAAACGTATTGCCGCGCCGTTAGTAGGCGGCATGCTTACGGCACCGCTGTTGTCGCTAATCGTAATCCCCGTGCTGTACTCGTGGTGGCAAGGGCGGGGTATGGCGAAGGACTGATGCAGGGTTCAGCGATAACTTGTAATGAGTTTATTGAAAGAAAGACATCCGCATGACCAGCTTTGTCAAAATTTCATAGCAAACGTAGTAACTCGCCTGCAATCCACCGATTCCTGGCAAATAATCCGACGGCCATTGGAGGTCGCCATTTAAAATTCCGGTAGGGGCCGCAATTACCGGCAATCCCGACTTAGCGAATTCCGCTTTTGCCCGTGGCATGTCAAAGCTGTGTGTAACGAGCACGACTTGCCGAATGTTCTCTTTTGCCAATATCGCAGCAGAGAATTCAGCATTCTCACGTGTGTTTCGTGATTTATCTTCGCTCCAACGAATTTTGATACCGTACTCGTTTTCCAGCGCTTCCCGCATCAACTTTGCTTCCGTTTCTCCACCCAGTACCGACCCACCGGCGACGAGCACCGGCAAACCGGTATTCTTCGCGACCCGCGCGCCATAGCGCACGCGCTCTAGGGTCAGCCGCCCCAATGTGTCCCCACCGTACTCCAACGCATTGTTGCGAATTCCGCCGCCGAGGATCACGATGGCTTGGGCGCGTCGCGCTTCTTTGAGGTCGAGCGGGGGCGAGGTGTCGAGAAAATGCATCAGTTGATACGAAGCAAAGGGGGTAGACAGTGCAAGCAGATAGACCGTCGCAATAATTGAGATCGCTCTGCCCGTGCGCGGAAATCTATGTAACAGAAACAGGCCAACGAGAATGATTAATAGCAACCCTGTGGGGGGCAGAATAATCGTCTTGGCGATTGCCTTGAGCAGAAAAATATCGGGCATAGTTTATAGTGTCGTGATCGAAATAAATTGTAAGAATCAATATTGCATTTTTTCTCTTCGAAAGCTGGCGATGTTGCTAAATAGATATAGTGAGCCCAACTCAAATACTGTTCGCTTAACCGTTCGTGGAGAGCTTGTCGAACCACCAGCCGCTCACCCAGAGCCCTTTGACAATGCCTGCAGTCCTGAGCAAAGTCGAAGGGGCAGGGCGAGCGGAATTTCTTTAACCAAACAGTATTGGGTCAACTCATAGAGGTTCACACACATAACAAATTTGCCACATCGCCAGTAGCGGAAGATTGATCTGTGTCACGCCCAATATTCGCAAGAAATTCTTGACATCCTCTGATCCTGAAATCAGTGTGCTGAACGCAGATAGCAAAGGTTGCGGGTTTTCCTCCATGATTTGCACCTTCCGCATGATCTTGTACCCAGCCTGCTGGCAGGCGTGTTCAAATGATCCTGGCGTAAAAAAACGAATATGCGTCACATCCAGCAAACCCATCAACTCATAATCGAATCGATTCGAAAGTAGTCCGCCAATAATGGAACGATGTCCCATATTTGGAATTTGAAATATGCACTTTCCACGCTCGGATAACAATTCCTTCGCCAAGACCATGGCTTCCCACGGGTCGTACATGTGTTCAAGCACATCAGCAAATGAAATAACATCGAAACCGCCCGGGTAGTCCGCCTTGAGTCCACCGACTGCCGCATCAAAGGTGCTTGAATAGACGCGGTCACAAACCTGTTCTGCGGCCTTTGCGGCAAGCGCGTTCATTTCAACACCAACACAAACGGCACGGCTGTTAAGACCTTTTTTGACCGCAGCAATCAATTGCCCGCGATTGCATCCCACATCCAGATAGGTCGATGGCGCCAACTCGACACATATTTTTCTGACGTCTTCAGGAACGAAATGTGTCTGGTAGGGTGCATCGCCAGACTCGTGGACTCGGAGCATCTCGTAGGGGCTGAGTTTCTTGTTCATAACAAAATAGCACTCGTATGCGGCAAGGCTCTCATTGTCCCTTGAACCATCCATCCGGTAAACAGCCAGACCGAGCCATCTTAAGTCTTTCGTTTGCCTCCGAGGCAATAATCGAATCGCCAATACTAGCTGCCGTGAGTGTGGGCAAAAAAAGTCACTCCTTATCCAGACTCCTGAACTCACCCGGTGACACAGGTGATGCCCTCCTGTAAAGTGCGAACAGCTTGCACGAGAGCCCTCGTGTCGCGCTTTAATTTCCTATCCTTATCACCCAATTCCAGCAGGCAAATAATGAAAAGAATACTTGTAACCGGTGGGGCTGGATTTTTAGGGTCACACCTATGTGAGCGGCTGGTGGCTAGCGGTTCAGATGTATTGTGTGTTGACAATTTTTTCACGGGTAACAAGGAAAATATCAAACATCTGCTGGGACATCCCCATTTTGAATTGATGCGGCACGATGTCACTTTTCCTCTGTATGTGGAAGTCGACGAAATTTACAATCTGGCCTGCCCTGCATCACCGGTGCATTACCAATTTGATCCGGTACAAACCACCAAGACAAGTGTGCATGGCGCTATCAACATGCTGGGCCTGGCCAAGCGGGTAAAGGCGAAAATCCTCCAGGCAAGCACGAGCGAGGTGTATGGCGACCCGGAAGTTCAACCCCAGTCGGAGGCGTATTGGGGCAGGGTCAATCCGATTGGTATTCGCAGTTGTTACGATGAAGGCAAGCGCTGCGCCGAAACGCTTTTCTTTGACTACTGGCGACAGCACAATTTGCGGATCAAAGTGGCACGAATCTTCAACACTTACGGGCCGAGGATGCAGCCCGGTGATGGCCGTGTGGTTAGCAATTTCATTGTTCAGGCCCTCAACGGGGATGACATCACAATTTATGGTGATGGTAGCCAGACCAGAAGTTTTTGCTACGTTGACGATTTGATTGATGCGTTGATACTAACCATGGGTACCGGCGATGAATTTACCGGGCCTGTCAATATTGGAAACCCTTCAGAAATTTCGATTCTGGCGTTTGCCCAAATAGTGATTGAGCTGACCGACTCAAAGAGCAAATTGGTTTTTAAACCTCTGCCCCAGGATGATCCCAAACAAAGGCAACCCGACATCGACCTGGCAAAAAGCCAGCTGGATTGGTACCCAGGGGTTGACCTGATCAATGGCTTGAAAAAAACAATCGCTTATTTCAAAATTTAAGTACCCATTCAAAGGTGGCCACCATATGAAGGTTGCGATTATTACGCCGTACTACAAAGAGTCGGATGCTACCCTGCAGCGATGCATCCAAAGTGTATTGGCGCAGACACATCAAGATACAAAGCATTACCTCATTTCTGACGGACACCCCAAGC
>CAIRGS010000102.1 GCA_903878125.1 uncultured Nitrosomonadales bacterium | reverse complement strand
GCCAGTTGCCGGGCCAGCGCTGTAATGGATTCGGGACGGGAGACGTCCATGATTCCAGTCTGGATACGCGTAGCATCCGCCCGCTGCGCCAGGGCCTCCCGCGCCGAGTCAAGACCAGCTTCACCAATGTCTGTGAGCACCACCATCGCACCGCTTTCCAGCAACGCCGCCGCATGCTCGCGACCTAGCAAACCCGCTGCGCCAGTTACAAGTGCCGTCTTTCCAGTTAAGTCAAATTTTTTAAAGGCTGTATTCACGTCTGTTTCCGAGGGTTAAAACTGGTTTACGTGTGGACCTGTCCGCCGTCGAGTCTCCACACGCCGCCGGTAGCAAACCCCGCACGGGGCGATGCCAAATAGATCGCCAGTCCGGCAACTTCTTGCGGGGTACCCAAGCGAGCAAGTGCCACGTCGCGTTCGAGCATCTGTTGCACGCCAGCAGCATCTTCAGCCATTTTTCGGTCCCAGACTGATCCCTCGAAAAGAATGTTGCCGGGCGCTATTGCATTGATGCGTACGCCCTGCGCACCCAAGGGGCGGGCAATGCCGCGCACATAGGCGTGCAGAGCGGCTTTTGCGGCAGAGTAAGTCACCGGAGCTCCCGCTACAACTTCAAGGCCGCAAATGGAAGAAATACAGACCACTACGCCGCGTGTATCTGCCAACGCCCCACGGGCGGCTTCAACCATGTTGGTCGCGCTCCAGAGGTTGATAGCGAAAACACGTTGCCACTCTTCAGGCGTCTCGTTACCCGGCGCCACCGAGCGGCCACTACCGACATTGCACACAAGGATATCCAACCGCCCAAGAATCGCAGTTGCTTCGCCGACAACACGCCGTGCGTCTTCTGCACACGCCACATCGCCCACCACTGCCACCGCGCTATCAAGCTCCCTGGCTGTTGCTTCAAGGTCTGCAGCGTTTCGCGCATTCAACGCCACGCGACAGCCTTCGGCCTGCAGTGCTTCGGCAATAGCTCGTCCGATGCCGCGGGAGGAACCCGTCACCAGCGCTGTTTTCCCGGAAAGTTCAAGCTCCATAGCGCTCTATCCAGCTGATCGCCATATCCCTATAGCGACACAGTGCCACTGCATGCTCGCCGTCACCGGCTCTAGCCGTTTGCAAAATATAGTTGCCGGTGTAACCCACACGAGCCAAGCCCGCGAACACGGCGTCAAAGTCAGCGTTTCCGGTTCCCAGTGGAACTGTAGTGCCGCCAAGCACGCGATCCTTGATGTGCACATTCACGATGCGGTGCCCGTAACTCCCGATTTCTTCAGCGGGGCTCATGCCCAAGCTTGCACTGTTGCCTATGTCATAGTTCACGCCAAAAAGGGCGGGGTCCAGCCGGTCAATAAAACGAGCCAATTCAACCGGCCCAAAGTCGGATTCAAAAACCACTTTCACCCCGAGTGCCTTCAGCAGCCCTGCTTCACCCTGCAAGGCGTCGACAAGAACATCTTCTTCCGCGCGAGTTTCAATCCGTCCGTTATCAACCAGCGGCAACACCATCATGCTGATACCGACGGCCGAGCATGCCCGGGCCACGGCTCGAAAGTCGTTCTTCAGTTCGGTGCTTTCTGGACCTCCCGTTTTCCAGAAGGGACTTTGCATGAAACAGTCGCCGGTCAGCGAGGCGATTTCGATGCCATGCTTCTGGCGCAAATGGGTAATTTCCGCTTGCCCTCTTGGCGTTAGCAGCGGATTGTCGTAGAGCCGCTCTTGGTCCAGTGTCCACTCCATCAAACGGAACTGGTGCTGCTCTGCTGCTGCGAACTCACCTTGCCAGCAGTTCCACGGAAAAGCCTGGATGCGCCCGTCCACTAACGGGGAGAGTCGGCCTTGCATGAAACCAATGCGCTCAATCATTTGGATTTAAATCGATAAGGCGTGGGGGCACTACCACCTATCGATGGAGCCCGTGAAGCATCCCATGTCTGAATTTGCTTAAAGATGTCAACGCCAGAATTAACACTCCAGCGATTAATGATTTGCTTAAACACATCACCGACTTTGCCAGTGCCAATGACATTGCCATTAAGGGATGTCACAGGCAACATGCAGAATGGCGTTCCGGTCATAAATGCTTCATCAGCGGTGTAGACATCGTAGGGTTCGATGTTCTTCTCCACAACTGGAATGCCTAACTGCGGGCAGAGCTCATCCATTACGTAGTCTCGAGAGATACCGCGGAGGATATTGCGGCCTTCGGGGGTTATAACCACGCCATTCTTGATGATGAAAAAGTTATCACCAGTACCTTCAGCAACAAATCCATCCGGATCAAGCAAGAGGGCCCAATTATTGTCACCCTCCATCTGCGACGCTTCGATATTCGCCATCAGGTAATGAATTCGGCTGCGATTTTTGATCTTTGGATCGAGCAATGCAGCGGGAATGGCGCGTTGCGATGTAATGACTGCGTTGATACCGGTTTCAAACAACCCACTCATGCCGGCCACAGTCCAGCGCAGGGGGAAGTCAGCGATGATGACATTTGGCCCTTTGTGCAGACCTTCTATCCCTTGGTATATTCCAAGCAAACCACGAGAGACGTCAATCATCAGGCGATGTTCATCATCCTCTGCAAACAGGTGATCATTCGCCTCAATGGTTTCATAACATGCTCGCTCCATTTCTTCCGGCGTCATCTGCAGCGGAATCCGCAGAATCTTGACTCCAGCGTAAAGGCGGTCAATATGCTCCCGAAGCTTGAACTGTTTCTTGTTGAATGAACGGGTCATCTCGAACACCATGTCGCCGAACATCAGCGCAGAGTCGTAGATGGAGATCTTCGCCTCGGTCTCGGGAACGAGTTTTCCGTTGAAATAGACGATACGTGCAGAACTACTCATCGTTATGTACCTTTTAAGGTTAGGACTTGTTGGCCAGCTTTCCCGGCTGATAAATCTCGTCATACCAGCGGATGATGTCCGTGATGTGAAAATTGGGGTTTCCTGGATAGAGATACTCGTATAGCTGACGCATGAATTCGTATTGCTCCTGCGTATTCACGTCCAGTATTAAATCTGGTCGCCTGAAATCGGCGGGGCACTTTACCGTGCTGATTGGGCACCACTCCGTATCAACACCCTTGCCGATGCTGTAATCGAAGAAATTGAGATGCACATGCTCACGTTGACGTGGGTCTGTCTGACGTGCTCGCGCCTCGGCAAGCAAGGAAAAGTCAAACATCTCGGCGCCGATGCCGTCGGGATATTCGGAGTCGCCAATAACCGAGAGGTTAGATGAAAATCCCCTGCGGCCTAGTGACAGATGATGGTCAACGATCCGGTCGATCTCAGACGGCTCAGGAGTCGCGTTATCAGCCGGTAGCCGACCGACAATATCCGCCTTGCTTTCAAGTGCTGCTTGGTAGTAGCGCTCAACTAGATCATTCTCAGATCCTGCAAAAACCTTAATGCCGTAGTGCGCCCCTAGTTGTTTGAGTACGGAATCCTTGGCCGTATCTGGGATCGCAAGAACGATATCATCGAGCCGGGTACAGCGCTTGACGCGTTCAAGGATGCGGCCGACAAGCGGCGCACCAGCTAGGTCCATCATCGATTTCCCAGGCAATCGGGTCGATCCCATCCGAGCCTGAATAATCAAAACAACACGTTTTTTCATGGTGGGGTCACTTTTGGAAATATTCATATTCAACCAAGCCACACACGATATGGCCGATCAAGATATGACACTCCTGAATTCTCGCCGTCACCGGTGAAGGGACGCATATGCAATCACACATCTGCTTGAGCCGACCTCCACTCTCGCCTGTCCACGCAATGGTAGTGACACCGAGCTCTTTTGCCATCAAAACAGCAGCCAAAATATTGGCGCTGTTGCCGCTAGTTGAAATTGCAATGAAAACATCTTCAGGTTTGGCGATTGCCTGCAATTCGCGCACGAAAACATGTTCATAACCATAATCGTTGGCGATCGCGCTGATAGCCGAATTGTTGGTAGCTAAAGCAACCGATGCGAGAGGTGCGCGGTCGAACAGAAACCGGGAGGTGAACTCCGCAGACAGGTGCTGCGCATCGGCAAAACTGCCACCATTGCCGGCAAAGATAATCTTGCCTCCTGATCTCAGGGCGACTAGGCAGGCCAGTGCCAACCGATGCACCTGGTTGAGCAATTTTTCATCGACCAGAAGCGCCTCTTTAACAGCAATAGAAGCACGTATGTGTGTCTTTATTTCACCAAACATTGGCGTTGTTGACAGCAATCCCACGGGTGCGTTCACAGCGTGCCTTCCAGTTTTTCCAGCGCCGTCCAGAAACCTTCGCCGCCGTTTTTGTGGCCTTGCCATATCTCGGGAATGAACGATGCCTGTGGGCAACCCTTGCGAAGGATTTTGCCAAGACGCACAAAGTCAATATCGCCCTCGCCGATCTGCAGGCCTTCCCCATTAAGCCCTTGCGCATCACCAAGGTGAAGGTGCGCAGACAGCGGGGCAATCTTTTCAGCAAAGGCATAGAAATCGGAGCCAAAGTGATTGCAGGTCAGGCGCGTGTGGGAAATGTCAAAACACATGCGAAGGTTCAGCTTGTTGCACCACTCCACAATTTCTTCAATTTTCACAAAGATGTTCTGGAAGCGCTGCCCCCCAAAATGCCAAGGGAAGGGCGCCATGGTCTGCGGTATCAGCTCCACACCCTCCATGTCCAGTTCGGCCAGGCTTTTCGCAAAACGCTCGTAGTAGGCCTGAATCACCGACGCAGGCAGAGGCTCGTCCATGGTGAAGCCACCAATGTTGGCGACGATCATGGGGCGCTTAGTCTTCGGAAAAAACCTTTTCAGATCACGTGTAATGTTTATCACACGCTGCGTTTCCAGCACGGACTGGGCGCGATAGGCTTCGTCGGGTGAGGCCAGATCCATCAACCGGCTGTTTGCAAACAGTTCTGGCGCGTGCACCACAAAACCACAGGGATGCACTTCTTTCAAAAAGTCATCCGGTTTGAGCTCCATGTCGGAGTAAGACAGGTGGAATTCGAACAGGTCCGGTTTAATACGAAGGTTGTACTCCTGAAAATCATGGTACCGGACCGGCACGCCCCAAGGGCGCTGAAATGCATAGGGGCGCGGCTCGATGCGCTCATCTTTGAGATCTGATGGATAAAAGAAGTCTTCCTCATTCAGATTGCGCTGGAGCGGTCGGCCCAACAGCTTTTCGTAGTGCTGCGGTGAAAGGCCCTGGCCCGGACTTCGCACCAGCACATGCTCCGGTTTGATGACCGTACCTTTCTTGAGCGCCGTCGCCGCTACCAGGCTTTTGCCCAGGTTTTCGCGGTTGATCATTTCGCCTTGGGAAATTCGGCGTTCACGCCCATCACCAAGTGCCTGCTCAATTTCGCGCATACCTTCAATCAGGCACTTGAATTCGGCATGCTCCAAGCTGGCGGCGTGGTCAGGCCCTTCCATGGTGCGATCCAGCGTAAAGTGGCGCTCAACGATGCAGGCCCCCAAGGCCACCGCCGCCAGCGTTACGGCGGTTCCGCGCTCATGACCTGAGTAGCCGACAAGCGGATGTATCTCGCGCAACTTTTCCATCCACCTGAGATGGATATCATGCAGAGGCGCCGGGTAGGTGCTGTTGCAATGAAGCAATACAAACGCGGCTTTTCGTTTGTTCAGAAAATCGACTGTGATCTGCACTTCCTCGCGCAAGCTCATACCGGTCGAGAGGATCAGAGGCTTGCCAGTGCTACACAATTTGTCCAGCAGTGGCAGATTGGTCAGGTCGGCTGAGGCTACTTTGTAGGCGGGCATCTTCAGGCCTTCGAGTACATCGACACTCCGCTGGTCCCAAGGCGTGCAGAGATAAAGGATACCTTTGCCAGCACAGTAATCTGCCAGTTGCTGGTGCTGCTGCACAGGCAGTTCGAAGCGCCTGAGCAAATCGAGCACGTATTCAGTGCCCAGGTCTTCACCATCTTTGCGCAGTGTGCGCTGGCGATACACCTCGTCGAGTTGGCGCATCTGGAACTTGGCGCAATCAGCGCCCATTTCGACGGCGAGATCGACCATTTGAGTGGCACGCTCAAAACTTCCATTGTGATTGTTGCCTATTTCGGCAATGACAAAGACTCTGTTTGCCCCTATCTCGAAATTTTCGATCTTGATACTCATGTGGTTTCCGGCTGCAGATGATTTTTACGCTCGCGAGCAGACCAGGCGCACAGGCCCTCCGGCTCGAAGCGGAAGGGGCGCACGTTCAGGCCTGAAGCTTCAAGCCTGGCAATGAGTTCGTGCTTGCGAAACGGCGTGGCATAGAAAAGAAAAAAACCGCCGCCGCCAGCGCCGAGCAGTTTGCCACCCACTGCACCATGGCTACGGGCGTCTTCGTATATTTGGTCCAGTCTGCTGTTGGAAATCTTGCTGCTGAACTGGCGCTTGAATTGCCAAGATTCGTGCAGTGACTGTCCAAACTGAAGCAGCCGTCCTCGCAGCAGATGATTGCGCATGCGGTAAGTCAGCTCAACATTGGATTGCACTTTCTGGTGGATGCCTTCCTGCTGCATTTGCTGGCGCTG
>CAIRGS010000101.1 GCA_903878125.1 uncultured Nitrosomonadales bacterium | reverse complement strand
TGATGGCTGTCACGCCGCTGGCAAGTCCCGACACATTTACCGGTGTCAAACGCTGGGTGGTGGTATTGTCGCCGAGCTGGCCTTCGCCATTCCACCCCCAGCACTTTGCCCCGCCTGCCGTGGTGAGCGCGCAGGTGTGATCGTAGCCTGCAGTGATGGCTGTCACGCCGCTCTCGGCTGCATGGCCTGGTACGCTCCCCAGCCATCCAATAAAAACGAGTGGCAGCGTATACAAAAATTTTTTCAGCAGGGTCATCATAAAACTCCAGTCAATTAAGTATTCTTGGGGAAAAGTCGGAATTTAGAATCAACACCTTATTTGCGTGCGATACATGCACGCAAATAAATAGGTTCCGACACGACAACTACAGTGAACCCTTCCGTCAAATACTGACTGACGAAGCCTCATTTGCAGAAAAGCGGACATTTCTATTTGGTGTTAATTAAAGGGGCCAGCATAGCATTAAGTTTTAACATTTCATCTCTCCTGTTCAAAGAAGCTCAGGTGTCATATCTAGCAATGTACTACATAGCTAGATATGACCCCATTCGTGCTGCAGGCTATTGAACCCCCAGTTCTTGTACATGCGTGCGTGAAGAAAATACTGGCTGCATTCAAGTTATAATCCGCACACCTACACAGCTCGCACCCATCATGCAAATTACCCGAAGGCTAGAATTTGATGCAGGTCACCGCATCCCCAGTCATACCAGCCAGTGCCGGCATTTGCACGGCCACCGCTACGCCATTGAAATCACCCTGTCCGGCGAGATTATCACTACCGATGGCTTATCCGAACAAGGCATGGTAATGGACTATACCGAAGTGAAGCGCATCGCCAAAGAACAGTTGGTTGATGCATGGGATCATGCCTTCCTGGTATATCGAAATGACACGGCGGTATTGGATTTTTTGAACTCGCTGCCCAATCACAAAACTGTCGTTCTGGAAGTGCCGCCGACCGCAGAGAATCTCGCCATGCTCGCATTCAAGCTGCTCGACAGCGCCTACCACCATAGCTTTGGGAATAACCTGCAACTGGAACGCGTGCGCATTTACGAGACGCCTAATAACTGGGCAGACTGCCTGCGCAACTCAAACTGACTTTGATGAATTAAAGGGCGCCTCTAAAAATTCAAGTTTCTAGGCAAGACAAGGCACGAGTAAAGAATTGGAGCGCCGCATATAGTTTATATGTAAGCGATAATTTTTTCGAGTAACGCCGTATTGTGACGAAACGGGGTAAGCAGGCAAGACGCAAAGCGGCTGCTCGCAAAATTGGATTTTTAGAGGTGCCCTATTGATTGCTGCATCTGCACAGCCTTGTGCATCCTCAGCTCTTGAGTCGGTATCCCGTCTTGAAAATCCACCACACGGTGGTGAGACACAAGAAAAGAAAGACCAACGTCATGCCAACGCTGATGGCCACGTTGACGTCGGAGACACCATAAAAGCTCCAGCGGAAACCACTGATCAGGTAGACCACCGGGTTGAACAGCGTGATTTTTTGCCACAGGGGTGGCAGCATGCTGATCGAATAAAAACTTCCGCCCAGAAAAGCCAGCGGCGTGATGATCATCATGGGTATGATTTGTAACTTCTCGAACCCGTCAGCCCACACACCAATTATGAAACCGAAGAGGCTGAAGGTAACGGCAGTGAGTATCAGGAAGAAAATCATCCACAACGGATGCGCGATCTCGAACGGAACGAAAATCCGCGCCGTAGCCAGTATGAGCAAGCCCAGGATGACGGACTTGGTGGCCGCAGCCCCAACATAGCCAATGACGGTCTCCACATAAGAAATAGGGGCAGAGAGGATCTCGTAGATGGTACCCGAGAATTTTGGCATGTAAATACCGAAAGAGGCATTAGAAATGCTTTCCGTCAGCAGGGCCAGCATGATCAGACCGGGGACAATAAAAGCTCCATAGCTGATACCGTCGATCTCGGTCATGCGCGAGCCGATCGCTGAGCCAAACACCACGAAATAAAGCGTGGTCGAAATGACTGGCGATGCAATACTTTGCATCAGCGTTCGCCAAGTACGCGCCAGCTCGAATAAATAAATCGCGCGAATTGCATAAAAATTCATGGGCATCCGCTTACCAAATTAACGAAAATTTCTTCCAGTGAGCTTTGGCTGGACTGGAGATCCCTATAGTCGATCCCGTGCTTGGCGAGCTGTCGTAGCAGATCTGCGATTCCTGTCTGTTCGCCTTGGGCGTCAAAGATGTAAATGAGCTCATTGCCGTCAGCCGATAGCTCAAGCGGATATCCGGCAAGCTCCTCGGGAATGTTCGCCAGTGGAGATTGCAGATACAGCTTGAGCAGTTTTTTGCCGAGCTTTTCCATCAATCTGACCTTGTCCTCCACCAGGATAATATTGCCTTTGCTGATTATCCCGATGCGGTCGGCCATTTCCTCGGCTTCCTCAATATAGTGAGTGGTCAGAATAATAGTCACGCCACTTTTTCGTAAGCCCCGGACCATTTCCCACATGTCACGGCGCAGCTCGACATCAACGCCTGCCGAAGGCTCGTCGAGAAATAGAATTTGCGGTTCATGGGAGAGAGCCTTGGCAATCATTACCCGGCGCTTCATGCCGCCCGACAGTGTCCTGATTTTTGCATCTTTCTTGTCCCACAGGGACAGGTCGCGCAGCACTTTTTCGATATAAGCCGGATTGGGCGGTTTACCAAACAGGCCGCGACTGAATTTCACCGTGGCCAAAACGGTTTCGAAGGCATCGGTGGAAAGCTCCTGCGGCACCAGCCCGATTTTTGATCTGGCCGCACGATAGTCAGAAACGATGTCATGGCCGTCGGCCAGCACCCTGCCCTGGCTCGGATTAACAATCCCGCAAATGACGTTGATTAATGTTGTCTTGCCAGCCCCATTCGGACCCAACAGGGCAAAGATTTCTCCATGCTGAATCTCAAGATTGATGCTATTGAGCGCCATAAATCCCGAGGCGTAGGTCTTTGTGAGATTTTCGACTGATATAGCTGACTGCACGCCATGTCCTTATTGATAATACTTATTGATAATAAATATTCTTTGAGCCGTTTGCGTGTGCTGGAGTGGAAGGAAAACGGCACGCCTAGTGACGTGCCGCTCATGCCTGAAGCCCATCAGTAAATCACACCTGCGGATGTGCACGCTCCGCTTCATTGTCCAATTTATTCAGCGCATGCAGATAAGCCTTGGCGGAGGCTACCACGATATCAGTGTCTGCACCTTGACCATTGACTATGCGACCGCCCTTGGATAGCCGCACGGTCACTTCGCCCTGTGCATCTGTGCCGCTGGTAATGTTGTTTACCGAATAAAGTTGCAATTCGGTGCCACTTTGCACGATCTGCTCGATGGCTTTAAACGTCGCATCTACCGGCCCACCTCCCTGGCACTCGGCAGCAAATTCCTGTCCGCCCACACTCAGTCGCACCTGCGCCACGGGCAGAAGGCCGGTTTCCGAATGCGCGCGCAAGGAGACCAAACGATAATGCTCGCTAACTTGCGCCACCACGCTTTCACTAACCAAGGCTTGCAAGTCCTCATCAAAAATTTCGCGCTTGCGGTCAGCCAATTCTTTGAAGCGGGCGAAAGCGTCGTTCACCACTTCTTCGTTTTCCAGCACAATGCCGAGTTCCTGCAAACGGGTACGGAACGCGTTGCGACCGGAAAGCTTGCCCAAGGTCAATTTATTCGTGCTCCAGCCAACATCTTCGGCACGCATAATTTCGTAAGTCTCGCGGTGCTTGAGCACACCATCCTGATGAATGCCGGATTCATGGGCAAAAGCATTCGCGCCGACAATCGCCTTGTTAGGTTGCACCGGATAACCGGTGATGCTGGACACGAGTTTGGAAGTTGGAACGATCTGCGTGGTGTCTATGCGCGAATCGCAACTGAACACATCCCGGCGTGTCTTCACCGCCATCACGACTTCTTCCAGACTGGCGTTGCCGGCACGCTCGCCCAAGCCGTTGATGGTGCATTCCACCTGACGCGCACCGTTCATTACGGCAGCAAGAGAATTGGCCACCGCCATTCCGAGATCGTTGTGGCAATGGGTGGACCACACTACTTTCCCTGCATTCGGTACGCGTTCGATCAACTGTTTGATGCGCTCGCCCCACAAAACCGGGATGCCATAACCGACAGTATCCGGCACGTTCAGGGTCTTCGCTCCAGCTTGAATCACTGCATCAAAAATACGAACGAGAAAATCCATTTCCGAGCGCACCGCATCCTCGGCAGAAAATTCGATGTCGTCGGTATATTCCAGTGCGAGCTTTATCGCTTTTACCGCCGCTTCCACCACTTGGTCGGGCTGCATACGCAACTTCATTTTCATGTGGATGGGTGAAGTGGCGATAAAGATGTGAATGCGGCCAGACTTGGCTGGCTTGATCGCTTCACCCGCAGCGCGAACATCGCTTTCAGTGGCGCGCGCTAATGAACAAATCGTGGAATTCTCGATGATTTGCGCAACACTGCGGATCGCATTTGCGTCACCCGGACTGGCCGCAGCGAATCCTGCCTCGATAACATCAACGCCCAGCTTTTCCAATTGGCGTGCGATGCGGATCTTTTCTTCCTTTGTCATGGACGCGCCCGGGCTTTGTTCGCCATCGCGCAAGGTAGTGTCAAATATTATTAATTTTTCTTTCATGCTGGACTCCATTGCAATTATTTATTCGCACGATCCAGGCGAATAAAATTCGGCTGGATGCCGCTTGCTTCAAAACCAGGGGATGTATTTTAGCGCGCGGTGCGCAGCAGCAACGCAGCCAGAAGGCTGGATGTAGAGTGCGATTGCGAGATGTGGCGAGAGAAGTGCATGGCTGGAATATAACGGCTTTTGTTTACTTACGCAATATTCACGCTCTGCTCCAGCGAATAAAATGGTTACTTAAACGGTGGCGTAAAGTGGACCGATCAACAGCCGGTTAATGCCAATATGAGCCATTAACCATGAGTCGGGCGAACGGACTTCCCCGGGAAGCCCGTTGCAAATATTAAACGTTACAGACTGTAGTACATGTCGAATTCAACTGGATGCGTTGTCATGCGATAACGGGTCACTTCTTCCATTTTCAACTCAATGTAAGCATCAATGAAGTCATTAGAGAATACACCGCCGCGGGTCAGGAACTCGCGATCCTTGTTCAGCGCTTCCAGAGCTTGTTCGAGGCTGGAACACACTGTTGGGATTTTTGCATCCTCTTCTGGTGGCAAGTCATACAAATTTTTGTCCGCAGGATCGCCTGGGTGAACTTTATTTTGTATGCCATCCAAGCCAGCCATCATCATGGCGGTGAAAGCCAGATAAGAATTGGCAGTTGGATCCGGGAAACGCACTTCAATACGGCGTGCCTTATCACTTTGCACGAAGGGAATGCGGATCGAGGCTGAGCGGTTTCGCGCCGAGTAAGCCAACTTTACCGGGGCTTCGAAGCCGGGAACCAAACGCTTGTAGGAGTTAGTGCCGGGGTTGGTGATGGCGTTAAGCGCACGGGCATGCTTGATAATACCGCCAATATAATACAGTGCTAATTCGGACAGCCCGGCATATCCATTGCCTGCAAACAGATTTTTGCCATCCTTCCAGATGGATTGATGGACATGCATACCTGAGCCGTTATCACCGACAATCGGCTTGGGCATGAAGGTCGCAGTCTTGCCATATTGATGTGCGACGTTGTGCACCACATATTTAAGTTTCTGGGTTTGATCGGCACGATTGACCAGGCTATCAAAGCGGGTGCCAATTTCACATTGTCCGGCGGTCGCCACTTCGTGGTGATGCACTTCGACAGGAACACCGATTTCTTCCAATATCAAGCACATTGCAGAGCGCATGTCTTGTAGCGAATCGACAGGGGGTACAGGGAAATAACCGCCCTTGACCGTGGGCCGATGGCCAGTATTGCCACCATCATATTTTTCTGCGGAAGACCAGGCGGCTTCTTCAGAGTTAACCTTGCAGAAACAGCCAGACATATCCACTTGCCAGTTTACTGAATCAAAAATGAAAAACTCAGGCTCAGGGCCAAAGTAGCAGACATCGCCTAATCCGGTGGATTTCAAATAGGCTTCAGCACGCTTGGCGATTGAGCGTGGATCGCGGTCATAACCTTTGCCGTCGGATGGCTCCACCACGTCGCAAGTCATCACCAATGTGGTTTCGTCCATAAAAGGATCGAGAAATGCGGATGCAGGATCGGCCATCAGCAACATATCGGATGCTTGTATGCCTTTCCAGCCAGCGATGGATGAACCGTCAAAGGCGTGGCCGGATTCGAACCAGTCGTCACTATCTGACACCACATGTGCCGGAATCGAAACGTGCTGTTCTTTGCCACGGGTATCAGTGAAGCGCAGGTCAACGAATTTAACTTCATTGTCTTTAAGTAACTTAAGAACATCAGCAACTGACTTCGACATAATAATTCTCTCCATAAACGTTAACGACTAAACTAAAAAAATAAACTGGAAATTACACAAACTTAAACTTGGGAATCAAGCACTGGGAATCAAGCACGAAGCGTTCCACTTCATATTCCAACTCTGAAACGAGCATTTTGCCATATTCATGAGAATAATTGGATTTAAATGTGTGCTTTTTTCGGGACGTATGCCATGGCCGTGCACTATTTCTGTGCATGACCGTTGATGGTGATGCACGAAGTTGAGGTACGCATATCGTCGTCCAAATCTCGCTTAACTTGCATTATAGAGTCTTGGTCCTGGGTGTTTGCAGGGTACGGGCAGATAGGATTTGTTGCTGCATTGGGATAGTATGCAATCGTCCTCCGCGAGCAATGCTTGCGGGTTATGTATCGAACAATAGTGGAGAAAAATCATGGGGAAAATCACAGAAATTTTGAACGCCGCGCAAAAACGCGCCAAAGAAATGAATTTACCCTATGTGGGCGCCCTGCTACCGAATGAGGCTTACGAAATACTGCAAGCTGCGCCCGGCGCCAAGCTGGTTGATGTGCGCACACGCGCTGAGCTGGATTGGGTGGGGCATATCCCCGATGCAGTGGAAATTGAATGGGCTACCTATCCCGGCATGAAACCCAACCAGAATTTCATGGCACAGCTTGAGCAACAGGTAGACAAAGAGGCATTGGTATTATTCATCTGCCGCAGTGGTGCCCGCTCTCATAATGCCGCTGTAGCTGCGTCCGAAATCGGTTATGCCGAATCCTACAACGTGCTGGAAGGCTTTGAAGGCGACAAAGATGCCAACAAGCACCGCAATGTACTGGGTGGCTGGCGCGCACGTGAATTACCGTGGGAACAGAGCTAGACTATATAAGTCTATCGGCAGCTAATCGCTTGAAAAACTTACCATTCCACAACACCGCTGTAGGCGGTAGCCAGCACTAGCAGACCGAATACTATGCGGTACCAGGCAAACCCCACAAAAGTATGATTGGAAATAAATTTAAGTAAGGCCGCTACGGCCAGATAGGCGCTGACGAACGCGGCAATAAAGCCTACTGCGAATACTGGCAGATCTGTGGCTGATAGCAGATGCCAGCTCTTGTAAAGGTCGAGGGCGGTTGCCCCGCACATGGTAGGAATAGCAAGAAAGAAAGAAAACTCGGTCGCAACTCGTCGATCAAGCCCAAAAATCATCCCGCCCATGATGGTTGCGCCGGAGCGCGAAACGCCAGGAAACATGGCCACCGACTGGGCAAATCCCACCTTGATTGCATCCTGCCAGCGCATATCTTCGATACTTTTGATGTGCGGGTGAAACGCTCGTTTTTCCACCCACAGAATCACCAATCCTCCCACGATTAGCGCCATCGCCACGGTGTAAGGATTAAACAGATAGTTCTTGATCCAGTGGTGGAACATTAGCCCAAGCACGACTGCTGGCAGAAATGCCACCAACACGTTACTGGCAAAGCGCACGGCAACGGGTTCGCGCGCCACTAAGCCACACGTCACTGCCAACAGCTTGGCTCGGAATTCCCATACCACTGCCAAAATCGCACCCAACTGGATGACGATCATGAATACCTTGCCCCTCTCATCATTAAAGTTGAGTAAGTCGCCAGCAATAATCAGGTGACCCGTACTGGAAATGGGCAGGAATTCGGTTAGTCCTTCAATAATGCCGAGAATGAAGGCCAGGAAAAGCGGGGTGATATCCATAATAATTTAGGTGCGTATCAAGTAGGTGCTGGCCACTCCGGCATGGTTTCCAATTCAGGATGAGTTAGTTTCAGCACCGCCATGGAGCCTCCTGGCATACTTGGGCCAGCCGGTACCAACGCGCAAAATTCGACATTCAGTGTCCACGCGCTCCCGTTTATGGCTACTACCTGCGCCTTTAGCACACGATCATCTGGCACGCCTTCAAGAGCCTGTCTTAATTCACCAACTGTTTTCATGATTTTCCTCTTGATTGTAATAATTTAATTTATGGATACGCTGAATAAGTCCGTTCGCGTTGAGCTTGTCGAAACGTACTATTTTAAAATCAATAAGTTGCAAATGGCTTCGACAGGCTCAGCCCGAACGGAGGGGTTTGTTCAGCATTGCCTTAATGGTGAAAGAACGTACCACTGCGCTTTCGTATGTTGACGTTACGCATCAAATTTTTGTTTGGAAAACAGATTCACTTTTTCGCCAAACTGCTGGGCAAAATTTCGCATTGATTTCGCTACTTCCTTTTCCCCGGTAGCACGTTCGAAAGTATCCGCCATTGATAAAAAAGTCTGGTGATAAAACTGACACATTTCATCGACCATCATATCTTTGGTCCAGAAATCAATCCGCATCGTATTGTTTTCCTTGGTATCCCAAACTGAGATCATTACTCCTTTGCTCTTGTTGGTCTCTTTCGCATCGGAAGCGCTCCAGTCTATTTTTTCTGCCACCATGTTGTCGTCGAGAGTGACCGTAAATTTAATTTCAGATTTCGTCATTTTTAATTAATTCCTTAAAGGATTGTTTATTAAAGGTAATAGCGCTGGATTATCGTAGTGCCAAGGACAGGATTGGTTTAATTATTTTTTAGAGCAACAAATTTATTTTCCATAACCAGATTCAATTTTTCGCCCATCGTCTGAGCAAAATTTCGCATCGCTTGCGAGGCTTCCACATCTCCGGTAGCACGTTCAAAATTATCTGCCATGAACAATAGACTTTGATGATAAAACTTTTTCATCTCCTCTTTCATCATGTTTTTGGTCCATAAATCAATACGCAGCGTATTCTTCTCCCGGGCGTCCCACAGAGCAATCATTATTGCATTGGTGGTAGTTTGTTCCTGAATATCAGATGCACTCCAGTCGATTTTTTCAGGTACCTTTTTATCGTCGCGGGTAATGGTGAATTTAATTTCAGATTTTTTCATTTGGCATTGATTACAAAGACGTCGTCAAAAGTCAGTGGGGAGGGCGGCAGGCAATAAAATATGGTGAGCCAATTCACCAGCAACGGAACCCGCTACATCGTTTGCCCAGATGCACCAGAACGCGCCACGCCCCCTTTGTTTCAGCACAAAGAGGGATTCCTGAAAACAAACATTAAGAGCCTTATAAACGAATCAGCCCGCCAGAACTTTTTGCGCTGCAGCTACTGCCACACCATGCTGAACCGGTGCCTTCATCCTGCCTAATACGTCATCCAGCGCACCGAGGCACACCAAAATGTTGCTCTTATTACTGGCGTAACCCATCAAGCCTATGCGCCACACCTTGCCTGCCATTACGCCCAGGCCCGCACCAATTTCCAGTTGATAATCGTTTAGCAGGGTGGAGCGCACGACGGCATCGTCCACGCCATCAGGAATAGTAAGTGCGTTCAGTTGTGGCAGACGCTCAGATTCTGGCACCACAAACTTCAATCCCATTGCTTCCAGACCAGCGCGCAAGGCAAGGTGATTTTTCGTGTGGCGAGCCCATGAATTTTCCAGGCCTTCTTCCTGCAACATCACCAATGATTCGTGCAAGCCATATAACGCGTTGATCGGAGCAGTGTGATGGTAGGCGCGCTTGGTTGATCCGCCCCAATAACTCATGACCAGATTCAAATCCAGGAACCAGCTTTGCACTTTGTTTTTACGGTTCTTGATTTTCTCCAACGCGCGCGTACTAAAGCTGACTGGGGAAAGTCCAGGCGTACAGGAGAGGCATTTTTGCGTGCCGGAATAAATAGCGTCTATTTCCCATTCGTCGACCTTGAGTGGCGAACCGGCTAGTGAAGTGACTGCATCCACAATGGTCAAGCAACCATATTTATGGGCAAGCGCCACCAAGGTTTTGGCATCAGACAGGGCGCCTGTGGAAGTTTCTGCATGGACAAACGCAACAATCTTGGCATCAGGATTAGCCTTGAGTGCATCTTCCACTTTTTGCGGGTCAACTGCGCGTCCCCAATCGTCCTGCACCATCACTGCAATGCCGCCGCCGCGCTCAACGTTTTCCTTCATGCGTCCGCCGAACACTCCATTCTGACATACGATGACCTTGTCGCCGGGTTCGACCAGATTGACGAAGCAGGTTTCCATTCCGGCCGAGCCGGGGGCAGAAACGGGCATAGTCAATTCATTTTTAGTCTGGAAAGCGTACTTCAACAGCTCTTTCATCTCGTCCATCATCGTTACGAACACTGGATCAAGATGGCCGATAGTGGGGCGCGACAAGGCCTCCAGTACACGTGAGCTGACATCTGAAGGACCTGGGCCCATCAAAATGCGTTGCGGGGGATGGAACGATTTTATTGCCATGCTTTTTCTCCTTGCGGGTTGCGATTCGTTAAATACGGCATTTTAACTTTTTTCACTGCTTTCAGGGCGCCTCTAAAAATTCAAGTTTCTAAGCAAGACAAGGCACGACTAAAAAAATTTGAGCGCGGCATATAGTTAATATGTAAGCGATAATTTTTTTCGAGTAACGCCGTATTGCGACGAAACTTGGATTTTTAGAGGCGCTTCAGGGCGGCCCTTGTTGGGGAAATGGTTGCAACAGCTCGATCCAGTGTTTAACCGGCAAGTGGGCTGCACTTTCCAAATGCAGCTGGCAGCCAATGTTGGCGGTGGCGATGACCTCGGCCGAGCCCCGTTGCAGTGCATCCAACTTATTTTCCAGCAGCTGCTGCGACAGCGCAGGTTGCATCAGCGTATAAGTGCCCGCAGCGCCACAGCACAGATGGCTGTCCGCAACTGGCGTCAGCATGTAACCGCAGTTTTGCAGGATAGTTTCAACTACCCCAGGCAGTTTTTGCCCATGCTGCAAGGTACAAGACGATTGATAAGCAACGCGGACGCCTTTTCCAACATCGGCCAAGGCACTCAAATTTTCGCGGCTCAGAATTTCGCTCAAGTCGCGTGTCAATTCGCTGATGCGTGCCGCCTTCGCGGCATAATTTGGATCATGTTTCAGCGTTGTGCCGTATTCTTTCACCATCAGGCCGCAGCCGCTGGAACTCATCACAATAGCCTCTGCGCCTTGCTCAATATACGGCCACCAGGCATCAATATTGCGGCGCATCATGTCATGCGCCCCATTAATATCAGCCAAGTGCTGATTGAGGGCTCCACAGCAGCCGGCCCTGGAGGCACTGATTAAAGAAATGCCCAGTTTATCCAGCACGCATGCAGCAGCAGTGTTGATATTTGGCGCACTCAGCGACTGCACACAACCTTCCAATACCAGCATGCTGCGCGGATGAATTGCTTGCGGACGAGCTGACTGCACCCGTCGTTGAGTCGGGATTTTACGTTGCAAAGAAAGTGGTAATAATGGGCGCACCACACGGCCAATGCCAAGCACCAGCGCAAAACGCTTGGGATACGGCAGCACTGCCAGCAGACTGCGCCGCACAATTTTTTGCCACAATGGACGCGGCGCACGCTCCTCAATGATCTGCCGCCCGATGTCAATCAAACGACCATACTGCACACCGGATGGACACGTGGTTTCACAGGCGCGGCAGGTCAGGCAACGGTCCAGATGCAATTGCGTCTTCTCGCTGGATTGATTGCCTTCCAGCATTTCCTTGATCAGATAAATACGCCCACGTGGGCCATCCAGTTCGTTGCCAAGCAACTGATAGGTGGGGCAAGTGGCGTTGCAAAATCCGCAGTGCACGCAAGAACGCAGAATCGCATTGGCTTCGGCAATGTCGGGGTTAACCAAGAGTTCAGGAGCAATGGCAGTTTGCATATGGCTTACAAGTTGGCGTACATGCGCCCCCGGTTAAAAATTCCGTGTGGATCAAAACTGGATTTCAGGCGTTGATGAATGACGAGCAATGGCGCGGCGAGCGGCTGAAATATTTCGCCATTGTGTTCGCAGCCCCGGAACTGGGTGACATGGCCGCCTACTGTAGCGACGCGTTCGCGTATCAACACAATCGGTTCGTCACTTACTAGCCAACGCTGCGCACCACCCCAATCGAGCAGCCATTCGCCGGCAATTTCTAAAGGTGGCACGGCGGGCTTTACCATTACGCGATACAACGGATTCGCGGAACCAAAAAATGGCAAATGATGTTCGCGTAAGGCGTGCCAGAAAGGTTCTGATTTCTCTATCACTTCGCCGCCCAAATGCTCGTGGGCATGCTTGACTGCTTGCTCGCTGCCGGACAGGCGCACATAACAGTGCCCCGCATGATAACAGGCCGCATCGACCGGCACGGGCTGGGACAGCAAGCGGCTCATTTTGCTGATGGCTTCAGCTTGAGTGCATTCCTGTATCAGAGTGTGACTCGCCGCCGGGCGCGGCAGCACTTTCAAGCTGATTTCCAGCAACACACCCAGCGTGCCATATGCACCGACCATCAGGCGCGAGACATCGTAGCCCGCCACGTTTTTTATTACCTGGCCGCCGAAGCGCAATATCTCGCCCTTGCCATTGAGCAGCTTGCAGCCCAATACAAAATCGCGGGCAGAGCCGCAAAAAGGACGACGCGGCCCAGACAAACCGCAGGCAATGGTGCCACCCAAGGTAGCATTATCACCAAAATGTGGCGGCTCGAATGCCAGCATCTGCCCGGCTTCTGCCAACGCGACTTCAATATCTTTGAGCGGCGTGCCGCTACGTGCAGTCAAAACCAACTCGCACGGATCATGTTCGACGATGCCGCGATGGCCGCTGACATCCAGAATTTCGCCGTGCGTCTCTTGTCCTAAAAATATTTTGCTATTGCCGCCTTCAATTTTGAGCGGTGTCCCGTTACCGACGGCGTTGCGCACCTGCTGCTGCAGTGTCTCACTGATATCGCACTCCCACATCAGAAGCGTTCCAGTTCGGCATGGGGCAGCTGTCCGTGATGGACGTGCATGGCGCCAAATTCTGCGCAGCGCTGCAAGGTGGGCACGGCTTTCCCGGGATTAAGCAAGCCGGCGGGATCGAAAGCGGCTTTAACCGCGTGGAATTGGCTGAGTTCGGCCGCTTTGAACTGGATACACATCTGATTAATTTTTTCCATGCCGACGCCATGCTCGCCAGTGATAGATCCGCCCACTTCGACGCACAGTTGCAAGATACGCTGACCGAATTCCTCAGTACGTGCCAACTCGCCGTCCTTATTGGCATCGAATAAAATTAACGGATGCAGATTGCCATCTCCGGCATGAAACACATTCGCCACCGGCAAGCCGTACTCTTCCGACCATAAACTGATCTGGCGCAATACATGCGGCAATTGACGGCGTGGAATCGTGCCATCCATGCAGTAATAATCCGGCGAAATGCGCCCCACTGCGGGGAAGGCTGATTTACGCCCCTTCCAGAACAGCTGTCGCTCTGCTTCGTTAACGGCAGTGCGCACCTCGGTCGCGCCGCTCTGGTGCAATATTTCGCGCACTTCCATGATGTGCTCGGATACTTCCGCATTCGTGCCATCCAGTTCGCACAGCAAAATCGCCTCTGCATCACGAGGATAACCGGCATGCGCATAATCTTCTGCCGCATGAATGGCCACCTTGTCCATCATTTCCAGACCGGCCGGAATAATACCGGCAGCGATTATCGCGCCGACCGCTTCCCCGGCTTTGAAGACATCATCAAAGGCCGCCAGCAAAACTTGCGCGCGCTCCGGCTTGGCCAGCAGCTTCACCGTAACCTCAACGATCACCGCCAGCATCCCCTCCGAGCCTGCCATCAATGCCAGCAGATCATAGCCCGGAGAATCCAGTGTTTCAGCACCGATGGTCAGCAACTCCCCCTCCATCGTCACTACTTTCAGCATCAGAACGTTGTGTACCGTCAGGCCATATTTCAGGCAATGCACCCCGCCGGAATTTTCAGCAACATTGCCGCCTATGGTGCAGGCAATCTGCGAGGAAGGGTCAGGCGCGTAATACATTCCATACGCGGCGGCGGCCTCGGAAATTGCCAGATTGCGCACACCCGGTTGTAAAATGGCCAACGCATTTTCTGGATCGATATGGAGTATGCGTTTAAATTTTGCCAAGCTCAGCAATACGCCATCAGACAAAGGCAGAGCGCCACCGGACAAACCGGTGCCTGCACCGCGTGCCACAACGGGCACCTGCAAAGCATGACACAGACGCATGATGGCCTGCACCTGCGCAATAGTTTCAGGCAAAGCCACGACCAAGGGCAGACGTCGATACACTGATAGCCCGTCACACTCGAACGGGCGTAGATCTTCTTTGTCAGTGAGTATGGCTTCTGGCGGCAACAGCTTTCGCAGTTTACGAATCAGATCTTCATGCACGTCACGATTGCGTGGCAATCCATCTTTTGATACTGGCATGAGAAATTAATATGGAAAATTAAGTGGGTGCGGGATTTCAGCAGAGTTTGACATGCTGTGCCCATCAATGAAAAAACCCGAATCTCCGAAATTTATTAAAGCAATAAATCTCGAAGATTCGGGTAGTCTCAACTACAAGCTATCTCAGCAAAAGCTAATTACTCGCATTTCCCAGCTGTGCATTTGTCTGACGAACATACGGCAGGTTTCACACATGCCGTACCTTTTGGAAGTGAATGAAGCGCGATACATTTAGATGGAGTAACGGCCAACAGGCAGGCTTCATTTTTCTTGGCGTCACATACTGTCGTAGCATTGTCTTTGTTACAAGCATCGCCAATTTTGGCAAGAGCTGCTTGTGAGAATAAAGCCATTGAACCGATCATTGCCATTGTTACCAAAATTTTGCTGAACATATTTTTTCCTTTGTGTTGAGTTGGCTGGATTATAAATTCCAAATTTGAATACAATTGTTATTCAGTGTACAGGAAAAAATAAACGCCCCTTTTCACCAAAACTAAATGTACCGGGAAACGGTTTGGTCGTCAACCATAAGCCTTTTCCAATATCAAATAAGTCTAAAGGATTGGCGTATTTCCAACATGACATGAGTCTGAAATTGATTTGCTGGGCCGGTCATTATGCGAGGCATGGTGATCAACATGGAAGAAGCAAAGCTACAGACCTTGGTGCAGATCAAGGCATTTTTGAACGGAACATCGGGGGTGGTATTTCGAGTTCAAAAAAATAGCGTAACCAATTTATCGGGCGCGTCCTCAAGCGGTTTGGCTATGCCCCGCACGGGCGGGTCGACAAGCGCGTACTGCTGCGCTATATCGAGCGCATGACCGGGCATCACGCCAGCAAGTAACCCGACTGGTACGGCAATACCGCACGGCTGGTAAGCTATCGAAACAGACCTGCTCACCCATGCATGGCTTCACCTATCGCTATACCTCAGCAGACGTGCCCTTGCTGGCCGAGATAGATGAGCTGCATAGCACGCTGTCCGGGCCTGCAACCCACAAGCTCATGGAACGCGCTCTTTTGGTTTTCGGTGATGTGCACTTTGAACGGCTGGCGAGTATCTCGGTTTCACGCCTTTACAACCTGCGCGGAAGCAAGCCGTACCAGAACAAAAGGTTGACGCCACACTTCAAAACCTTACTATTCCCATAGGTTCCATTCTCCTATGGTTCAGCTTGGTAGTTTGGGCTGAATGAAATGAAGCCCAACCTCAAAACATTGGCGTCGACAATTCACCACCTCATATATTTTACTGCCCCGCCACCATCATATTTTCAACCAAAATAGAACCACACTGCCGTGACCCTTGCACCAGCACATCATTACCCACGGCCGCAATATGCATGTACATGTCCTTCAAATTGCTGGCGATGGTGATTTCTTCTACCGGATATTGAATTTCTCCGTTCTCCACCCAGAAACCGGCCGCGCCGCGCGAATAGTCACCGGTGATGTGATTTACACCCTGCCCTAGCAGTTCGGTGACCAGCAGACCACGGCCCATTTTCTTCAGCAGGCCGTTAAAATTCAGTTCGCCAGGACGCAGGATGAGATTGTGATTGCCGCCTGCATTACCGGTCGTGTTCATGCCCAGTTTGCGTGCGGAATAGGTGGAGAGAAAATAGCTTTGCAGTACGCCATTCTGAACAATGGTACGGCGCTGCGTTTTCACGCCCTCGCCATCAAATGCGCTGCTAGCCAGGCCGCGGGAAATGTCGGGTATGTCATCAATGCAGATGTTGGGTGAAAATACTTGCTTGCCCATGTAGTCGAGCAGAAAGGAGGATTTTCGGTACAGACTGCCGCCGCTCACTGCGCCGACAAAATGGCCGAGTAAGCTGGCGGCTATCGGCGCCTCGAATAGCACCGGCACTTGCATGGTATCGAGCTTGCGGGCATTGAGCCGCCGCACGGCGCGTTCTGCTGCAATTTGGCCGACATTTTCCGCTGCCAGCAGGTCGCTCGCGGCACGCGCTTCGCTGTACCAGTAATCGCGCTGCATGGCTTCGTCCTTGCCAGCGATGACGGCGCAGCTGATACCATGGCGCGAGGTAGGATATCCACCGATAAAGCCCAAGCTGTTGGCATACACGAATTGGGACTCATGTATGTTTACCGTGGCGCCTTCCGAATTGTCGATCCGCTGATCGGCATCAAATGCAGCTTGTTCACAGGTCTTGGCCAGCTCAATTGCGCCTTCCACGTCCAGTAACCAGGGATGGTACAGGTCGAAATCGGGAAACTCTGTGGCCAGCATATCGTTTTCAGGCAGCCCGGCACAGTCGTCACTGGCGGTGTGGCGAGCAATGGAGAGGGCGGCGTCCACCGTGTCGCGCACTGCCTGCGGCGAGAAATCGGAGGTATTGGCATTGCCGCGCCGCTGATCGATGTAAACGGTAATTCCAAGACCCTTGTCACGGTTGTATTCTATGGTTTCGACTTCACCATGACGGACAGTGACAGCTTGCCCGAAACCATCCGACACTTCCGCCGTAGCGGCAGTTGCCCCTTGGTGGCTGGCATATTCAAGCATGTCCCGCGCAATCTGGTGGAGGGTGTCAGCAGGATGGGAAAAACGATGTTCGGGCGGTGTAATGTTATTCATAAGGTAAACGGTTTCGTGGGAAAGCGTTATCATAACAATATCTATTTATAATTTCGCACCTATGCACCACTACGATGACAATGCCGAAGAATTAAATTTGCCACCCAGCAAAACCAAGATCAAGCAGCAGATGCATGATCTTCAGGATATCGGTGAGCAATTGGTTGAACTTAGTGCCGACAAGCTGAAGCAGATGGACTTGCCAGAACGCTTGTTTGACGCCGTTCGCGAGATGAAGCGCATCAATAAATTTGGCGCGCAACGGCGGCAAATGCAATACATTGGCAGATTAATGCGCGACGTAGAACCCGCACCCATCATCGCCAAGCTGGAAGCATGGAGCGGCAAATCGCATCAGCATATCGCTTGGCTGCATCAACTGGAACGGTGGAGAGATCGTCTGCTGGAAAACGATGCGGCGCTGACCGAGTTACTCGCTGATCATCCCGAAGCAGATGCACAAAGGCTGCGGGCGCTGGTTCGAAATGCCATCAAGGAAAAAGAACTGGCAAAACCGCCGAAGAACTATCGCGAAATTTTCCAGGTATTGCGTGACATTCTGCCGGAGCCAACTTCCCCAGCACCCGAATAAGCTCATCCACCATTTTCAGATACGCAACATCAAACCATGAACAGCGTTCTACCACATATCACTCTTGAAACCGGGAAGTCGCCCCAACACAGCATCATCTGGATGCATGGCTTGGGCGCTGACGGCGAAGATTTTGTTTCCATTGCGGAAGAAATGAACCTGCCGGTAGCGGTACGCTACCTGTTTCCGCATGCACCCAAACAGCCAGTCACCATCAACGGCGGTTTAATCATGCGTGCGTGGTATGACATCACTGCTTTTAATGCTGACGCCAAACAGGATGTTAAGGGTATTCGCGCTTCGCAAGCCGCTATTGAAGTACTGATTGCACAGGAAAAACAGCGTGGCATTGTTGCAGATAATATTTTTCTCGCGGGCTTCTCACAAGGCGGAGCTATTGCGCTGCATACCGGCTTGCGCCATGCGTCGCGCCTGGGCGGCATTCTTTCCCTATCCGCCTATCTCCTTCAGGCCGAAACGTTGTCGAGTGAAGCCAGTGCAGCTGCTCTCAATATCCCCATCTTCATGGCACATGGGAATAGTGACCCAGTAGTGACTTATGCGCGAGGGATAGACTCGGCAAACGAATTAAAAAAACGGGGTTATCAGGTTGAGTGGCATGAATATGGCATGCCACATTCGGTATGCGCGGAAGAAGTACGTGATATCCAGACTTGGCTGACCCACAAATTAAATACAAAACCTCTTTAAGCCATGATTTGCGAGCATCTGCCAGGCAGATTGCCTGCTTAAATCACTTCACCCCGGCTGGCTACAGAAGATGATCACGTTCCTGGATATTGGTATGCCCTTTCCGCCTGTAGAGCAGGCACTGCTCAAGCCCAGTGGCTTGCTGGCTGCGGGGGGCAGCCTATCTGCACACCGTCTACTGGATGCCTACCGGCACGGCATCTTCCCTTGGTTCAACACCGGGGAACCCATACTCTGGTGGAGCCCGGATCCACGCATGGTGCTGATCCCTGAGGAATTCAAAATTTCCATGTCATTACGCAAGACCTTACGCGATAAGCGCTATGAAGTTCGTACGGATAGCGCTTTCGAGCAGGTAATGCGTGCCTGCGCCGCGCCGCGCCGCGAACAGGCGGGAACATGGATACATGAAGACATGATTGCAGCTTATACCGAGCTGCATCAGAAGGGCGTAGCTCACTCGGTGGAGATCTGGATGGATGGCAATCTGGTGGGTGGGCTGTATGGCATCAGTATTGGGCGCATGTTCTATGGCGAGTCGATGTTCAGCCACGCCACTAATGCATCCAAGATTGCGCTCGCCCATCTCACCGCACAATTGCAGCGCTGGGGGTATGGCATGATCGACTGCCAGATGAGTACACCGCATCTTGCCTCGCTCGGCGCACGCGAAATCCCGCGTGCGGAATTTTTGCATCGGTTAAAAGAATTGATACACTGTCAGGACACTCCGCTCAAATGGCAGTTCGACCATGAACTTGTTGCATGACATTCCGCTATCGGCGCTGCAGCTTTACCTTACAGCCCCCTATTCGTGTAGCTACCTGCCGGGTCGACTAGCGTGCTCACAGGTCGCCACGCCCAGCTTTCTGATCACCCCGGCTGTGTATTCGGAGCTGATGCGGCACGGCTTCCGCCGAAGCGGGTCGGTTACCTATAGACCGCGCTGCGATGCCTGCCAAGCCTGCGTTCCGGTGCGCGTCGAAGTCGCATCGTTCGCACCCAGCCGCACACAGCGCCGCTCCAGGCAACGCCACATTGGCTTGGAAGCCTCATTGCATGCATTGAGAGACAACGAGGAATATTTCATTTTGTATCAGCGTTATCAAATGGCGCGGCATCCTGATGGCGGCATGAAGAATGATAGTCGCGACCAATACCGCAATTTTTTGCTGCAAAGCCATATTGATTCCACACTGGTGGAGTTCCGCGAAAATGGGGTGCTGCGCATGGTGAGTATCATCGATATTCTCGATGATGGGCTATCCTCTGTTTATACGTTTTATGACCCGGATGTAGCGCAAGCCAGCTTTGGCACCTACAACGTCCTGTGGCAGATCGATCTATGCCGGAAATTGCAACTGGAGTATTTGTATCTGGGTTACTGGATAGAGGGGAGCAAAAAAATGGCATACAAAGCCAATTTCCATCCGCTGCAAGGACTTATACATGGCAAATGGCAAGCCCTCCCAACTGACAGGCCGTGACATGTATCCGCTGATTCGACCGCTGCTTTTTTCCTTTAATCCGGAAACCTCCCACCACGTTACGCTTGATGCGCTGCAGCTCGCCTATCGGCTTGGCCTGCTGCCGCTGTTGGTCAAACATCCGCTGGACAACCCACATAAAGTGATGGGACTGACTTTTCCCAACCCGGTTGGGCTGGCCGCAGGATTAGATAAAAACGGCGATCACATCGATGCGCTGGCCGCACTGGGTTTTGGTTTCATCGAGATCGGAACCGTCACGCCCCGCGCCCAGGAAGGCAACCCAAAGCCGCGCTTGTTTCGCCTGCCCGAGGCACAGGCCATCATCAACCGCATGGGGTTCAACAACCACGGCGTGGATGTACTCATTGAAAACGTAAAACGCGCAAATTATCGCGGCATTCTTGGCATCAATATTGGCAAAAATTTTGACACGCCGATTGAATCTGCCGCCGCTGATTATCTGATCGGGTTACGACGTGTGTACTCCCACGCCAGCTATGTCGCCATCAACATTTCTTCGCCCAACACCAAGAATTTGCGCCAGCTGCAAGGGAGTGATGAGCTGGATGCGTTGCTCAGGCAACTTAAAGCGGAGCAGGAAAAACTGGCTGATTTGCATGGCAAATATGTTCCGCTGGCGTTAAAAATAGCCCCCGATCTTGATAGCGAACAAATCCGCCAGATCGCGACGCTGTTGCAACGTCACCGCATTGACGGCGTGATTGCCACCAATACAACGCTGACGCGCACGAGCGTCGAACATCTGGCGCAGCACACAGAAACAGGCGGACTGAGCGGCGCGCCATTGCGTGACAGATCTACTGCCGTTATCCGCGAACTGGCCACCGCATTACAAGGATCTCTGCCTATCATCGGCGTAGGCGGCATCTTGAGCGGAGAAGATGCAGTGGAAAAAATACACGCTGGCGCTGAGCTAATACAGATTTACAGCGGGCTGATTTATCGCGGTCCTGAGTTAATCAATGAATGTGTTAACGCGATTGGGTTATTTCCCTGCCAAGAGCCGATATAATCCTGACCATGACCTTTATTCAATTCCATATCCCATGACTTCCCGCTGGTGGTTTTACCCGGCCATAGCTGGCCTCGCCCTCATCATCACACCACTGTTGGTGCTGATGTTTGCGGCAATGCTGACATACCCCACGCTGCCCTCGCTTGAAGCATTGACCGACTATCGGCCTAAAATTCCGCTACGTGTATACAGCGCGGAGGGCGTCCTGATCGGCGAATTCGGGGAGGAACGTCGTGCGCTGGTCAAGATTGATGAAGTCCCCGACTTGATGAAAAAAGCCGTTCTCGCAGCGGAAGATGATCGGTTTTATAAGCACGGCGGGGTGGATTACATGGGCGTATTGCGCGCCGTTTATAACAATTTCACTCCGGGCGGCGTCAAGCAAGGAGCCAGCACTATCACCATGCAAGTGGCACGCAATTTTTTCCTGACTAAAGAGAAAAAATTGTCGCGCAAATTTAATGAAGTATTGCTTGCCATCAAGATCGAACAAAATCTGAGCAAGGATGAAATCCTCCAGCTTTATATTAATCATATCTACCTTGGTCAACGTGCTTATGGTTTTGCGGCTGCCGCGCAAGGCTATTTCGGCAAGAATCTTAATCAACTCAGCGTGGCTGAGTTCGCTATGCTAGCTGGCTTACCCAAGGCCCCTTCCATTTATAACCCGGTGGTCAACCCCAAGCGCGCCAAACTGCGCCAAGCATACGTACTGCGCCGCATGCATGAGCTGGGTTTCATTAACGTCCAGCAACAAGAAACGGCACTGCATCAACCTCTAACGGTGAAACGCAGCTATCAAGAATTTGCAGGCAAAGCTGATTATCTGGCGGAAATGGTTAGGCAAGAGGTATTCAAACGCTATCAGGATGACACCTATACGCAAGGTATCAAGGTCTATACAACTATCCGTCAGCTAGACCAGGCAACAGCCTATGAAGCGCTACGCAAAGGTGTGCTGGATTATGACCGACGCCATGGTTACCGCGGTCCGGAAGGCTATATCGATCTACCGCTAGGGAGCACAGACGAAGAGCTGGAAGAAGCGCTGCAGGACATTCCTGATAGTGATGACATGATTCCCGCTGTGGTACTTGAAGCCAATTCCAAAGGCATCCGCGCTTACAGCAAGGGGGGCGCCATCGCCACCATTAGCGGTGAAGGACTGAAATTTGTTCAGGCCTATATGAGCAACAAGGCTGCATTGAATCGGCGCTTGCGTGCCGGTTCACTCATCCACGTGCAGAAGGACGAAAAGAATATTTGGAAGATTGTTCAACTGCCGCAAGTGGAAGCAGCTTTTGTTGCTGCCAGCCCGCGCAATGGTGCGATCTACGCTCTGGTAGGCGGCTTCGACTTTAACCGCAACCAATTTAATCATGTAACTCAGGCTTGGAGGCAACCCGGCTCCAGCTTCAAACCGTTCATTTATTCCGCTGCATTGGAAAAGGGTCTGACCCCTGCCACCGTTATCGACGACGCACCTTTAGTGATTAGTGCGGCAGATACAGGCAGCACAGCTTGGGAACCGAAAAACTACGATGGGGGGTTTGAAGGCCCTATGCGCATGAGGCAAGCGCTGATCAAATCCAAAAACATGATCTCTATTCGCATCCTGCAAACTATCACACCGCAATATGCACAAGACTACATCACCAAGTTTGGCTTCGAAGCAGCCAAGCACCCTCCTTACCTCACTATGGCATTAGGTGCCGGTTCGGTTACGCCCATGCAAATGCTGACGGGTTACTCCGTCTTTGCCAATGGCGGCTTCCACATTACCCCCTATTTCATCCAGCGCATTGAGGACAGCAATGGCAAAGTGCTACACCAGGCCGCACCCGTTGTAGCCGGAGAAACCGCCCCGCAGGTTATAGATGTGCGTAATGCCTACACCATGGTAAGCATGATGCAAGACGTAGTGCAACACGGCACCGCCTTCCGCGCCATGCAATTGGGGCGCCATGATTTAGCGGGCAAGACCGGCACTACAAACGATTCAATGGATGCCTGGTTCAGCGGCTTCCATCCCACTTTGGTAGGGGTTACCTGGGTCGGTTTCGACAATCCGCGTACCCTGGGCGAGAGGGAAACCGGAGGCGGAGCTGCATTACCCATTTGGATGGACTACATGGGGAAAATACTCAAAAATACTCCTGAAGCCACCTACACCATGCCGGAAAATTTGGTGGCTGCGCGCATTAACAAAGATGGACAACTGAATGAAGCGGGCGAATTAGTGGAATATTTTTACCAGGAATATTTGCCGTCAGAGCAACTCGTCCCGCCACAGGAAAAGTCGCTTATCGAATCAATCATCAATCGCATATTTTAATTTAAGATGAGTAAAGATCGTGTGCATCGGCGCGACCTGATGCGTGAACAGCTCGCACATCACGCCGCGCGTCTAATGGCCGAAGGTGGCATTACCGATTATGCGTTTGCCAAACGCAAGGCCGCCAAACAAATGGGGGCGGAAGATACTCAACACCTGCCTAGCAATGATGAAGTTGAAATGGCGTTGCGCAGCTTCCGTGCCCTGTATCAGAGTGAAAGCCACCCCCTTGTCCTGCACCAATTACGCCAGCAGGCACTCGCCGCTATGGAATTATTGGAACCCTTTCACCCATTCCTCTCTGGCTCCGTGCTGAACGGCACGGCAGGCGAGCAATCAGATATTAACCTTTTAGTTTATTCCGATGACGAAAAGGCCGTGATGATGTTTTTGCTCAAACATAATCTGCCCTTTGAAGGCGGTGAATGGTCCATACATCTCATGGGCAAGCAACAAACTGTGCCCAGTTTTACGCTGACAACTGAAACCGGTGTACCGGTGAATATCGCGGTACTGCCTGAGAATGCAAGGTTCAGTGGCAGCCGCAAGATCGGGAGACAAGCGGATATGGCGGCGGTGAAACAATTGCTTGATGAAAATCCGGATCACGAATAGGTACTTTGCACAGCCAGCAATGAATTTATCCTCAATTCAACATCGGCTTCCCACCTTTCGGAAACAGCACCCATAGCCGCCCTTGTTGCTTCATCTTACCCGCCTGCGCTCCCGCAAATTCGCCAAAGCCCCAGAAAAAATCCGCGCGCACAGCGCCCTTGATGGCACCGCCCGTGTCTTGCGCCAGCATCAAACGGTTAAGTGGTGCGCTATCATTGGGATAGGTCGTAGCGAGAAAGACTGGCGCGCCCAGCGGGATGGTGCGCGGATCTACGGCAATGCTGTATTCCTTGGTAAGTGGCACGCCCAGCGCACCCAACGGTGCGGACAGACCATCCGGCAATTCGCGTAAAAATACGTAGCTGGGATTCTGTCCCAGTAATTTATTAATTTTATCCGGATTTTTCTCGGCCCAACCCTTAATGCCCTGCATGGAGGCTTCTTCAAGCTTAAGCTCGCCTGCTTCAACCAACTTTTTGCCGATGGACACATAAGGGTAGCCATTTTGATCTGCATAACCGACTTTTACCTGCTTGCCATCCGGCAATTCAATGCGCCCGGAACCTTGGATTTGCAGAAAAAATAACTCAATTTCATTCTCCACCCAGAACAATTCGTTCCCCGTGAACGCTCCGACACCAGCATCGATTTCTGCACGGTTGTAATAGGGCACGACGCGTTTGCCCTGCAAGCGGCCACGCAAGCGCAGGTCTTTTAGTTGCGGATAGGCTCCGCCCAGATCGATCGTGAGTAAATCATTCGGCGCGGCATACAAAGGATATTGGAAGCGCGATGTCTTGAAACGGCTGCCCTTGAGCAACGGCTCGTAATAACCGGTAATCATTCCCTGCTCGCTGCCGTCCGGATTCAGCAGTTGATAAGGAGTAAACCATTCTTCATAAAATGCACGCAGTCTGACATTGTCATTAACCCCCAATTGTTCGGCCTGAACACATACCTCCTGCCAGTGCGGCTTTTTTTTCAACACACGACAGCTTTGCAGAAATGCAGTTTGGGAGGATGCAAGGTCGAGCGTTTGCCAATCCGGCAGCATCTCCCACTTACTCACCATAAACAACGGGGCAGGCGTTCCTGCTACGGGTGCTGGTACAACTTTGGGAGGCAACACAACTGGTTGAGGGCGTGACACAACTGGCGGCCTGGGCTTGGAGAAAATGGAACAGGCAGTAAGAAATACGCTCAGCACCAAAACCAACCATTTTTTATTTAGTTCAATATTATGTTTCTTCATTTACGAATACTTTTATAAATCCTGTTTAGCTACCTGATTTTCAGACAACGCCATCGTCATTTAAAAAACAGCAGATTCCCGGCAAATGAACAGCCTGGAATTATTGTCCGTCCTTAGAGGGGTTTGATTAAATAGCACGTCATCATGATACTACGCGCCACATACAAGCTCCATTTTATAAGCTCTCCAGCCATTGAACACCGTTATAAATTATCATTTCGGGGTACACCACAGAACGGTAAGTCGCGCAGTGCGGAAGCTTGAAGAAGCCGAAAGAAAATATTGTAATGTTAGAACTGCGCGCATAATGCGCGTGGGATTGGGGTCAGCAAAGCGGTGATGGAGTAAATAGTTATGATAAGCGGCGAGATATTGGGCTTCATTTCATTCAATCCAACCGGGCTTTAATTTGCTTACGGGAACGCTTGCAACAAAACCAGTAGGCAAGCCCTTAAAATAAGTTCCATATATCCAACATATACCGCAGTCGCTGTGGCATACATTCCTCCGCGCTTTAGGATAAAACCAAATTGGAAATGTCAATAACTGCCACTGAATACCCGCTCGTCAGCGTCATTGTCCGCAGTATTGGACGCACTGAACTTGCTGCAGCACTTAACTCCATCGCAGGCCAGAGCTATCCGAATATTGAGGTGGTCGTGGTAGATGCGCTTGGCCGAAATCACCCCGTGTTAAACCAATATTGCGGACGGTATCCGCTTCGTTTTGTTAGTAGTGGTATGCCGCTGAAGCGCAGTGCAGCAGCAAATTTAGGTTTGGACCATGCTTGGGGGAAATTCATTATTTTTCTCGATGACGATGACTATTTCGGGCCGAGCCATATTGCGAAACTTGCCGAAATTATGATGCAAAACGCTGATGCGCACGTCGTCTATACCGGGGTCGCCTTAGTGAATGCGGCAGGTACGGCGGAAACTGGCGTCAACAATAATCGGTTCAACAATCAGTTCAACTCGCTAAATTTGCTGCATCATAATTATATTGCGATTAATGCAGTTTTGTTTGATCGATATCTGCTTGAGGCAGGATGCCGATTCGACGTTGAAATGGAAATTTATGAAGATTGGGATTTTTGGATTCAGCTTTCCATACAGACGCCTTTTATTCATTTCGATGGCATCAGTGCCTACTATCGGTGTACCCAATTTTCTTCAGGAGCAGGTGCCGGAACAAATGTCGACGAGGCACTCAAGGAAAAAGGGCGAGCCAAGATATATGAAAAGTGGAAACATGTAAGAACTAAGTTGGCCGACACCATACATTCACTTCAAAAGCAAGGGTTGCAATTGCAACGCAGCAATCAGCTTTCAGAGGCTCATCAAGTCTGTGACAAAATACTTTCTATTCAGCCTGATAACCTGACCGCATTGAACCTTCTGGGAATGATTAACTACCATCGGGGGCAATTTGACATGGCAATGGAGCTGATCGGGCGGGCGTTGCTGATCAACGACCAAGTGGCAGGACTGCATCTCAATTATGGGTTGGTGCTGCAAGGGCAAGACAGACAAAGCGATGCGATCGTCAGTTATCGGCGTGCCCTTGAGCTTGACCCGCAGAACTCAGCCATTCAGGCGAAACTAGCGACTATTGAGTCTCCGCAAAAGCCTTAAAGACGCCTCTGTAAAGTCGCCACTTTCACCTCAACCCCGGCTTAACACCTGAAAAAATAAGTTAAGACTTTCTCAGTAACAGCGATCTAACTAGGGGTTAAAGCCCGGTTAGACTGATGAAATAAAGCCCAACATCTCCGGGAGTGGATGGTGGCGTTACTCATTCCTCAAACCTGCACGCAATGAGCACGGCATTGCTGCCGCCGAATGCGAAGGAGTTGCAGAGCACTGCGTTCAGCGTTTTCTGGCGCATGCCTTCTGCCACCACGTCGATGCCCAGGTCGGGGTCGGTCACCCGGCAGTATGACATCGTGGAATTTCACAATCTGGTTTACGACAGACAAGGCAACCAAGTAGCAACCCGTCAAAAAGCGTAGCAAGTTTTTCTATAGTGGCAAGAATAGGATGCACGCTCGCCAAAAAATTGTAACTTTGCTCTTGAATTTAGCTAGACTTGGACACATATATCAGTACGAATGTCATGGAGGATTTGAAATGTTAAAAACTGTAACTTACGGATTAGTTTTATTGACCGCAATGCTCTTCTCGAATGGGATTGCATTTGCGGAAGACTCTCCAACGCTCGACCAAGTCTATCAAGCAGCCCACGCAAATAAGTTGGCAGACGCGCAAAAAATGATGGATAAAGTTCTTAAGGAGCATCCAAACAGTGCCAAGGCACATTTTGTAGAAGCAGAAATATTGGCCAAGCAAGGCCAAATGGGGCAAGCCGAAGCCGAGATGAATATCGCGGAACGCTTGAAGCCAGATTTGTCATTTGCCAAACCACAAGCTGTGCAAGACTTAAAAAATAGAATTGCCGCTGCCCATCGTGTTAGCCAACCTCTGGTCAGTAATGTGCAATCTGTAGTAGGCAACAGTTTTCCATGGGGGATACTATTCCTCGGGTTGGGTGTAACTGCGATAATATTTTTTGTTATACGCGCAATTAAGTCGCGTAACACAGCAAATGTTCCAAACAACTATCAACCGGGTAGCCAAAACGCTTCCGCATCTCCCGTGCCCATGCAACGCTATGGCTCAGCCGCAGCACCGGCGGCTGGCGCAGGAGTGGCACCCGGAGCAGCTCCTGCCGGCGGCGGGATAGGCAGCGGGATTATGGGGGGGCTTGCTACCGGCGCTGCAGTTGGCGTGGGTATGGTGGCAGCTGAAGCTCTAGCTCATCGCTTCATGGATGGAGGGCATAGCGCTACTAATGCCGCTAGCAGCGCGGCTCCTGTTGCGGACACTTGGGGGGGCTCCTCCAACGACATGGGGGGCACAGACTTTGGCATAGCCGATAACTCTTCCTGGAGTGACGACTCAAACATCGCTGATAATAGCTCTAGCGATAGTGGGGACAGCTGGGGCTAACATCATGCTGGGGGCGCGATCCGGCTGAAGAACGCCCCCCGACTACCGCTCCAATTATTGACTTTCCGCCGATAACCAAATCGTCGAATTTATATAAGCCCAACCGCGCTACGAAAGTAGGTTGTGGACTTCAAAGGCTGTCTCTTCTGGCGGGGTAGTGAACCCGCCTTCGATACCTTGTTGCATTCGGGGCAAAAGAATTTCATCCCGGAACTTCTCCCAACTCTCCTGAGAATCGTGAATAGCCACGATTGTCCACCCCCCTGCTGATGCGCCAGCTGCGTGGAAAGTCTGGCCCCTAGGCAGACCACTTCCGCCTGGATGCACTGCTGCGATTGTTGCTTCGTATTGATTTTTCGTACCACCAGGAAAATAATGAACGATTCCATATGCCATGTTGTTCTCCTTCAAGATTGACGGGGCCGCCACATGCAGACCTTGGGGATGAAGCATAAGTCAAAATCTGCCAGTGGGTGATGAGTTTTTTAGGGCCTGCTTTACTCTGGTTTTGCTAACTAACGTTCGAATTCCTCGTCTGCCAAGCCCAACCGGGCTTCATTTCATTGTTAGGTTGCGTCATGACTAGGGCTTGACCAACACCACGGCATGCAAGTGTGTTGCGCCGGATAGAGAGTTTGTAATTAGACAGCTCTCTTCGGCTTTCTCAAGTATGCGTCGTGCTCTTTGCTCGTCTGTATCTGCGGGCAAGATAAGCACGGCATTCACCTTGAACTCTGTGAACTTCATCGTTCCTTCCATGCGTTCGAGGGTACCTTCGACGTCACAGTTCAACGACAACCACGATAACTTCGAAGCCTTGGCGATGGCCCGAAAACCGAGAATAAAGCAATCCGCGACAGCCGCCACCAATAGTGTCTCGGGGGACCAACGATCTCCGGGCCCACCGAACTCCTGCGGTGGTGCCGAAGCTAGTGTTTCCAGCTTCTCTGCCGAAAGGCTAACATCGCCATCTGGAACCGCATTCGCCGCAACTCGGTAGTGATGAGGAAAGTCTTGCATCATGAGTCTCCACTAACTTAACGTTTGAATTCACTGCGCTATTTGGGACAATAAATGCAGGCATCAGCGCCGCCGCATACTCTGCATTTTCCGTCCCCCCATTGCCCTCACCGGGCTTGTAGAACAAACGGCTCAGATTGTGGCTCTCTTCGCGATCACAATCCAACCTTACCCGTCAGGCTTTAATTTGACCTCGATTTGTTATTCATTTCTTGTATCAGGGAACGAATCTCAGCCAACTCATTATGCAGCTTATCTGATACAACTGCATTTTTGTACGACATCAAGATCAACTTCACCGACACCAGAAATACACCAGCTTCGAGTAATAGATCGTGAGTAAACCCAGTGAAGTAGAGCGCGGCCAGGAAAAGAGCAAGTGTTATTAAGATGACGAGCAATGAACCCGCATCAAAATAATGTCGAATGTTTGCCATGGATTACTCCTTCGCTATAACTAAAATTGTAATTCAATCTGCTCTTCGGTCAATGTGGCAGCACGCGTTGCTCTTGCGCTCTTTCTCATGGATTCTGTTCAGGTCGGGGCGAAAGGCTTCCAAGTCAATCTTGGCGTTCAATCCAACCAGCGGGTCGCCCATCTTGGTCAACTTGTTTGTCCGTTCGGCCATATCAGCAATCCGGGTTGCTTTACTTTTCTCATCGCTTGCCACTCGTTCATGATCGCACCGGAATATAACATTTCACAGCGACAGCTGGCTGACATAGCGTGTAAATTCTATGGGCAGTTTATAGAGACGCCCTATAGTTGACCTGACATTTCTTTCGGCTAGCATGGAACTAAGCCGCTGCGCGCTTTTGCGCAAGTCCCACTTGAACGTAGTTTTTATTAGTTTACTCGCCACCACTGATTCTTCATGCATTTGAGATCTCACAGCAGTGGGAGGCATACGTCTGTAATCATTGCGCGTGCTTGAATTTGTGGGCCGACATTTACGTAGTAAAAAAGATTGGAAAATCTCGTAGGGTTTCACCGCTATTGGTTAACCAGACCTCGTAAAGATATACCGCTGCCGATATGTTTTGCGTGACCCAAAATGACGCATAACAGCGTAACGACCAGCAAGAATAATCTGTTTATTACGCCTTGTGAATTGGGCGAAGCGTCATGCTCTACCGATATGCAAAAATCCACTCGGTATTCTGCGGGTGGCGTTGTACGCGGATCGTTGTATGCACCCCATAATTGCGATGCCTGTCGGGTGGTAGACGATTTTCAAGACGCCATGCAATGAGCTTCGGACAGATTCATGCTCCAATGCTTGAGAGCCACTGTGTGCTAATACCGCAACCTTGGTTTCTGGAAAGTTGACGATTTGAACATCCATTTTAATATCTCTAAGCTGGTGAAATGCCGGACTGCCTAGCTTTTGACATCATCGGCGTTGCGCGGCTTTATCGCGCAGCGTCCGGTGGCTTGATGGGTCGGGTTGCGTGACTTCCCACTCTGCGATGGGGCCGGAGACAATCAGAAACATCGGATGTGGTTTGAGCTCGGTTAATGTGGCGAATTGTTCAAACCATGAAGGATCACGAGCACGTAGCTTTTTAACAAGGTGTTTCCACTCGTAGTCAAGCTGCCCACGACTAGCCACGATTTGTACTGCATTTCGTTCCGAAAGAATCTTTGTTGCATTGAACCGGTATCCACGAACATTCGCTTCTGAAAGGACAGCATGCAAATATGTTGCGATCGCTGCCATAGGCGATGGAGTGTCGCGGAAACGACATAACTGGGGATGATGGGTATATCCGCGCGTATGCCCACCGAGAACGGCTTGCGCCAGTAGCGCCTCGCGCCAGAGAGCTACCAAGCCACGAGAGTCCAAGTAACAAGGATGTAGTGTCCACAAACGCATAGCTTAGTTCTCTAAGAGGCCCAACGTAAAATTGAGGGGCTGCGCGCTTTTGCGCAGACCCGCTTGAGCGTAGGGTTATGCATAGTGTACTGCGCGATGACAGTTTGGACACAAGGCAACGGCATTGGCCACTGTGTCTTCACCACCCGCTGCAAGCATGGCACGGTGATGTACTTCAAGGTATGGCGTTCCATCCGATGCGCGCGCGAATGGTGCTGGCTGAAAGCAACCCTCACACTTTCCTTCTGCCCTCAATAAAACCTCAGCAACAACATCTGGATTTCGCCGAAATGAAGTGGACGTGGTGAGAATGCGATCAGGTATTTTTGGAGTAGTTACTAGACGAGCTTGTCTTGATGACCGGCTATCTTGTAGAGATCGAGATACATCGTTGTAGAAATGCTGCGCGTCATCCGCTACTTCATCAGGATTGGTTTGGACAGTTGTATTTTCTAGTTCGCCTGGATGGTTTTCTACCCATTCGTTTAGCGATACGATCCACCCATCCATTCGCTGCTTTGCTGAATCCGAAGGTTTCAGATGGCTTGGGTCGCTGGTGTCAACGCAATGATGACAAATTTCATGCGCAAAGTTTTCTTCTGCCAACGTGGTGGTGAAAAGCGGGCGCGCGAGGCAGCCGTGAGAAAAGTGACGCCCGCTTTCGCCCGTCCTTTCCACCTAGAGTTAGGTCTCGCGGCGTAAAATTGTACGGCTCCCGCCGGCAGAAGAAGAAGGCTCACGGTGATTGAACCAATATGTACCCACGGTTTTCGACCGTGTCGAAGGTGCGCATGCCCTTGATGAGCGTTGCCGTTGGCATCCAAACCCAGCCAGCCCTTGCAGGGTTTACATCCAGAACGAGGAACGAGTCGGATTCAGCATCGTATGCCCCGAGAGGTGATATATGTCCGCCGCCCCTTTGGCCTTCGGCCGCGCGTCGGTACGCAACAATCACATAATCACCCTGCCTGTTGAGATTCTCAAGCAGTTCGGTCCGAATGTCCTGCTCAATCTTTCTGTCATCGACGATGACAAGCCGGGTGACAAGACCATTCGCCCTCAGCATTTCATCGAGCTGGCGGACCTGGTAGCCGCCGTCACCCACCTGCTTTCCATTGATTGTTGTGGGCTCGCCGAGAACTTGTGCCCGTGTCTTCACGCCTTTCGTAATTACGTTATCTTGAGTGAAGCGAGGGAGTGTCAGGTCGAACTTGGCGGGAATAAACCGAAAGTCTTCAGGACGCAAGCGGCTTCGATCGCGGGGCAGATCATCGCTGCGACCGCGCACCGCGTTAAGCACGATAGCCGCTGACGTAGGACCACAGAAGGCGGCGTTCGATTGCGGTTCGAACTGATTGGCGAGCGCGGGAAAGTCGACTTTTGCAGTCGATCGGGCAAGGCGAGCAACGCCCTCATCCGACGAGAATGGCGCAAGCTCCTGAACGACGCTCGCCGGCGCGTTGTCCAGGGCGAATGCCGCCGGAAGTTGCGTTGTCGCCAGCAAGAAGGCGAGAGCCACGCGAACGATTTGGGACATGGTCATCTTTGAGTTTGGCATGGCAGTCTCCACAGCAGCCCGGGGTGGTTGAAGCTATGAAACCTAACGTAAAAGTAAGGGGCTGCGCGCTTTTGCGGAGTCGGGGTTGAATGTCGGTTAGGCATATTTGAATTCAATCTTGCGGATTTTCTTCAAGTCCACGGTCTGCTTGGCTTGCCATAAATCGTAATTGTCTTGCATCGTTAACCAGCTTTCCGGTGAGCGTCCCAATGCCTTTGAAAGACGGAGAGCCATTTCAGGACTCACGCCACTGGCTTCGTTCAAAACGCGGTTAAGGGTCGAGGCGGCAACCCCCAATTTGAGGGCGAGTTCCCTGCAACTAATTTCGTTCGGCACAAGATAAACCTCTTGAATAAATGCTCCGGGGTGCGGTGGATTGTGCATAGCCATTAGTGATCATCCTCGTAATCTAAAATAAATGCGTTGCCGTTCTCAAACTCGAACGTGACGCGCCAATTGCCATTTACCCATATTGACCAACGCCCACGCTCACCTCCCTTTAGCGGGTGAAGCCGGAAACCGGGAATGTCCATGTCCTCGATAGTTTGAGCCGTTTCGAGTGCCGCCAACTGCATTTTGAGCCGATTAGCATGTGCAGGTTGGATTCCAGCCAAGTTGCCGGATTCAAAGTATTTTCGCAGTCCTTTGTGGCGAAACGATGTAATCATGTGTGAATGATAGCGCGTTGCGCGGTGCGCAACAAGGGCTGGCTGCGAATGCCTAACGTTCGCCATAACCGGCAGTAAAAAGCGGGGCGACGAAGGCGCGCCGCTTTTTACTGTCCGAGTTGATGGCGTTGTTATATTTCACTTTCGATCTCACGCTGAAGCTTCTCTAGTTCATCCAGGATGCGGATGAATTTCGTGCCAAACCGCGTAACCACATACTCAACGCGTGGCGGGGCTTCGTCATAGGCGATGCGTTCAATGATACCGAATTCCATGTTTTTACGAAGGCACTCGTTGAGCACTTTCGTTGTTAGGCCCTCAACACTACGCACCATTTCACCTGGCCGATGGATGCCATTTGCTAGGAGCTGATAGACGGTAAGTGACCATTTACAGCCAAAGATGGCCTCAACCATACGCGCGCTCCGTTCGGGAGCTGATCTTCTAGAAAATTTTTTATCCTGGCTGCTCATCAACTTGTACCAATAAGTGACTGTCGTACCAATTTGTACCTGCTTTTCAGCAGGCTACCGAATTCTATACTCTGCGATCTCCTGCAACTACTGATAAAAGGTGATCTGATGAAAAACATGGTACAACCCCTGGCCCTGATTGTGGGTGGCTCCAGTGGAATGGGTCTTGCAACCGCGAGACTCTTGCTGCAACGCGACATAAAAACCGTGATTGTAGGCAACTCGCCGGAAAAACTGGAAACGGCAAAGCACGAACTTTCTGCATTTGGCCATGTTGAAACCCTCCAAGCAAACTTGTACGAACGGAATGACGTGCAGCGCATCGTTGCCTTTGCCGAGAACCACGGCCGCCACATCAAATACTTGGTGAACGCGGCGGGCTACTTCAAGCCCACGCCATTCCTTGAGCATGAACATGAGGACTATGACACCTACCTGGATTTGAACCGTGCCACCTTTTTCATTTCACAGGCAGTGGCTAAGAACATGGCGGCGAACGACGGTGGCTCGATTGTGCACATTGGATCAATGTGGGCACAGCAGGCCATTAAGGTGACGCCTTCCTCTGCATACTCGATGGCGAAAGCCGGACTACACGCACTCACACAACATATGGCTATGGAGTTGGCTGACCTCAATATTCGCGTAAATGCAGTTTCACCGGCTGTGGTTAAAACACCCATTTACAAGGCATTCATTGACCCAAGTAAAATTGACGAAACACTTGCCACATTCAACAGCTTTCATCCGATTGGGCGAATCGGCACACCCGAGGATGTTGCAAAAACCATCGACTTCCTTCTCAGTGACGATACCAGCTGGGTGACTGGCGCAATTTGGGACGTTGATGGCGGCGTGATCGCTGGGCGTAACTAAAAGCGCTCCGGGTGGATGGCCCCATACCACCACCCGGTCGCGGCTGTGAAATATAACGTTTGACTTAAGCGGACCGCCGAAGGCCGGTCCGCTTGAAGGAAGGGTTAGGCCGCATTCTGGAGCCGACTACCAGGGGCCGACAACATACTGTGCTTCTTCAGGCCCCGGCCAAGGCGGCATTGTGATCGCTACTGCGCAAAGGCCCTCAGTAGTCGACGCTCGAAATTGAAACCGCGTACCCACCGGGATGGTGAGGCAAATGCCTGCCTCGAGGACAGCAATCTTCTCTTGTTCGCCTTCAGCTCGCCACATTTCTCCGCGACCGGACAGGACATACCAGATTTCTTCGACCGTCCGATGCGCAACGGCCAACGAAGTTTGGCCTGCTGCAAGCTCAAAGTGAGCCATGGAGCCGCCGCGCATGGCGAGCAGAACTCGTACTGCTGAACCGTCAGGTGCCAACAGATCAGGCAATACTGGCAACGACTTTGTAGCGAACTTACTCATTGTCTTGGGAAGAGGAACTGCTGCGGCCTAACGTAAAATTAACCGGCTCCGCGCTTTTGCGGAGTCCGGGTTGAATGTCAGGTTGGGCAACTTGGTCAACTGTGTCCGGCTTCGGCATGTAACTTCAGCCCTAGCGCACCAATGACTTTAAGGATGGTGTCGAAGTCCGGGCTACGCTCACCGGAAAGCGCCTTGTAAAGGCTTTCGCGGGACAGTCCTGCGTCTCGCGCGACCTGTGACATACCCTTGGCGCGAGCAATATCGCCAAGTGCTTTGGCAATGAATGCAGCATCTCCATCTGCTTCTTCAAGGCAGGCCTCAAGGTAAGCAGCCATTTCCTCTTGGGTTCTGAGGTGTTCGGCAACGTCATAGCGAGTGGTAACGGTTGTAGTCATGGTTGCTCTACTCCGAAAGATTGCGTGCGAGGCGCAAGGCCGCCTTGATGTCTTTGGTTTGGGTACTCTTGTCTCCGCCCGCCAAAAGAATAATCAGCTCTCGCCCCCGCTTCTTGAAATACACCCGATAACCGGGACCATAATTGATTCGCAACTCAGAGACACCTTCGCCAACTGGGTCAACATCACCGGGGTTTCCGGCAGCAAGCGCTCGATCCTTGCTTGGACGCGCGCTCTCGCCTGGAGGTTTTGCAAGGCATCAAGCCATTGCACGAATAGGTTTGTTTTGCGAATTTCAATCATGCAGCAACTGTAGTTGCGCGGCTACATGTTGTCAATGCCCTGAAAATTAAATGGGGACGTAGCCAGATATTATGCGTAGGCACGTGGTAGGTATGGGTAATCCGGATCGGATAATTTGGGCTACGTCCCCATTTTTCTTTATATTCGTCCCCTTTGTTGTTCCGATTAAGGGCGAGCATTGAAACAGAATGCTCACTGGCGCTGACGACGCAGACTGATGACCGCCCCAAAGGCCAACAGACTGGAGAGAAAGAACATGCCCCATTCCGAGAGGGAGGGAATGGATACAGCAGGCGCAATATTGGCAACCAGATTCACAGCTTGGGAATTCCCGCTCAAGCTCGCAGTAAAGACCAAACCGGCACAGTTGTCGGTGACGATGAATGAATTGACGCTGATGGTGTTAGTGGAAGAAATGATGCCAGCAAAGGTGGTGCCTGGAGTGACATTACCGCAGTTGTTGACCTGAACATCAATCCTGGCATTGCTGGCCATGCCTACAGTGCCAAGCACATTCAATATACCGAAAGTGGTGTTGTTTGTAATATAGGTGCGGAAGGTGCCGGCCGCGTCCTGCGTGTAGATGCCGATGTCGGTTCCGGTATTCCCAGCCGCCACACCCAGTGTGCCGCCGGAGTTGACCGTGATGGCGCTTGTTGCGCTGATGCTGTTTATATTCAGGACACCGGCATTGATGGTCGTTGCCCCGGTGTAGGTATTTGTTCCAGTAAGGTTCGTGGTGCCGGACCCGTCATGTATCACCTCAAGGGTGCCCGCGAGCGACGATGCGAAGGTGTAGTTGCTATTGGTATGGTTGAATTTCACAAAGGGAGCAGTCATCGCGCTGGTGATGGTAATCGGTGTCGAGATAGCCCCCGATGCTCCGCCCGCGCCGATCACAAGTCCGCTCGATTCCCCGATGGTAATTACGGAAGCGGACAGCGCCCCACCGTTCGAGAGGGTCATCACATTATTGATCGAGCCCGCCGCGTAGCCTATCGTCAAAGCATTCGCGTTAAGCTGGGAACCCGCGCCACTGATCAACACGTGATTTTCGTCTGAGGTCGCGTCATAACCCACGAAACTGTTGCCGGTGACATTGACGACGCCAGCATTGGTGATGTCAAGGCCGCTATTGGTGCCCGCCACGCCCGCACCAACCCGAAGCGTGCCAGCGATATTCCATATCGATCCCGCGCCGTCGACGATTGCTCCGTTCCCGCTGGGACTGCCGGTGGCTCCGGTTCCTCCGCCAATCCTGACGTTCTTGCTTGTGACAAGACCACCGCTTTTTATCTGCAGCGAGTTTGAGTTACCGCTACGGCCGACATAAAGTGTACCGTTCAAGTTGGATAGCTCGGACACCGCGCCCGTTACCTCTATCTTGTTGTTGTCAGCACCTGGCGTTGCGCCAATCAGCGCATCCTGGTTATTGACATTGACAGCGACCTTGCCGCCATTGGATATCGTAAGTTGATTGCCGCTGCTGGCATACCCCATATAGAACATGCGTGAGTTCGTCCAGAGAGAACCGGTACCTGTCACCGTCGCCAAATTGTCTGTCGCCCCCGCGACCCAGCCGATGACCGCGTCAACAGTATTGGTCACGTGCCCGCCTGACTGGACATTCAAGGAGTTGCTGCCATCTCCGTAGCCCAGGATCAGATAGCTGGTGGCACTCAGCGTGCCAGTACCAGTTACGGTAACGGCATTATCCTTCGACCCTGCCAGTCCGCCGATCCAGATGTCGAGAGCGGAGACACTGCCCCCGGGGCCAACAGTCAGGGTATTTTTTGCGCCCGCGTAGCCGACATTTAAAGTCTCGGCTACGCTCAATATGGCGGAGCTTCCGGTGACGTTGAGGCTGTTTTCGTCGGAAGTTGCGCTGACACCAAGGGTGGCGGAATTCCCGCCGGGGTTAACCGTCACCGATCCACCCGCCCCGATGGTGAGGCTCACGCCGGGGTTATTTACCCCAACCAACAAGCTGTCGTCTGCAGTCAGCACTGTAGTGATGGCTGAGGGACTGGAATCAAAAATCAGGTTGGTGGCCAGTGCCTGCCCTCCCCCCAGTGCCAGCAGCCCTGCGCTAACAGCCTGGACGACTGCCTTGCGGGTAAAGGATGACTTCCCCTGCGTGACAGTGTTTTCGAGGGTGAAAATGAATGCATGACGAAACTCAGACCAGTCGATGCGATA